>JAQXXU010000028.1 GCA_029226225.1 Lachnospiraceae bacterium | reverse complement strand
GAGACGAATGCTGCGACGAGCATCTATGAGAAGATCAAAGGCTCGAATGCTTCCGATATAGTTTCATCAGAAGAAGATGGAAGTGTAAAAAAGGAGCAGACAGAGAAGCTCGGTAAACTCTTCGGAGCAGACAGTGTGGCTGTGACTCCTACAGTGCAGACTTCTGAAGATGGTCTCTATAAGCAGGAGACCAGAGCTGTGGACATAGACCTGACCGGAGTAAGCTCAGGCGTGGAGCCCGGAAACAGGAGCTTTGATGCCAAGGTAAATCTGACTGCTATTCCGACCGGAAGCGATGGGCTGGTTACTTTCAGCCAGTATGATAACGACTATGTGAAATCGGACAACGACACAGCCCGCACCGTCCAGATGTCATTTAATAATGTCTGGATGCAGCCGACTGAAAAGAACAGTGATCCTGACCAGAGAATCAGTTCCCATCTGCCGGAACAGATCACTACGAATCCACTGAAGGAAGGAAAGAAGATCACCAAGGATCCTGATGATAAAGGTCAGAAGATCACAAAGCAGCAGAGACTTATCACCATATCATTTAACACAAGCACCGCATCCGATGGTAAGGTTACTGTGACTCCAGTCATCACCTATGAGTATGATCTCAGATGGAGAGAACTGGTAAAGCAGGGAGAAGAGGAAAAACTCGTAGAAAAAAAGATCTACTCCCAGAGTCATTCTGAGGCGAGACCGGCTGACTCTGAGGACCAGGCAGTCTATAAAAAGCAGCTTAAGGATTTTACCTATATAGACGCCGGGAAAACTGAAGCTGATCACCACTTTTTCGATGTGATGATATTTTACAGGCCGTATTATGATGCGTATGCCACTGATAATGGATATAAGGAATCAGTTACCATAGAGAACGAGTCTAATCTGAAGGGTGATATCTTCATCGTAAAAGAAAAAGCTGATGACACCAGGGAGTACTCTGGTCTTGTCAGGCTGATAGAAAATCATCCGCAGGAGAAGAGCAGGTTTAATCTCAGGGTTCATACGAACATGGGCCTCAGGCAGAGCGATGATATGCTTAAAAAGCAGAGTCTATCAGGCGGTACCTTCAGTTTTATGAAAGTATATAATTCTGCCGGGTACTATAACCTGACCGAGGACTTAAGAGATACAGATGAGAAATACTCAGTTACGACTCTTCTGAAGCAGGAAGCCATAGATCACATCTACAAGGTAAAGATCGAGCTCTATGAGAGCGGAGGCCTGGCTGCAGGAAAGTCACCGGTGGTGAAGCTCAATGGCATAAAAGTAAACTGATAAGGACTTATATGAGCAGGATTAGAGATTTTTTTAAGAAAATAAAAAAATTAGATAACAGAGGCGAGGCTATGATCCTGATGATCGTGGCCATGGGTATTATTATCTTTCTCGGGATGTCTCTGCTCTATGCTACGAGCACTGCTTTCATGATAAGGAATACGGAAAGGCGCAGTGAACAGACTTTTACCTCGGCCGATACCGGTATGGATCTGCTTAAAAACAGGCTTACTGAAGTGGAAAGTAAGGCCGCCGCGAAAGGTTATGCCACAACTCTTAACCTCTATGCCGATGCAAAGTCTGACCAGGTGAACTTCAGGAAGTCTTTTATCGACGGACTCCTGCACCTGGATGTGTATTCCGATGGTACTGTAAAAGTAAATGATATAGCTGATAACACAGCGAAGAGTCTTTTTATAGGAACCGGTGAAAAGATCACGGCCTACAATGAAGATGCTGTAAAAAATCTCTTCAGGGGAAAGGCCGGTTCTGAAGGTGATACCTATGAGCTGACCTGTGATGGAACTGTAAAGCAGGAGGATGATTCGAGCGCCGTAACGCTTCAGGGCATTCACCTGACCTACACGAGACATGACGGGTATGTGACGACAGTTTCTACAGATATAAAGCTAAAGGTACCTCAGATCACAGCCTCAGCTCCGAGTGTAGGATTCCCGGATCCGAATCTGTCAGAGTATTCATGTGTAGCAGATAAAGGAATCATCTTCTATGACACGGCTTCAAAGGGAAGTACGGCCAAGTCTGGAAGCTTTTCTGGAAGCATATATGCAGGATCTGTAATTACACATGAGAATTCACTTACAGTAGCAGCAAACAAGAAGATAATCATAGGAAGAACCAGGATCACTTCAGAGGATGAGGCCGGAAACGTCACCTTTTCAGAGAAACGTACTGATGGTGAACTGACGGTAGATCCATCGTATACAGGTATCGGTGGAGGCATAACCCTGCAGAATAACGCTGAGCTCTGGACACAGGATATCAACCTGCAGAAGAATTCTCCTCTGACATCAGCCACTGGATCGCAGATCTATGTCGCAGATGACCTGAACTTCGAGGACGGTGGAAGCGCTTCTATCAATGGTTCATACATAGGATTTGGAAACGGAAGTACTTCGGGAAAATCGAGCTCTATCCTGTTTAACTCTACCAATAAAGCAAAACTGGATCTGAGTGGTGCAGAAAACCTCGTTCTGGCCGGACGCTCTTTCATCATGAAGGGAAATGACACCACCGATTCGTTTAATGGTGACCAGATAGGAATGGGCTCATCCATCACGGCAAAGGGCGAGCAGAGAGCATATCTGGTTCCTTCAGGTAACGGAACTATTCTCGGTTCCGGTATCACGAATCCACAGATAGTAGATCAGAAGGATCTGGATAAGACCACAGCAAGAGTACGGAAACTGGTAGAGGATAGCTCTGAGAAAAAAATTTATGGCATGAGCCAGCCAATAGGAAGCTTCTTTGGTTCAGGAGTTCCTGTGGTAAAAGTGATGTCTTTTCCGATAACGGGGACATCGAAGTACAAGCAGTATTACTACTTCAGTTTCGACAGTGTGGCTATGGCAAATGCCTACTTTAAGGACTACTTCGAGGCGAACAGCAGTGAGATAGATAAGTATATCAGACAGTATGCCGATATATCGGGACTGAACAGTGCAGCATCAAGAACCGCAGGCACAGGTCTCTCAGGCGATACCTCTGGAAAGCTTCAGGTGACAGACGCAGATCCTGATACGACTCAGATGGATAACGAGATGAAGGAGTATCAGGACGATTATAAGAACTACTCTGAGACACTCGACAAGACAAGCCCAGGATCACAGACTCCTTTCTATCACATGATAAATGTCAAAAAACTCCAGCAGACCTGTGGAGTGCGTGACACCGACACGGCTGTGCCAGTAGCATGGTGGGAGGACAAGAATAACGTAAGTGCAGTGGATTCCAACCATGCCGCGTCTTCTGGCAATAATAATCTGATAGTAGTAGACAGGCTCTATAACAAGCGGGGTTCATTCGTGCTGTACACCTATGATGGTTCCCAGCTTACCGAGTTTAAGAACCTGAAAACTGAAAATGGCACCATAAGGACTACACCTGGAGCATCTGATAACGGCTGCTATGTACTGATGCAGGACGCTGCCAGGAATATCACCTGGACTACCTATGAGTATAACGGAGGAAGCGGGAATCTGAACTCTGCTCAGAGACAGAGTATAATCGGTATATGTAACGTATCAGACAAGTCTGCCATAACCTCAGGCCAGGTGGGTGGTAAGGAAGCAGGCTATGTGGTGTGGGGAGACTTTGATTCGGCTGCAGCGCATAATTTCAGAAGTGGTGATAAGGATATAAACTTCCTGATAGTAGATGGTAACGTAAGACTGGAACATAATTTCCACGGACTTATCATGTGTTCCGGTACGATGGAAGCAGTCGGAGACTTAGTAAGTGACGAAGGTATCGGAGCCACTGCTTTAAAGCAGACGCATATCTGGAATCTCGATAATGGTGCAGGCCAGGCTGACAGCAGTGAGGATTGGACCTTAGGGAAGATGGTAGTATATGAGAACTGGAAGAAGAACTGATTTTTTTAAGAAAAATAACCGCGGATTTACCCTCCTCGAGCTCATAGTCGTAGCTGCCATCATCGCTATATTAGCTGGTGTTGCAGCGATAAATACGACTCCTATGTTCACCCAGTCAGTCCGCTCCTCGGCAGAGGACTTACAGCAGATGCTTGCAGACACCAGAACAGCTGCCTATGCCAGAGGCAGGAATGACACTACATATCTCGAGATAGAAAAAGATCCGACAAACAGCCGTATAAAGGCGACCCCCTATGTCAACGGTACAGCTGGAGAATCGAGATATCTTGGCAGATATCAGGAAACTATCACTGTAAAGACCAGAACTGAATCTGAGGGTGGCACAGTAACTGACTCAGCCGAAAAAGAACTGACATCGGAGAAACTGTATGTCGCTTTCACAAAGGGAACCGGAGAGATATACTGCTTTGATACGGCAGCTGATTTTTCAAATGCAGCGAAGAACTTCAACCAGACGAGTCCTGTCGCTGATGCAGTCATCACCCTGAAAAAAGGCAGCGCAGTATTTGAAGTGACAGCCGATGGACTTACCGGCAGAAGCAGTTACAAGAGGATTTTGTCATGAAAAAAAATAACAGGGGTTTTACCCTCGTAGAGCTCATATGTGTGATTGCGATACTTGGTCTCATAACTGTGGCCATTTTTTCATTTCTGCTGTCTGGAATGGGAATGGCTAAGGAGACTAAAAAGTCGGCGGCACTGTCTGAGAATTCCCGTACCGCTATCAGCAAAATGAAGACAGATATCATGAACTGTGGTGGAGGAGTCATCGGAGAAAAGTCGATCACAGCAGACTCTGACGGAAAAGTGACCATGGAATCAGCCTCGGCCTATTCAGCAGAACAGCAGCCTCTCGGAAGTACTTTTTTCCTGCTTGAAAAGGACGGAACAGCAGCTGACGGAATCCATGATACTTACACGATAAGCTGCTACAGATTTGTCTCGTCAGATTCAAAGATCTATTATGGCAGAGCTAAGAATGTGGCGATATCGCAGACCCTCGATGAGACTGAGGCGACAAAGCTCTGCTCACCGACACATGTGCTCTGCGCGAATGTATCACGGTTCGAGGCGGCCGTTGCGCCGGAAGGTGTGACTGTAAAGTCTGAGGAAGACAATACTTCAAAGACTGTCATAAAGGCTGACAGGATCCATCTGATACTAAGCTTAAGGAAGGATGACCGGACTTTTGATACCCAGCAGGATGCAGCGCTAAGGTCTGAGACCAGGTACTTTAAGAATTTTGCAGAGGCACATGAAGCGCTTGGAAAATAACAGGAGAATATTATGAAAAAGACACGTTCTTTAAAATACTATAATCCGAAAAAAAGCAGAAAGCACATATTTTTCTTCAATGTACTGCCAGTGGCACTGGCAGCAGCGGTCCTTCTTGGGATTGCGGGAAACCATGCCTTCAGGTCAGTTGAAGCAAAGGCAAAGACTTCGCTTCTGAACATCGAAACGAAAAAGAGCATCCTTAAATCTACAGGAGGATCCTTTCACATACTTGAGATAACACCGAAGAAGGATAATGCCCTTTATATGACAAGTGCCGGAGGAGATACCATAATGCCTGTGGCCGGGTCAGGAAAGGCTTCTGATTCTGACTTTGATACTGTGACTGGCAACTTTGGCTATCTGATCTCCGGGCAGGAGCCGATAGATTTCGATGCTACCCTGGCAGGCTTTGGAAGAGCTCTTACAGCAGATGAGAAGTCCTCCTATCTGGTGTCCGGACAGCTGGATGGCAGTAAGCTCCGTGAAAAGAGAAGTGAATGGGCTGCTAAGTACTTAAAGGCTTTAGAAGATGCGGGAATTGCCTCATCGGAAAAGAACAAAGCACCGCTTCAAAGCATAAAAGCTTCTGATGGTTCGTATTATAAGGAGCTTAAACCGTGGGATGACGACGTATCAGACCAGAAAACAGTTGAGCTTTCTGATACGGAAACTGTATTCATAAATGGCAGTTTTTACAAAAAGAACGGTGGAAGCTTTGTGGCATCAGCTTCTTCATATGATCCGACAGATAACGGAAGCTATATGCAGCACATAACTAATTCAAATCCGCTGGTCCCGGCCTCGGATCTGAACAAGTCTACGGACATATCTGACTATGTATTCTACAAGCCTGTCTTTAAAGAGATAGATCTGTCAGCGCTTGCAGTCGGAAGCAGTGTGCAGAACGAACTCTACACCGCCAGAAAAAAAGGCTTTCCGCTGATTTATGTCAAAGATAAAGGTTCTTACAGGCTGGATCAGGTGACGACCGGCAATTTCGATGATTTTCTCACGAAAGATAATGAAACGCTTTCAAAGGCAAGGAAACTTCATAACATCCACGATGAGTCTACATATGCCTACATAGATGGCATCTCAGGCAGAGCAGAGGTGGGAAGCAAGACCACTATGACTCTTAAGGATCTCTCTGATCAGGGCTACTATGCATCCAGACTAGATACTGAGGAACCATTCGTAGAGGCATCGTCACTTCTGCTTTCAGACTGGGGTGGAAATGCAGAAACCGGGTACTTTAACTGCAACCCGACGGAATTTGATTATGTCGGGAACGGACAGGGAGACTACGAAGTAAGCGATGCGAGAGAGGACAGCACGAATTACCAGTATGTGATCCACTATGATAAGATCCGCTACACCGGTGGTTACACGAATAACAACTGGTTTTTAAAAAATACCCTTGATTTCGACGATGATGACAAGACGATAGCGTCTATTGCTTCAAATGTCTATGTGGACTGCGTAAAGCCGGATGAAGTGTCATCTGATGCAAATGCGGCCGGTCAGTCACAGAAATTCAGCGATTATGACCTCGTAGTTATAAGCGGTGGACTGGATCTGTTCTCATCGCAGGTCAGGTACAGCTCTGATGACGACTATAAAAATGCTGAACTTTCGGATCTGACAGACCTGTTAAGAGATTACCTCGATATTAAGGGACCAGTATTCGCAGATAGCAGTGTGCTCGCGAACGACGGCATCAGGACTCTGCTCTCATCTACTGATACAAATGCCTCATATAAGTACATGGATATGGGAAAGGCACTTGATACGACAAACTGTCCTGACGGTGCCGTATACAAAAATGTCTATATATTCAGAGGACAGGATAAAAAGACCATGGCTTCCGGGGACTACACAAAGTATTTTGACAGCAGATACTATACAGGACGAGGAGCTGCTTTTAAGGACGTATACGATGAGATAACCCAGGAGAATGCCCTTCGTGAGAGGAAAAAACCAGGGACTACTGATCTGCTCGATAAAGAAGTAAGTACAGCTACAGCCCTGCGTTACATCATAAACTATGGTCAGCAGAGAAGCGTCGGAAAGAAGTCGAACCTGAAGGTACTTGACATAGAGCCGGAGAGCACTTCTGCCATATATGATGATAACTATCAGAACAGCTCATCTGATAATGCTGATCTGCTGAGCAAAGATACAGCGGAGAATTTTAAAAAGAATACGATCATGAAATTCCTGCCTGACTATGATGAAAATCAGGTCAGTGTGACAACTGTATCCACGAGAACCCTCGCAGGACTTACCGACGATATCACCGAGATCTATGATCTGGTCTATATCGGGGATAACCGTGGCAGACGAAAAGACTATAATGACTCTGATATGAATAAAACAGGGTCAGATGGAAAATTCAAAGACAGTCTGGTCTACTATAACATCGGTGATACGTATCAGGTACCTAATGTATCAGATGTAGCCTTAAATGGCATGCTTGATAAAGAGTATAATACTCCAAAGGCCGGGCAGACTCTGAATGATCTGGATTCGGACTATACATATGAGAAGAAATCTACAGGAAATGATACTTTCAGATATTCTGGAAATGATATCTCGATAAAGAAGCAGAATGAACTGACCTCATTCATAAAGCAGGGTTTCCCTGTGATCATATCAGATGGACTGACATCAGATACGTCATACAGTTCCTTCAATGCCAGACTGGCACTCTCTGCTCCGACCTACTCATATGATAAGTCTACAGGAAGGCTGACACTCAGCGTA
>JAQXXU010000027.1 GCA_029226225.1 Lachnospiraceae bacterium | reverse complement strand
TGAGGGAACTGACGTAGGAGAAGAGCCGGTCGTAAACAGCCGTTACTCTATAGTCTGCGCTACCGCAAAGCGTGCCCGTCAGATCATCGACGGTAAGGAGCCGCTTATCGACTACCACGAGAAGGATAAACCGCTTTCCATAGCCGTAAATGAGCTTTACGAAGGGGAGCTTAAAATCCTTACTGATGAAGAAGCCGAGGAGATGGCTGAGAAGGAAAAGAAGGTAAAGGAAGTCATCAGACAGCGCCGTGAAGAGGCTGAAGCTCTTGCCAGACAGCAGGAAGAGAAGGAAAAGGCCTCTGAAGAAGAGTCAGAGGAAAACCCTGATGCTGTTGAAGCTGAAGCTGACGATACTGTGGCAGATGAAGATGCTGAGCCTGCAGATGAAGCTTCTGAAGACACTGACGAGAGTGATTCATGAAGAAGCTGTTCTTTGTATCGCTGGGCTGTGACAAGAACTTAGTCGATGCCGAGCATATGCTCTCACTTTTGCATGCGGATGGTTATGAGATCACAGAGGACGAGGCTGAAGCTGACGTCATCATAGTAAATACCTGCTGCTTCATCGAAGACGCTGCCCAGGAGAGTGTGAACACGATCCTTGACATGGCTGACCTGAAGAAAACCGGAAAGCTTAAGGCTCTGATAGTTACCGGGTGTCTCGCCACCCGATACGCTGAGGATATCGGAGTCGAGATACCGGAAGTAGATGGAGTTGTAGGAGCAAGCTCTTACGATGAAGTGAAGGAAGTACTTGACAGGGTGCTTGCTGGAGAAGAGCATGTCGAAGAAGTAGAGGACATATCCCGTACTCCTGAAGACAGCGGACGAATACTCACGACTGGTGGTCACTTCGCCTATCTGAAGATCGCTGAAGGCTGTGACAAGAACTGTTCCTACTGTATCATCCCGAAGCTCAGAGGTCACTACAGATCATTCCCTATGGAAAAGCTTATAGCTGAGGCTGAGTCACTGGTGGCTCAGGGAGTAAGGGAGCTTATCCTCGTGGCGCAGGAGACTACGCTCTATGGAACTGACATCTACGGACATAAGGCTCTTCCTGAGCTTCTCAGAAAACTTTCAGAGATAAAGGGACTGGCCTGGATCAGGCTTCTCTACGCTTATCCTGAGGAGATAGATGATGCGCTTATCGATGAGATGGCAGTAAACCCTAAGGTATGCCATTACATAGACATGCCTATCCAGCATTCGAACGATTATATCCTCGGACGTATGGGACGAAGAACTAAGCGCGCTGATATCATATCTGTCATTAACCGTCTTCGCACCAAAATCCCCGACATCTGCATCAGGACGACTCTGATCTGCGGATTCCCGGGTGAGACAGAGGAGATGCATCAGGATCAGGTCAGCTTCATAAGGGAGATGCGCTTTGACAGACTCGGAGCTTTCCCGTATTCGAGAGAAAAGGGAACGGTCGCATACGATATGTCGGATCAGGTAGAGGATGTGACAAAGCAGCTCTGGTACGATGAGATCATGCGTGTCCAGCAGCAGATCACTTTCGAAAAGAATAAAGAACTCGTCGGAAAAGAATTCGAGGTCTTTATCGAGGGTGAGATACCTGATGACAGAGTATATGTGGGACGTACATACAGGGATGCGCCTGATGTCGACGGATACGTATATATGGACAGGGATTACCAGAGACTGAGCGGTGATCTAGTAGATGTAAAGATAACTAAAGCAAAGGACTACGACCTGATAGGAGAGATAATCGATGAAGATGAACCTGCCGAATAAACTGACGACACTGCGTATGTTTTTGGTGCCGGTGTTTGCGATAGTCATACTTGTAGGCGGAAGTGAGAATTACACGACACGTATCATAGCCGAGGTTATCTTTATAGCGGCTTCTCTTACTGATATGCTCGATGGAAAAATAGCCCGTAAGTACAACCTGATAACGGACTATGGTAAATTCATGGATCCGCTGGCTGATAAGCTTTTAGTCTGCACGGCTATGATCTGCCTGATGAGTTTCGGACAGCTTCCTGCCTGGGTGCTCATCATCATAATCGCGAGAGAATTCATTATCTCCGGATTCCGTCTCGTAGCCGCTGATAACGGCAGAGTCATAGCTGCCAGCTACTGGGGAAAATTCAAGACCGTATTTCAGATGGCTATGGTGATCGTCATGATACTTCACATCAGGGTAGAGCCTTTCGCACAGTTTTTCATGGTGCTTGAGACACTGCTTATGTATATAGCTGTTATCCTTACAGTGGTATCACTTATAGACTACCTGGTGAAAAACCGTGATGTGTTAAAGGAGCAGAAAGTTTGAAACAAAGTAGCGCTTAAGGAAAACTAAAAAAGGGCATAGTAAACAAGCTGTATTTTTACAGCCTTTTAATATTGGATATGGATCAAGACTCAATCAGCTGGCAGTCTGAGGTTCGTCATCTTTGATGATAT
>JAQXXU010000026.1 GCA_029226225.1 Lachnospiraceae bacterium | reverse complement strand
TTATCATCTGTACTTATCGCAACGCCGCTCGCAGTCTCTGTAAGCCCGTAGCCGAAGCGGAGATGAATGCCTTTTTTAAGCACTTCATCGATCAGCTCCTGACTGCACGGGCCGGCGCCCACGAGGATCATCCGTAGCTCGTCGTTTAGCACGTCTGCCCGAAGCATCAGTTCGAGAAGAGTAGGTACGACTGATAGCATCGTAGGGCGGTAGGCTTTAGTATCTGTCAGGAAGCCGTGGTAGCCTATCCCCAGGTCAATTTCCGCGCCGTTAGTCAGCGGCCAGAGAAAAGAGCAGATGAATCCGAACACGTGAAAGAGAGGAAGACACGACAGAAGCCTGTCGTCAGGATAGCAGGCAAGCATCGCCTGACCGTTTGCGGCGCTTGAAAGAAGCGCCTCCTGGCTTAAGACCACAGCCTTGTTCCTCGAAGTAGTCCCCGATGTGAAAAATAAAAGCTTCCCGGGCAGATAGTTCTTATCGTAAGTCTCGTCACTGAAAATGGCCGGCTGTCCCGGAGCGCAGAGCACCGTCATGTGTCCTCCGCAGGCGGACGCCAGGCAGGTGATGATCCACGATAGACGGAGTCCGTCGCGGACCTCGACAGTCTTTACGCCCTTCAGTTCGTGCATTTTTTCTATGACTTTTTCGTATAGCCCGTGGTAGGTAAGAAACGCGTCCGGCTCATCCGGAGAATACCGCAAAGCTACGTGCTCTCCACACTCACGGTCCAGTTTTTCAAGCAGTGAAAGAAAGTTTTTTTCGGTTTCCATGCTATTAGATTAACATAAATGACAGTTTTCTACTACTCGTCATTTTGCATAAAAAATAGATGACAGATTTGTGAAAATTGTACAGTGTTTTTTCATCGGGAAGAATGGTAAAATCTATCTAGGAAACTTATATATATAGTTATGGTTTCCTTAACTGATTTAAAATTGTTACAAAAGTATAAATGGAGGAATTCATTATGAGATTTGATCCACAGACGAAGATCTGCATCATCGGAGGCGGCCCTGCAGGGCTTTCAGCAGCCATGTACTTAGAGAAGAAGGGCTACGAGAATTACACTATCCTCGAGAGAAACGGCTGGGTAGGCGGAAAGTGCCACTCACCTGAGTACAACGGGCGCAGGTACGAGATGGGTGCCATCATGGGAGTTCCGTCATACTACGCAGTCCACGATGTCGAGCAGTTCTGCGGCTTCACGCATGACGGCCCGAAGCTGAACCGTGACTATAAGAATAAGGACGGAAAGGTCATCCATCCATTCGACCCGAAGAAAAATCCACTAGGCATCCCAAGAATGCTTAAAATGAAAAATCAGATAAAGGAGTTCGGCAGACTCTTAGAGACCAAGTACAAGGGCTACGATGTGAACGGCCACAGAGGAGTAGCTCAGGGACGTTACGACGGCTGGGACTGCACTCCATCACAGAATAAGGTCGAAGGAAAAAATGAGAACCTTAAGGACCTGGCAATGCCATTTAAGAAGTTCTGCGAAGTGAACGGAGTAGAGCTCGTCCAGGATGTCTGGATCGGACCATTCACTTCATTCGGCTACGGATACTTTGATGAGATCCCGGCAGCTTACGTACTTAAGTACCTCGATTTCCAGACCACGATGAACTTCGTGAACATAAACCTCTGGACCTGGAAGGACGGAACCCAGTCTATCTGGGAGAGGCTTAATGACCACTTAAAGCATCCGGCAGTCCTGAATACTACCATTGAAAAAATAGAGCGTTCCAACGGAAAAGTATCAGTTACTGCAAACGGTGAGACGACAGTCTATGACAAGCTGATCGTGACAGCGCCGCTTCAGTACTTCGGCAAGTACGCTGATATCAGGGACGATGAGAAGAGCCATTTCGATAAGATAGACTATGAGAGATATGATACGATGGCAGTACTGACGAAGCCTGAAGATCACCCAGAGATTTCCTACTATGTCTTCGAGAACATGACTCCGGAGAGACTCGGACACCTGATGGTCTACTACAGACGCTGGAGAGATGATATCAACCAGCCGATCGTGACCTACACGCTCAGAAAGCACAAGGGCGGACCGGAGCTTGACTATGAGAAGACGAAGAAGGTAGTCCTCGATGACTTAAAGACCATGAAGAATCCGGCTTCCGAGATGATAGATGAAGGCAAGTGGTACTACTTCCCGCATATTTTCTCGGATGACTATGCAGCAGGCTGGTACGACGATGTAGAAGCCATGCAGGATAAGTACGACACCTTCTATGCAGGCGAGGTCATGTCATTCGGCGATATGGACGAGACAGCAGAGTATTCTAAAGAGCTTGTAGAAAGGTTCTTCTGACCGAAAGCTTGTAGATGAGAACGAGTCGAAGACAGCTTCCTTAATGAATGAGGTATTATGAGTTATTACAAAGATAAATACGATGTCATCGTCATCGGCGGCGCCCTGGCAGGCATGAGCGCCGCCATGAAGCTGGCGACCGAGGGAAAGGATGTGCTTGTTTTAGAGCGGCATAACCTTCCCGGCGGGATTGCCACTTCATTCGTGCGTGACGGCATCGAGATAGAGGCGACCCTCCATGAGATGATGTCGATAGGCTCTGATGAAAAGCCGCTCAAGCCGCTTTTTATCAGAAAGTACTTAGACGAGATGAAGGTCGCGATAAACTGGCTCAGGGTTCCTGAAGCCTACCAGTTTGTATCACCGGAGGATGGGATAGACATAGAGCTTCATGCCGGAAGACGCGACGACGGCACCTGGATCTGCGCAGACGAGATAGAGGCTCAGTACCCGGGTTCAAAGGACGATGTAAACGCCCTCTTCGAGATCATGAAGCAGGTCTATGAGTCTGTCCTCTATTTAAACGAGCACACGATATCAAAGCTCGAGACTTTAAAAAATCATGAAGCTCTGGCAAAGACAGCCGGCTACTCAGCTAAGGAAGTCATAGACCGGATGTTCCCGCATATGAGGCGTGAGGTAAAGCAGATCCTATCAGCTTACTGGATCTATGT
>JAQXXU010000025.1 GCA_029226225.1 Lachnospiraceae bacterium | reverse complement strand
GATCACTAAGGAGCTTGGTGATAAGGTTCAGCTCGTTGGTGACGATCTCTTCGTTACAAATGTCAAGAGACTGCAGAAGGGTATTGACCTTGGCGCTGGAAATGCTATACTTATAAAGTTGAATCAGATCGGTTCTGTTTCAGAGACGCTCGACGCTATAAAGCTTGCTCACGATAACGGCTATGCTACGATCGTTTCTCACAGATCTGGTGAGACTGAGGATACGACTATCGCTGATCTTGCTGTAGCTATGAACTCCAAGCAGATCAAGACCGGAGCTCCGAGCAGATCAGAGCGTGTGGCTAAGTACAACCAGCTTCTCCGTATTGAGGAAGAGCTTGGCGACGGTGCTGTTTACCCGGGCCCAAAGGCTTTCAACGTTCAGAGATAATCGGCTCTTTAACTAAATAACTAGAGTACACGAGAGTGCACGAAGGGGCACACCACCTTGGGTGTGAAGGTTCCTTCGTGTACTCTTTTTTACGCGTATTAAATGAGCGATGCTGTATCTGTCATACTATGCCGAAGCAAGCTTGCTTGCAAAAGGCATAGTATGACAGATACAATAGCGCGAACGCGCGAATGAGCACGGAGCGAAGCGGAGTGCGAATTCAGCATCGCTCATAGCGGAGGTCAGAATCGGCAAACTAGCCAAACGCAAGCTTGCGTTCAGAAAAGGAGGTGCGAATGCAGATAAACGGTGAAAAGTGTACGCCTGACGGCAGGTCCGTGATGCAGATCATTGAGGATATGGGTCTCAAAAAGGAGATGGTAGCTGTTGAATTAAATGAAGAGATCCTTCCTAAGGATGAGTATGAAAAATACGTGCCGGGAGAGAGTGATGTAGTAGAGATTGTGCAGTTTATGGGAGGCGGAGCCTGCTGACGGAGTCTCTATAGAAAAAGTAACAAAGAAAAGTAGTAGAAAGGTTATTATGAGCGACACATTTACTTTAGGAAACAAAGAGTTTACTTCAAGATTTATTTTAGGTTCTGGAAAATATTCTGTTGATCTGATAAAGGCTGCAGTAGAAGAGGCTGGTGCTGAGATCATCACCTGTTCTGTAAGACGTGCAAATACGCAGAAGCATGAGAATATCCTCGAGTACATCCCGGATAACGTTACGCTGCTTCCAAATACTTCGGGTGCAAGAAATGCCGAGGAGGCTGTAAGGATAGCACATCTGTCCAGGGAGCTTGGCTGCGGTGATTATGTCAAGATTGAGATAATGGGCGATACAAAGTATCTGCTGCCGGATAACAACGAGACCGTAAAAGCGACTGAAATGCTTTCAAAAGAGGGATTTGTGGTGCTTCCGTATATGTATCCGGATCTGTATGCGGCAAGAGCTTTAAGAGATGCCGGTGCAGCTGCCATCATGCCGCTTGCTTCGCCGATTGGCTCAAACAGAGGTCTCTCGACCAAGGAGTTTATCCAGATCCTTATCGATGAGATCGACCTTCCTATTATTGTAGACGCTGGAATCGGCAAGCCGTCTGAGGCCTGCGCTGCCATGGAGATGGGCGCTGCTGCCGTAATGTGCAACACAGCTATCGCTACTGCCGGAAATGTAGAGCAGATGGCAAGCGCTTTTGGCGATGCAATCCGCGCTGGTAGAAAGGCTTATTTGGCTGGCACCGGCCGTGTGCTCGAGCGTGGAGCCGAGGCTTCAGATCCGCTTTTAGGATTTCTTAGATGACCGAAAGCCTGTAGGTGAGAGCGTTCTTCATTTTTTAAAGAAAGGAACAAAATGGAAGGTAAGAAAAATCAATTTTTTGTAGATGGAAAGCAGCTGAGTGAGGCGGCTCTTAATAGAAAGCACGAGCTCGAGTCAGATCCTTCGAGCCGTACTGACTGCATGAAGTTTATGCCGGGAATGGACCAGATAGATCCGACAATCCGCAATACTGTCATAAACGAGATGAATAATTATGACTACAACAAATACACAGATATGGATGTAAGACGCGCTCTGCATAAAAGAGTCATCGATGTCGAGGACTTCAAGGCTCTGCTTTCGCCGGCAGCCTTTCCACATCTGAATGAGATGGCGGAGAGAGCACACTATGAGACAGGAAAGCATTTCGGAAATACCGTTTACCTGTTCACTCCGCTCTATATAGCTAACTACTGTGAGAATTACTGCATCTACTGTGGCTTCAACTGCTACAACGACATTCACAGAAAGCAGCTCGATAAGGAAGAGATAAGACACGAGATGGAGGTCATCGCAAAGACCGGCATCGAGGAAATCCTGATCCTCACAGGTGAGAGCAAAAAGAAGAGCTCAATCGAGTATATCGGTGAGGCCTGTAAGCTCGCGAAGGAGTATTTCAGAAACGTAAGCCTCGAAGTATATCCTGCAAACATCGATACCTACAAGTATTGGCATGAGTGCGGAGCCGATTATGTAACAGTCTTCCAGGAGACCTACGA
>JAQXXU010000024.1 GCA_029226225.1 Lachnospiraceae bacterium | reverse complement strand
TACGACATCATCACCCTTACGAGCATATGAAGCCTTAGCTGCATCCTTCATGAGCTTAAGAACCTGCTCCTCTGGGATGAGCTTTGTCAGTGAGAAGAATGCTGACTGAAGGACAGTGTTGATACGCTTTCCAAGTCCGATCTCCTTACCGATCTTAACACCATCAATGATGTAGAAATTGATGTTGTTCTCAGCGATGTATCTCTTTACCTGGCCAGGAAGCTTCTCATCGAGCTCATCCTCTGTCCACTGAGTATTGAACAGGAATGTGCCGCCCGGAACAAGGTCCTGAACCATGTTATACTTATAGATGTATGCTGTGCAGTGGCAGGCAACGAAGTTAGCCTGTGAGATCAGGTATGTAGATCTGATCGGCTGATGTCCGAAACGGAGATGTGAAATAGTAACACCGCCGGACTTCTTTGAATCATAATCGAAGTATGCCTGAGCGTACATATCTGTGTTATCACCGATGATCTTTATAGAGTTCTTGTTAGCACCTACAGTACCATCTGCGCCAAGTCCCCAGAACTTGCAGTTTGTGGTTCCCTCCGGAGTAGTAACCGGGTTCTCCTTAACCTCAAGTGAAAGGTTTGTCACATCATCTGTGATACCGATAGTGAATCTAGGCTTCTCTGTATTCTTGAATACTGAGATGATCTGTCCAGGTGTAGTATCCTTTGAACCAAGTCCATAACGGCCAGTGTAAACTGGAACGCTCTCGAACTCTGATCCCTTAAGAGCTGCTACTACATCGAGGTAGAGAGGCTCACCGATTGATCCTGGCTCCTTTGTTCTGTCTAGAACAGAGATTCTCTTAACAGACTTAGGAATAACTGAAAGAAGAGCTTCCTTAACGAACGGACGATAAAGTCTAACCTTTACAACGCCGACCTTCTGGCCTTCCTTGCGGAGGTAATCGATAGTCTCATCGATAGTCTCGCAAACTGAACCCATAGCTATGATAACGCTCTCAGCGTCCGGATCACCATAGTAGTTGAACAGCTTGTAATCTGTGCCGATCTTCTCGTTGATCTTGTCCATGTACTTGGTAACGATAGCTGGAAGCTTATCATAGCTCTCGTTGCAAGCCTCACGTGTCTGGAAGAACAGATCCGGGTTCTGAGCTGAGCCCATTTCCTTCGGATGCTCTGGGTTAAGAGCGTTCTTTCTGAAGTCCTCGACAAGGTTCATGTCGAGCATATCAGCGAGATCCTTGTAATCCCAGGTCTCGATCTTCTGAATCTCGTGTGATGTACGGAATCCATCGAAGAAGTTAATGAATGGAACGTGTCCCTCAAGTGCTGCAAGATGAGCTACAGGAGTTAAGTCCATGACCTCCTGAACTGATGATTCGCAAAGCATTGCGCATCCTGTCTGACGGCAGGCATATACATCTGAATGATCACCGAAGATGTTCAGAGCGTGTGTAGCTCCGCAACGTGCTGATACGTTAAATACTCCCGGAAGTCCTTCACCTGCGATCTTGTACAGGTTAGGGATCATAAGTAAAAGTCCCTGTGATGCGGTGAATGTGGTGGTAAGTGCACCAGCTGCAAGTGAACCGTGAACAGCTCCTGCTGCGCCGGCCTCAGACTGCATCTCAGTGATCTGTACTGTCTGGCCGAAAATATTCTTTCTGCCTGCAGTAGCCCACTCATCAGTAGCTTCTGCCATAACTGATGAAGGTGTGATAGGATAGATAGCTGCTACATCTGTAAATGCATAAGATGCATGAGCGGCAGCATGGTTTCCATCCATGGTCTTCATTGATCTCTTGATCATAGTCTTTCCTCCTACTACTATACTTTCTAACGGCTTTTCATGCCTTTTCACACATGAAAAATACGGCATGTAAGCCGTTTGAATTCGTCTTCTTAAATATAGTATTTCTGCACAAAAAATTCAATCATTTTTACATATATTTGGTGTTTTTTATGCGGTACAGATTTTTTACATTAAAAAAGCCGCCCTTTCGGGCAGCTCCGTTAATCGTCAGACTCTTCGTCGTCTGTAGTATTATATACTGTTCTCTTTCGAGCCATCTCATCTGATTCGAGGTACTCGTCGTAGGTGGTCACCTTATCGATCATGCTGCCGTCCGGAAGGATCTCCATGATACGGTTAGCTGTCGTCTCGACGATCTGATGGTCTCTCGATGAGAAGAGGATCACTCCCTTGAATTTTATCAGGCCCTGGTTTAAAGCCGTGATCGACTCCATGTCCAGATGGTCTGTAGGCTCATCAAGGATAAGCACATTCGATGCTTCTATCATCATTCGTGAAAGAAGGACTCTTACCCGCTCACCTCCGGAGAGGACTTTCATTTTTTTATTACCGTCCTCACCCGCAAAAAGCATACGGCCGAGGAAACCACGTACATAAGTGGCATCCTTTATCTCAGAGAACTGTGTCAGCCAGTCGGCTATGATCATATCGTTATCGAATATCTTCGTATTATCCTTCGGGAAATAAGACTGTGATGTCGTAACGCCCCACTTGTAGCTTCCGCTGTCAGGCTCCATGTTGCCAGTCAGGATCTCGAAGAGTACAGTCTTTGCGGCTTCGTTTCCACCTACGAAGGCTATCTTATCATCGTGTCCTACGACAAATGAGATATTATCTAAGACTTTCTTCCCATTTATAGTCTTTGTCAGTCCATCTACTGTCAGGACTTCATTTCCGATCTCTCTCTTCGGACGGAAGTCGATGTACGGATACTTTCTCGAAGACGGGCGGATATCGTCGAGCTGGATTTTCTCCAGAGCTTTCTTTCTCGAAGTAGCCTGCTTGCTCTTTGCGGCATTTGCCGAGAACCTGGAGATGAATTCCTTTAACTCCTTGATCTGCTCTTCCTTCTTCTTATTTGCTTCTTTTCTCTGCTTTAAGATAAGCTGTGAAGACTCGTACCAGAAGTCGTAGTTTCCTGAATACAACTGGATCTTACCATAGTCTATGTCCGCGATATGCGTACATACTTTATTTAAAAAATATCTGTCGTGGGATACCACGATGACTGTGTTTTCGAAATTTATCAAGAACTCTTCGAGCCAGCCGATAGCGTCTAAATCCAGATGGTTCGTAGGCTCGTCGAGGAGCAGGATATCCGGATTTCCGAAAAGCGCTCTTGCCAGAAGTACCTTTACCTTCAGGGCACCAGGCAGCTCGGACATTTTTTTCTGATGATTCTCTGTGGAAACTCCAAGACCATTAAGGAGTGTTTCCGCATCGCTTTCGGCGTTCCAGCCATCCATATCCGCAAACTCTGCCTCGAGCTCTGATGCGCGGATCCCGTCCTCATCTGAGAAGTCCGGCTTCGCGTAGATAGCGTCCTTTTCCTGGCGCACATCGTAGAGATGCTGGTTTCCCTGGATGACTGCGTCGAGTACGATCTGGTCGTCGTATTTGAACTGGTCCTGCTCCAAAAATGAAAGTCTCTGGCCCGGAGTTATGCTTATCTCTCCGGTCGTCGGCTCAAGCCTGCCCGACAGGATTTTTAAAAAAGTAGACTTTCCTGCTCCGTTCGCACCGATGATGCCGTAGCAGTTGCCCTCTGTGAACTTGATATTTACGTCTTCGAAAAGTGCCTTCTTTCCGACACGCAGTGAAATATTTGAAGCCTGTATCATGCTAAACCTCCGTCTAAAATCGCAAAACTTCTCTTATTCTACAGGAAAG
>JAQXXU010000023.1 GCA_029226225.1 Lachnospiraceae bacterium | reverse complement strand
AAAGACTGATACACTGGGGCTTTTATGATTTAACCTCAGCATACCAGTCCGTGCACGTTAAATGTTGAAACCGCCGTGTACCGAACGGTACGCACGGTGGTGTGAGAGGACGGGAGCTAATCACTCCCTCCTACTCGATTGTGGATAAAGAGCATACCAGATGAGATCAATTCTGACTAAAATGGCTGATTTTAAGCCAAAAGTATCGTATAATGATACTGCAAAGTGACATATGATCAGCCATATAGAAAGAGAGATTTTATGAAACAGACATGGAAACCGGGAAATATGCTCTATCCTCTGCCGGCTGTGCTGGTATCGACAAGGGGGAGTGACGGTAAGGATAATCTGATGACGGCTGCCTGGACTGGCACTATATGTACTAATCCGCCGATGCTTTATATCTCAGTCAGAAAGAGCCGCTACTCGTATCAGGCTCTGCATGAGACAGGTGTATTCGGAATCAATCTGACGACAGAAAAGCTGGTTCGTGTGACTGATTACTGCGGAGTCGTAAGCGGCAGAGAGCACGATAAGTATGAGGAGTGCCATCTGACAAAGGAGAAGGCAGATCAGATACCTGTGTCACTAGTAGCAGAAAGTCCGGTGACTATAGAATGCCGTATCACAGAGGAAAAAGAGCTGGGTTCGCACGTGATGATGATAGCAGATGTACTTTGTGTCCATGCAGATGAGAAGTATATGGATGAGAAGGGGAGATTTGCTTTGGAGAAAGCTCATCCGATAGTGTACTCGCATGGCACCTATTTTTCTCTGGGGAAGGATCTCGGGAAATTCGGCTTTTCTGTAAAAAAGCACTGATTAAGATCCGACACGAACTGTGGAGGCAAGTTAATGTATTTTTTCAATCCATATACGATTCAGACGAGTGGGCCAACGATGGCCTTTGAGGATAAGATTGACATATTAAGGCAGAAGCTTATTGACGCAGATGCCGTTGTGATCGGAGCTGGTTCAGGGCTTTCAACGGCAGCTGGGTATACTTATACAGGTGAGAGATTCGATAAGTATTTCTCTGATTTTTCAAAGAAGTATGAGTTCAGTGATATGTATTCGGGTGGATTTTTTCCATACCAGACGATGGCAGAATTCTGGGGATTCTGGTGCAGATATATCTGGATAAACCGCTATGCGCCAATTCCGTCAGACCTTTATCAGAGGATCCTTGATCTGGTGAAGGACAAGGATTATTTCGTCCTGACTACGAATGTGGATCACTGTTTCCAGAGAGCAGGCTTTGACAAGCACAGACTTTTTTATACGCAGGGTGACTATGGCCTTTTCCAGAGCAGTGAGCCACAGGGAGCCTCAGCTGCTAAGACATACGATAATTATGATATAATAAAGCAGATGATACTTGCAGAAGGATATGAGATCGGCGATGACTATTCCCTTATCATACCGGATGGCGCGTCGATAAAGATGAGTGTTCCGGAGGAGCTTGTTCCGACATGCTCGGATGACGGCGAACTCATGACGACAAATCTCCGCTGCGATGACAGCTTTGTAGAGGACGCCGGATGGCATAAGGCAGCCCAGAGGTATAATGATTTCCTTAGAAGACATGAAGGACTGAAGGTAGTTTACTTGGAGCTTGGTGTCGGGATGAATACACCTGCCATCATCAAGTTCCCGTTCTGGAAAAACACCGAGAAGAATAAAAATGCCTTATACGCCTGTGTGAATTATGGTGAGGCAGGCTGCTCTGAGAACATAGTGAAGAGAAGCGTCTGCATAGATGCGGATATCAATGCTGTGGTGGATGCGTTGAAAGGATAAGTATGACAAAAGAAGAGAGAACTGGGAAAATAAGTTATCTGATAAAGTGCCTTGAAAAAGAAATGCCGCAGTATGCTTCCCGCAGGAAGAGGCAGCACAGATAGCGGTAAAGACTGTCCATGACTGGCTCTGCTCCAATCCTTACAGCAGCATATGCCACGTGATATTTAACGTATTTAAAGACGCTGACAGGGAAATCTACGATTCCTTACTGGCTTAAGAGAGAATATGGAGTGACTTTTTGTTGCGTCGAAAAAGGGCATATGCTATCCTTTAAGTCATGGTAATACTTATAACAGGAGGCAGTGGAAGCGGGAAGAGCGATTACGCGGAGAGCCTGCTAAAGGATTCCCCGAATAAGATATATCTCGCGACAATGCCTTACACGGCTGTGAACAGTTCACGGATTGAAAGACACAGAAAGCGCAGGGCGGAAAAAGGGTTTGTTACTATAGAAAGTACTGGTGATTTTTCAAAGATATCAGTTCCGCCTGGGGCTCACATACTGCTTGAAGATCTGCCGAATCTTCTGGCTGATCGGATGTTTACGCCGGATGGGACTGTAATCGAAAATGCCTATGAACTGGTGATTAAAGACCTGACTTTTCTGATGGAGAAGACAGATGATCTCGTGATCGTATCGGATGATGTTTTTTCATCAGGGACAGACTATGATCTACTGACTGAAGCATATATGCAGATTCTGGGAAAGCTTCATATATGGATCGCCAAGCGTGGAGAACTGACAGACGTGATAGCAGGGATTGCATGCGGAGGAAACTGAATGGACAGAGAAAGATTTGAAAAACAGAAGGACTTCATTCTGGAAGCTGACAAAGAGAAAAATGTATTCCGCCAGACACATCTGAGTGGCCACGGCAGAAATGAAAACGATGCCGAGCACGCCTGGCACATGGCTCTGATGGCGTATCTCCTAAGTGAGTATTCTGATGAAAAAATAGATGTAGGCCGGACGATGATCATGTGCCTGATACATGATATCGTGGAGATAGATGCAGGTGATACCTATGCTTATGATGAGGAAGGAAAGAAAACTCAGGAGGACAGAGAAGAAAAGGCAGCTGACCGTATTTTTTCACTGCTGCCTGAAGACCAGGCGAAGGATCTGCGGGGTATATTCGAAGAGTTTCAGGAGAAGAAGACTCCGGAAGCCAGATTTGCGAGAGCTATGGATAATCTCCAGCCTCTTCTCTTAAATGACTCAAATGGCGGCAGTGACTGGAGGGAGCACGGCGTTTCATACAGCCAGGTCAGAGGTAGACAGGACGGAACTAAAAATGCTTCCCAGGAGCTCTATGAAGTCACACGGGAGATACTGGATAAGCATCTGTCAAGCGGTGACCTGAAGGACGAATGATTTTTTCTATGTATTGTTTGCGAAAAGCATTGAAATCATTCGTTTGAACTCATACAAAAATAAAAGCTTGATAAAGAATCCTGTACATAAGTGACGGGGTTCTTTTTTTCTGTTATACTAGATTTAATGATGAACACTGAAGAAAAGTACAACGAATTAAAAAAATACTTACAGTCACTGGGCTCAGTGGCTGTGGCCTTTTCGGGAGGAGTGGATTCCACTTTTCTCTTAAAGACTGCTCACGACGTGCTTGGTGATAAATGCATAGCTGTGACTGCCAGGTCTGCATCATTCCCGAAGAGAGAACTGCATGAAGCAGAGGATTTCTGCGAGAAGGAAGACATCAGGCACTTTGAAGTGGATTCGGAGGAGCTGTCCATTCCAGGATTTTCACACAATCCTACGAACAGGTGCTATCTGTGTAAGCATGAGCTTTTTACGGAAATACTGGAACTCGCGAAGGAGAATGGCATAGCCGCAGTCGCCGAGGGTTCAAACATGGACGATAACGGCGACTACAGACCGGGACTTCAGGCGGTAGCAGAGCTCGGGATCAAAAGCCCGCTAAGGCATGCTGGCCTCTATAAAAAAGAGATCAGAGAACTGTCAAAGAAGCTCGGCCTCCCGACCTGGAACAAGCAGAGCTTCGCCTGCCTTTCATCGAGATTTGTCTACGGCGAAGAGATCACTGTGCCGAAGCTTTCGATGGTGGAAAAGGCTGAGCAGCTGCTTTTAGACCTTGGCTTTCATCAGGTCAGGGTCAGGATCCACGGTGATGACCTCGCCCGTATCGAGGTCGATGAGAGCGACCTGGATAAGGTCCTAAAGTACAGGAAGAAGATAACAGATGACTTCAGGTCATTTGGCTTTACCTACGTGACGATGGACCTCTCAGGCTACCGGACCGGCAGCATGAACGAGATACTGGATCTGGCCTGAGAAGGGATGTAAGCGAGACGAACGAAATCAGAGGCATTTCAGAAAAATAAAAGTTTGATAAAGAATCCCGTACTAATGTGACGGGGTTCTTTTTTTCTGATATACTAAGAGAAATACGTGCATGGAGGTAATGCTAATGGCAGCAGTTAAAGAAAAGATCAGCGGGCTCGCGGCCGAGGAGGGACAGGCCATACAGCAGTCTGAAGACAGGGATAAGCAGATAGTGAGGACAAGCGTCATAGGAATTCTCGCGAATGTATTCCTGGCGGCATTCAAGGCAGTGATAGGAATGATCTCTGGCTCTATCGCGATAACCCTAGATGCGGTGAACAACCTCTCGGACGCGGCGAGCTCAGTCATCACCATAGCTGGTACAAAGCTTGCAGGAAAGCCAGCGGATAAAAAGCACCCGTTTGGTTACGGAAGAGTAGAGTACTTAAGCGCCATGATCATCTCGGTCATCGTGCTCTACGCTGGTGTGACGTCACTTAAGGAATCGGTGACGAAGATCATCCACCCGGAGGCTGCTGACTACACTATGATAGCCCTCGTGATAGTGGCAGCCGCAGTCCTGGTAAAAATCATCCTCGGCAGATACGTAGAAGGAGTCGGACATAGAGTAAATTCCGATTCGCTGGTGGCATCAGGAAAGGACGCGACTCTCGATTCGATCATTTCAGCGTCTACTCTGATAGCGGCTGTGATCTACATCGTCACAAAGGTATCACTGGAGTCATGGCTTGGTGCGATCATCTCGATCGTCATCATAAAGTCAGGCATAGATATGCTTCGTGAGACAATCTCTGAGATCCTCGGGGAGCGGGCTGATAAAGACCTGGCCAGGGATATCAAAAAGACAGTCATGTCTTACCCTGGAGTAAGCGGAGTCTACGACCTGGTGCTTAATAACTACGGTCCGGACGCCTATAACGGCTCCCTGCACATCGAGGTACCGGACACCTACTCGGCATCGCAGATAGATGAGCTCACGAGAAAGATTTCAGTGGAAGTCTACTTAAAGTATCAGGTGATCCTTACCGCGATAAGCGTCTATTCTCTGAACACGAAGGACCCGCATATAGTAGAAGTCAGAAAACAAATCCAGTCCATCGCGAATAAGGACCCTTATGTGCTTCAGATGCACGGATTCTATTTGAATGAAGATGAGAAGACCATAAGGCTTGACCTAGTGATCAGCTTCGATGCTCCGAACCGAAAAGAGGCATTTCAGAATGTCGTAGCACAGATAAAGGAAGCATATCCGGGTTATCAGATAAACGCGGCCATGGACACCGACTTCGCTGAAAGCTGAAGCCCATGGCGACAGGCAAAGAGAAAAGGAAGGTAATGACATGAGCAGTAATGAAAAAGAAGCGGTATGGCCGGGGCCGGAGGGCCTGATACCGGCGCTGCCAAAGGATGCGTCAAATGCCAGCTGGCATACGAGAAGGTACTTAGATGAGATCCTGATAGAGGAGAGGATCCTTGGAACCCAGCTGGCGGATATCTCCATGGAATTATGGGGAAAAAAGTTTTCTTCCCCGATAATGATGCCTGCATTCTCTCATCTGAACAAGGCCGGACTTGACAGCAGGCCTATGGAAGAGTATGCTGCCGCGGCGAAAGACTTAAATGTAGTGAACTGGGTCGGGATGGAATCTGATGAAGACTATGACGAGATCGCATCAGTCGGAGCAGAGACGATCCGCATCATAAAGCCATTCGCAGATCATGAGCTGATAAAAGAGCAGATGACTTTCGCCAGAGAGCATAATGCCTTCGCTGCTGGAATAGATATCGATCACAGCATTGGAACCGATGGTGAGTTCGATGTGGTAGACGGTGAGACCATGGGCCTACTATCGGAAAATGATCTGAAAGAGCTCATCGCGCACGCGCATGGCCTTGGCCTGCCATTCGTGGCTAAAGGAGTCTTAAGCACCAGGGACGCGATAATCTGCAGAAAGGCCGGTGCTGACGCTATAGTAGTAAGTCATCACCATGGACGTCTGCCATTTGCGGTGCCGCCTGCTATGATCCTTCCTGATATAAAGAAGGTATCAGGCGATATGAAGGTATTCGCGGACTGCTCAGTGGATGATGGAAGAGATGCATATAAGCTCATGGCTCTTGGTGCTGATGCCGTGTCTGTTGGTAGAGCAATACTTCCAGGGCTCCTGAATGGCGGCAAAGCTCCGGTAGAAAAGAAGATCACGGAGATGAACCAGCAGCTTAAGGAACTGATGGGATATACGGGTGTAGCCACGGTCAGGGATTTTGACCCTACAGTTCTATGGTATCATGGCAGGCATCTGTGATAGAAGGGAACAGGTAGATGATTTATCCGGAATTTTTACAGAATGGAAGCACTATAGGCATAGCGGCGCCTAGCGCAGGAGTCGGAGATGATATAGCTGACTGGGAGAAAAGTATAGGCCTTCTAGAAAGAGAGGGCTTCCAGATAAAAGAGACTGCTTCGGTCAGGAACAACGACGAAAGGAGCGCCGATGCCAGGACACGAGGAGAGGAGCTCACCTCACTTTTTACTGACCTCAAAGTGGACTTCGTGATGTGCGCAGCTGGTGGCGATTTCATAGATGAGTGTCTGCCGTACGTGGACTTCGATAAGATGAAAATAAATCCGAAGTGGCTTATGGGTGCGTCTGACCCGACTGGTATCCTCTATCCATACACGACGAAGTACGATGTGGCTACGATATACGGGCTGAATGCTGGACGCTACAGCAATTACCCGCTCCCGGACTTTGTAGAGGATAACCTCGGGATCATAAAGGGCGAGCAGTTTACAGAGACGAGTTTTCCAAAGTATATGTCTATCTCGCCGTTTCAGGCTGACCATATAGAGTATGATAAAGACTCTGATATGACCTGCTCGGTGCCTGAGCTTTCTGTAAAAGGCAGGTGTATCGGAGGCTGTATAGATGTTCTTAAAGACCTGATCGGAACTACGTATGACGGCACTAAGGATTTCCTGGCAAAATACAGGTCAGACCATTTTATCTGGTATTTCGATAATTTTTCACTGAGCGCGGAAGCGTTCTACAGAACACTGCTGCAGTTTAAATATGCAGGCTGGTTCGATGATACTGAGGCTGTCATCATAGGGAGAACTATGTTTGAGTCGTCTGAAACCGGTATGACATACGAAGAGGCTGCAGAAATGGCTCTTGGTGACATACCTTTTATAAACCGTGCGGACATAGGCCATACGGTGCCACATATGACAATGATAAACGGTGCTATCATGAACCTTGATTACAGGACTGACAGGATGACTGTCTCATTTTCTCTGGTGTAAGTTATGGATTTTTTCAGGAGCCTGGCGATAGCCTTTTCTATGTATTCAGCTATACCTATGCCGCAGTTCCAGTGGGATCAGAAAAATTATGAGCACTCTTTTGCGTTCTTTCCACTGGTGGGAGCGGGACTTTCAGCAGTTCTTTACTTTGCTTACAGAGGGCTCGGATGGCTCGGTACGGACAGCATGGCAGAATCGCTGATACTTACGGCTATAATAGTCATCTATACAGGCGGATTCCATATAGATGGCTATATGGATACGATGGACGCGCTTTGTTCGCACAGGAGCAGGGATGAAAAAATACGCATCATGAAGGATCCGCATATCGGAGCCTTCGGTGTCATACAGCTGGTGGTGCTCGCGCTTCTGATGACGGCAGGGATCTATGAGCTTTTAGTACGCGGCAGATTTTACAGCCTGCTATTTGCATTTGTTGTATCGAGGGCACTTTCAGGTGTGGGAGTCTGCACTTTTAAGAGAAGAGATAACAATACTTCACTTATCCGTTTCGAGACAAAGGGCAGCAGGCAGTTTACCCTGACGCTCATGTTTATATATGTGTTTGCGGTTCTTGCGATAAGCTTTATGAGCCGGAACTCTTCAGTCATCATCGCGACACTTGTCTGCGTGGTATGGCTTTTTATATCAAAGCTTATCTGTGAAAAAGAGTTCAGCGGGATCAGCGGAGATACTAGCGGGTATTTTTTATGTATCTGCGAAGCGGTGTTTGTCTGGAGCGTGGCGCTTGATACAGCGATCAGAGCGCATATATGATATTACGTGGATTTTACATTTATACACTTGCAGATATTACACTTCCCCGCTAAACTAGTAGCGGGGCTTTTTTGAGGTGATGACATGATCTACTGTGTAGAAGATGATGATAATATAAGAGAACTCGTAGTATATACGCTGGACTCGACCGGGCTTCCGGCAAAGGGCTTTCCTAGCGGAACAGAGTTCAAGGCGGCGCTTAAGAACGAGCTTCCGGAACTTATACTTTTAGACATAATGCTTCCGGGAGAGGACGGAATGGAGCTGCTTTCTGATATAAGAAAAGATCCTAAGACGAAAAATATCCCGGTCATCATGCTTACCGCAAAGGGCGCCGAGTACGATAAGGTCTCGGCTCTTGATATGGGAGCGGACGACTATGTGACGAAGCCTTTCGGCATGATGGAGCTGGTCTCTAGAATTCGTGCTGTCCTAAGGCGAAGTGGCCGCGGGAAAAGCACAGAAGAGCCAATCCTTAAAACCGGAAAAATAAAACTGGACGTTCTCCGCCACACCGTGACTGTGAACGGAAAGGAAGTAGTGCTTACGTTAAAGGAGTTCGAACTGCTGAAAAAGCTGATGCTCAATGTCGGCGTGGTCCTGACCCGTGAGCAGCTATTAGAAGACATCTGGGGCTATAACTTCGACGGAGAGACCAGAACTGTCGACGTGCATGTCAGATCACTTCGGCAAAAGCTCGGGAAATCCGGCGACAGGATAGAGACCGTAAGAGGCGTGGGATACCGCATCAGAGAGAAATAGTTTCCTTCTGTAAGCCGTTGAGCATTTTTTACAGATGGTATATAATAATCGTGTTTCAGTATGTGAAAAAGACCGGGGCACGGTTATTTTTTATGGAGAAAAGATGGGAAAGAGAAGATTTGTAAGCACGAGGACAATAGAGCCTGGAACGAGGATAGACCAGACCATCACGGACCGCACGGGTCGTGAGATGATAAAGAAGGGCACGTATTTAGATGATTTCCAGATAGAATACCTGCAGCAGAAGGGCATCATGGGAATCTACATCTATGAGGGAATCCCGGATGAAGAGGAGCAGAGGATAGTCATACCGGAAGCCACGAAGAAAGTCATAGAGAAAAATCATAAGGATGACCCGGCGAAGGTCAGCATCTCGAATGACGTAAAGGAGCGTGTCGGACAGGGAGTAGCATATCTGTTTAATGATCCGGAGAGCAAGGACTTTACGACTGCCACGCACAGCATAGCAGATGAACTGTCGGAGAGCATTCTGTCGAACAATTCCATAGCTTTTGATATCAGGGCATTAAAGACGAGTGATGAGTACACCTTCAGACATTCGGTGGATGTGGCGACCATCTCCGCCATCATCGGGAAGAAATACGGTCTTACGAAGGACCAGCTGCACGAGCTTTTAGTCGCAGGTCTTCTCCATGATATGGGAAAGTCAAAGATCCCGAAGGAGATCCTGAACAAGCCCGGGAAGCTCACAGATGAAGAGTTCGAGGTTATGAAGTCGCATTCTACCCTGGGCTATCAGATCCTTAAAGAAAAAAATGAATTCTCACCGGCCATTCTCCTGGGAGTCTTACAGCACCACGAGAAGCTTACAGGAAAAGGATACCCGATGGGACTTAAAGGAGATAAGATATCTCTGTATGCACGTCTTATCTCTGTGGCTGATATCTACGATGCTCTCGTCACGAAGCGCCCTTATAAGGAGCCGTTCGGACAGCGTGAGGCGATGGAGATGGTGCTTGCGATGGGAGATGACTTAGACCTTAAGGCATTAGAGTGCTTCTCGAAGAGCGTCATCCTCTATCCGGTAGACAGCCTGGTAAAGCTTTCGAATGGCAAGATCGCGAAAGTCGTTGCCAATAATCCTGATTACCCGATGCGCCCGAAGGTCGTAGAGATAGAATCCGGCCGGGTGCTTGACCTTGCCAATGATTTCCAATATAATAATATAGTTTTGGAATCATGACCGAAAGCTTCGAGATGAGAACGAGCCGAAGGCGATGTTCGAGTCCGAAGCGAGGTCGTTCTTCGAGATTAGTGAGAGCAAGCCAAAGGCGCAGCTCGAACTTAACGAGAAGAACTTCATTAGATAAATTACTTGTAACCTTGTAACTTGGAGGTAACCTTGGGAAATTTAAAGGATGAGATAACAAAGAGGCGGACATTTGCGATCATCTCTCACCCGGATGCAGGAAAAACTACACTTACAGAGAAGTTTTTACTATATGGCGGACAGATAAATCAGGCCGGTTCGGTAAAGGGAAAAGCTACGGCAAAGCATGCGGTCTCTGACTGGATGGAGATAGAGAAGCAGCGTGGTATCTCGGTCACGAGCTCGGTGCTTCAGTTCGAGTACGGCGGCATGTGCATTAATATCCTCGATACTCCCGGACATCAGGATTTCTCCGAGGATACCTACCGTACCCTTATGGCAGCCGACTCTGCCGTGATGGTAATCGACGGCGCGAAGGGCGTCGAGCCACAGACCAGAAAACTCTTCAAGGTCTGCGTCATGCGCCATATACCTATTTTTACATTCATAAATAAAATGGACAGAGACGCCATGGATACCTTCGAGCTGATGGATGATATCGAAAACGAACTCGGTATCGCGACCTGTCCTATAAACTGGCCTATCGGAAGTGGTAAGGAATTCAAGGGTGTCTATGACAGAAACACTAAGAATGTCCTGACCTTCTTTGATACCATGAAGGGTACCAAAGAGGGCGAGGAGAAGGACTATCCTATCGATGATCCGGAGCTTATCGCAGCCATCGGAGAAGACAAGAGAGATACACTGATGGATGAGATGGAGCTTTTAGACGGAGCCGGAGCACCTTTTGACCAGGAAAAAGTAGATGCCGGGCAGCTTACTCCGGTGTTTTTCGGGTCAGCTCTTACGAACTTCGGTGTAGAGACGTTTCTGAAGCACTTTCTCAAAATGACGACTCCTCCGCTCCCGAGAAAGAGCGACATGGGACTTATCGACCCTTACAGCGAGGATTTCTCGGCCTTTGTGTTTAAGATCCAGGCGAATATGAATAAGGCTCATCGTGACAGAGTAGCATTCATGCGTATCTGCTCCGGAAAGTTTACCGCCGGCATGACTGCTTTTCACGTACAGGAGGGCAAGGATGTCCGCCTGTCACAGCCTCAGCAGATGATGGCATCTTCCAGAAAAATGATCGAAGAGGCATATGCCGGCGATATCATCGGTATTTTTGATCCTGGTATCTACTCCATCGGAGATACACTTACTACATCGAAGGAGCATTTTAAGTTCGAGGGAATCCCGACTTTCGCTCCGGAGCATTTCTGTCGTGTCCGTCAGGTCGACACGATGAAGCGAAAGCAGTTCATGAAGGGTATCATGCAGATAGCCCAGGAAGGCGCCATCCAGATATTCCAGGAGTACCATACAGGTATGGAGGAGATCATCGTAGGCGTGGTCGGAGTTCTTCAGTTTGACGTATTGAAATTCCGCCTTGAGAACGAGTACAAGGTCGACATCATCATGGAGAACCTTCCGTACGAGTATGTCAGATGGGTCGAGAATAAGGACATCGACATGGATACGATAGTCGGGACCTCTGATATGAAAAAAGTAAAAGACTTAAAGGGACGCCCGCTGCTTCTGTTTGTAAACGAATGGAGCATAGGCATGGTAGAGGACAGAAATAAAGGACTCGAGCTGGCCGAATTCGGACAGGAGCAGATGGAGTACTGATCTGGACCAGAAGTTTATAATTTCTTTACTTTTTGTTTAGAAAGATAAACAGAAAATAAATTTACTTAAATAAAAATAAAATCCGGGACTTTTCTATTGTTCCGGATTTTTTTGTATGATAGTATTTTTATATGCAGACAGTCTCTTGACAAAACAGATAGTATGTTCTATTATATGAACACATAAGCAAACATTTTTTCGATTGGAGAACACACAGATGGCAAAAGACGTGAAAGAGGATAAGCTCAAGGCATTGGATGCCGCTATATCACAGATAGAGAAGCAGTATGGCAGAGGCTCGATCATGAGACTCGGAGATAACTCGAACCAGATGAAGGTAGAGACCATCCCTACAGGTTCGATAAGCCTTGACATAGCATTAGGACAGGGAGGACTTCCGAAGGGCAGGATCATAGAGATATACGGACCTGAGTCTTCTGGTAAAACGACGGTAGCCCTTCATTGTGTGGCTGAAGCCCAGAAGCGTGGAGGTATTGCCGGTTTCATAGACGCTGAGCATGCTCTTGACCCTGTCTACGCGAAGAATATCGGCGTAGACATCGATAACCTCTACATCTCACAGCCGGACAGCGGTGAGCAGGCTCTTGAGATCACAGAGACCATGGTCAGGAGCGGCGCTGTGGATATCGTAGTAGTAGATTCAGTTGCGGCACTCGTTCCGAAGGCTGAGATAGAGGGAGACATGGGTGATTCCCACGTAGGCCTTCAGGCCAGACTCATGTCACAGGCTCTGAGAAAGCTGACATCGGCTATCAGCAGAAGTAACTGCGTAGTCATCTTTATCAATCAGCTCCGTGAGAAGATCGGAGTCATGTTCGGAAATCCTGAGACTACTACAGGAGGCCGTGCACTTAAGTTTTACGCATCAGTTCGTCTCGATGTACGCCGTATAGAGTCGATAAAGCAGCAGGGAGAGGTCATCGGAAACCGCACCAGGATAAAGGTAGTAAAGAACAAGGTCGCCCCTCCGTTTAAGGAAGCAGAGTTTGATATCATGTTCGGTAAAGGCATTTCGAAGGAGGGCGATGTCTTAGACCTCGCTGCGAACCTGGACATCATCCAGAAGTCAGGTGCCTGGTATGCATACCACGGGGATAAGATCGGCCAGGGGCGTGAGAACGCAAAGGCTTATCTGGCGGAGCATCCGGACGTGATGGAGGATGTGACGAAGCTTATCAGGGAGCACTATGGACTTGATGATGAGTCTGATGATAAGGCAAAGACCACGAAAAAAGAATCGGCTGATGTAGCTGTAGAGGAAGCTGCTGACAAGGCAGAATGATCCCTTGCAGATAGTAAGCATTGAACCGCTTAAAGCATCGAAGAAGAGACGGCGTGTGACTCTCGATACGAGAGAGTCATTCGTCCTCTATGCGGGAGAGCTTATACGCATGCCAGAGCTTAAGTCAGGTGAATTCTTAAGTGATGAGACCTGGCAGCATATCAGGGAGTCTATTCTGATACCGAGAGCGAAGAAGCGCTGTCTTCACCTGTTAGAAAAGCAGGACCGTACCAGAGCAGACCTAAGGGAAAAGCTTATATCGGGCGGTTATCCGGCTGATATAGCGGAGATGGCGATAGACTATGCTGCTTCTTACGGCTATGTAGATGACAGGCGCTATGCGGCAAACTACATCTACTTTCACCAGGAGAAGAAGAGCAGGAGAAGACTTAAAGAAGACCTTATAAGAAAAGGCATAGACCGGGACCTGATAGATGATTGCCTTGAAGAGGCGGATCTGACGAGTGAAGAGGCAAAGATACAGGAACTCCTTGTAAAAAAGAAATACGATCCTACAAAGGCAGACCCGAAGGAGAAAGCCAGGATGATCAGATTTTTGCTTGGCCGTGGATTTGATTATGACAGGATAAGAGATGCCCTAAAGAGCAGTCTTTAGGATCATGTCTTTTTCCTCTATGATCTCCTTTAAGGTTTCGAGTCCTGTATCGTTTCCAATCTCATCTGGATGATATCGCTTTATCAGCAGATGATATTCTTTCTTCAGTATGCTGCTGTCGTGTCTGGCAGCTTCAGAAAACCACCGCGTCTTTGAATCTTTTGTGGCTTCAGACTGATCAGTTCTGCTTTCATTTCTATTTCCGGATGCAGACTTCTTTTCTTCTGTTTTCTTATAGTCTTTCCATGGATTTCTTATCGGAGGAGTCTGGGTATCAAAGAACCTGTGCCGGTCATTTTTCTCATCCCCTACGATCTGGGTGTATGGTACGCTGTTAAGGTCAGGAGATTCAGATCCGATGAATACGAGCCCTCTGTACTTTAACAGACAGTAACTGTCGGGAGTCTGGGCATGCAGCGATATGAAAGCATCCGGCGTTACTAAGTACTTAAAACCGTACGATACGAGTGGATGCTGAGTAGATCTTAACACTTCAAGCATTTCACGGGTATCCATTAATGCCTTATGGAACAGCCTATCAAGCTCAGCATCAGTGGACTGTTTCCATTTCTTCAGATACTCTATCTCAAGCTCTATGTCGCTTTTCTCTTCAAGCAGAGAAGAGGAAGCCAGTTCCAGGTCAGAATAGACAAAGGGATTTCCTGAATGAAGTACCTGCTGCTTTTTCTCCTGAAGTGTTGCCAGACGGCTTTTTACGAGGCTTATGCGTGAAGAAGCTATTTCCATCAGAGAGCGGATCCGTCTTAAGGCTTTTAGGCTTTCCGCAGCTTCCGGTCTGGTATGGAGAAAGACTTCTTTCAGGAAGATAGTATCGTTAAAATGCCAGACAGCCAGGAAGAAATAGTTATAAAAGCTGTTCGCTAATCCTACGGTTCTATCAGGTATGCCTTCACCCCAGTTTTTTGCCTCGAGCAGAGCAGAAGTCATCTCTTTTTCTTCGAGGATTATAGAGTAGTGAAGGCAGTCAAATCCCATATCGTCGGTGTACGAAATCTCTACCTCTGAAGGAATCTTACCTTTGAGGATCTCTGACATACACTGGTCCATTTTTTCACGGGAAGCTTTAGCGGACATAAAGAGTAGAAAACGCTTCTGGGGCGTGGTCAGATAAGTCTGGATCCGGTCATAGAGCAGATAGGTTTTATCATCATTCATCCGGTACCCAAGGGCAGTGAGCAGATAGGCTTCACGCAGAGACAGAGTGTCTTTTACTAAGAGCTTGCTGTATGCTTTTATCATTACACGGTAGAGATTTACCGAATAGTCTGATGCTATCCTGTCCAGATAGTTTGAAAAGAATTCCTCCTCATGTGTGCCTGCTTCACCTGGCATGGATTCAAAGCTTCTGTACCTGTCCTCCTTTAGCACCAGGTCGGCTATCAGATTATTCGGGTCAGACTGAAGGATTCCTTTGAGAAGACTTTTGTTTTCCTCTGATAGATACGATTCTTTCTCAAAAAAAGACCGTACTGATGCTGAAATGGTATCAAGGGTATGATAGTAACTTTCCTTCATCCATGGAGCTTCATTTATCTGTGTATTTTGAAGGGTTTTTAGCAGATCGAAGAGTTCAAAAGAAGTGCGGTCTGTATATATGAGACGCGGGGAATAGAGCTCTATTTTTCCGGAAGCCGTGATCAGAAACAGCTTTTTTCTGGTGTTTTCATATGAGATGAATACTGAATAGAGCTTCTGCAGAGGGATGTGAACCACAGTCTTTTTCCCGTCGAGCAGATAGATGTTCTGATCAGAGACCAGGACATTTCTGGAAAGTGAGAGTCCGGAAGTGCTTCCGGCAGTGCAGACAAGTGCTGTTTCGAATTCTGGTATATCAAAGGCAGCAGCTATTTGTTCGCTGGTCTCATCATCTGTAAGAAAATACAGATTAGAATATTTATTTTCAGATGATCTGATGATACGCCTGAAGTCTGCCATTTATGATCTGACACCCCTGAACCCTGTCTGCAAATCACAATACTTTCCGCTAAACGGTATTCATTTTACCATATATGGTGTCCGGACTCAATGATTTTTTGCTGTCAAGAAAAATACTTGACAGCTGGGAATAAAGGTAGTATATTATCATAGGTTATGGAAGAAAAGGTACATGACGGACTGCTCTTTGATTTCTATGGAGAGCTCCTTACCGAAAAGCAGCAGAGCATATACAGAGATTATGCGTTTGAGGATCTATCCCTTTCTGAGATGGCAGATGAGTTTTCGATGTCAAGACAGGGGATAAGTGAGATGATACATCGTGTCACGAAGCTGCTTCACGGATATGAAGACAAACTCGGGCTCTTAGCAGAATACCAGAGGATACAGACTCTGGCCAGGGAAATCGCTGAAAGTGATGATCTGGATCTCTGCCACAGTAAGGCTAGTGAGATCATAAGACAGTTATAGGAGATATATGGCATTTGACAGTCTGACAGAAAAACTGCAGAACGTGTTCAAAGGACTCAGGAGCAAAGGCAGACTTACCGAAAAGGACGTAAAGGCGGCTCTTAAGGAAGTGAAGATGGCTCTCCTTGAAGCGGATGTAAACTTCAGGGTAGTAAAAGACTTCACAAACCGTATCACGGAGCGTTGCGTCGGAAGTGATGTGCTTGGAGGCTTAAATCCGGCACAGACAGTCATAAAGATCGTAAACGAAGAGCTTACTTCGTTGATGGGCTCCGAGATCACTGAGATAAAGTATCAGCCGGGACAGGCTATCACCGTTATCATGATGTGTGGTCTTCAGGGTGCTGGTAAGACTACCACAGCAGCAAAGCTCGCTGGTAAGATGAAGCTTAAGGGCAAGCGTCCTCTTCTGGTGGCCTGCGATGTGTACAGACCGGCAGCCGTAGACCAGTTGAAGGTAAACGGGCAGAAGCAGGAAGTTCCGGTATTTTCGATGGGAACCGATAATTCGCCGGTCGATATAGCAAAGGCCGCGATCTCTCATGCCCAGTCGAATAACCAGAATGTCGTTATCATCGATACCGCTGGACGTCTTCATGTAGATGATGACATGATGGCGGAGCTCGAGCAGATAAAGGCAGAGGTAGAGGTACATCAGACTATCCTCGTGGTCGACGCCATGACAGGTCAGGATGCGGTAAATGTCGCATCTACATTTAATGACCGGATAGGCATTGACGGTGTCATCCTGACAAAGCTCGACGGTGATACCAGAGGCGGTGCAGCACTGTCTATCAGAGCTGTGACAGGAAAGCCTATCCTATATGTCGGTATGGGAGAGAAGCTTTCAGATCTCGAACCTTTCCATCCTGACAGGATGGCCAGCAGGATCCTTGGAATGGGAGACATGCTGACGCTTATCGAAAAGGCTCAGGATTCATTCGATCAGGAGGAAGCCAAGAAGCTGAATCAGAAAGTCTTTAAGAAAGGCTTTGATTTCAACGACTATCTGACATCTATGTCCCAGATGAAAAAAATGGGCGGTCTTGGAAGTCTCCTCGGAATGCTTCCGGGCATGGGGCTTTCGGCAGGACAGATGGATGAGCTGAAAGGCCAGATAGATGAGAAAAAACTCGCCAGAACTGAAGCTATCATCATGTCGATGACTCCGGAGGAAAGAGCCGATCCGAAGCTTTTATCTGTTTCGAGAAAGCAGAGGATAGCAAAGGGTGCCGGAATGGATATAGCCGAGGTGAACCGCTTCATAAAGCAGTTTAACGAATCGGCGAAGCTCATGAAAAAGATGCCGGGAATGCTCAAGGGCAGACGGCATGGAGGATTAGGAAAACTGCCTTTTAAGTTTTAAGGCTTTTTCATATATTTTTACACAATACGGAGGACAAAATGGTAAAGTTAAGACTCACAAGAATCGGTAAGAAGAAGACACCTTTCTACAGAATTATCGCTGCAGAATCATCATCACCTAGAGACGGACGTTTCATCGAGCAGATCGGAACCTACGATCCTAACCAGGAGCCGGCTGCTGTAAATATCGACGCTGACCTCGCAAAGAAGTGGTTAAAGAACGGTGCCGTTCCTACAGCTACTGTAGAGCGTCTCTTAAAGAACGCCGGAATCGAGAAATAATCATTTCAGACTGTCCCTGTCAGGGAAACGGGTGAATTAGATGAAAGAATTAGTAGAAGTGATCGCACGTGCTTTAGTGGATCATCCGGAGGGAGTCGTAGTGACTGAGACCGAGGATGACAGAGCTATAAGGCTGGTGCTTTCTGTTGACCCTTCTGATATGGGAAAGGTCATCGGCAAGCAGGGGCGTATAGCAAAGGCTATCCGCACAGTGGTAAAGGCTGCTGCGGTGAACACAGATAAAAAAGTCTACGTGGATATCGAAGACAAATGATGTAACAGGCGGAGTCAGCGGGCTTCGCCTGTTTTAGTAAGGGATATAATGGACAGAGATTATTTGAAGGTCGGAGTCATAACCTCGACTCATGGAGTTCGCGGCGAGGTAAAAGTCTATCCGACGACAGATGAACCGGACAGATTTAAAAGACTTAAGGCTGTAACGCTGTTTCAGAATGGAAAAGAAAGACAGGTCACTATAAACTCAGTTAAATTTTTCAAAAATCAGGTGATCCTCGGTTTTGAAGAAGTCACTGATATGGATGCAGCCTATACTTTGAGAAACGCTGAGATCAGAATCCCGAGAAGTGAAGGCATCAGTCTTCAGGAAAATGAATTCTATATAGGAGACATAATAGGACTTTCTGTAAAGGACGATACTGGCAGGCTTTTAGGAGAAGTGGCTGATATCATAACTACAGCGGCAAATGATGTATACGAGGTCAGAAGGCCGGATAAGAGCACTCTTATGATACCGGCCATTCATGACTGTATTCTGTCCATAGATACCGACGAAGGAGGGATGACAGTACATCTGCTCCCGGGACTGGAGGACCTCTGATGCGTATCTACGTGATGACCCTTTTCCCGGAGATGGTGGAGAATACCCTGCACACCAGCATCACTGGCAGGGCCATAGATGATGGAAGACTTGAGCTTCACTGTGTAAATATCAGGGATTTTTCAAAGGATAAACACCACAGGGTAGATGATTATCCCTTTGGCGGAGGAGCAGGGATGGTCATGGCAGCGCAGCCTGTCTATGACTGTTATGACCATATCCATAGAGAGATCGGACATGACTGCCCGGTTATCGCCATGTCGCCCAAGGGTAGGACTTTCAGCCAGAGCATAGCAAAGGAACTTGCCGCAGATGATGACATGATCCTTCTATGTGGGCACTATGAAGGGATAGACCAGAGGGTATTAGACGAGATAGTGACGGATTACATCTCTCTCGGGGACTTTGTCCTGACAGGGGGAGAGCTGGCAGCCTGTGTCATAGCAGACTGTGTGGCAAGGCTTATACCAGGAGTCTTAGGAAACGACGAATCTGCTGAAACAGAAAGCTTCGAGAATGACCTGCTCGAATACCCACAGTATACGAGGCCAGAAGAGTGGAATGGAAAGAGGGTTCCCGATATACTTCTGTCCGGAAACCACAGACTAGTCGATGAGTGGCGCCTTGAAAAAAGCATCGAGCGTACACGTTCACTTCGCCCGGATCTGTTCGGAAAGGCCCTTCCAGGGCTTAGAAAATCCTTATCCAACAGGCTGAAGAAAAAAATCTTGAAAAGGGAAGAGATTTATGATAATATATCATAGTTGCTTTTAAACAGGACGGTCCGCTGGGGACGCAAGCCGAAAAGAGTAGGCAGGCATATAAAGGTACAACCAATCCCTATGAACGTCACACTTGGGGCAGACCTATGTTCACGAGTCTGTCAGCAGGAGGAATTCAGATGAACGCAAAAGAGATCATTGCAAAGATCGAAGAAGGACAGAAGAAAGAGACAGTTCCAGAGTTCAATACAGGAGATACAGTCCGTGTATCGAACAAGATCAAGGAAGGAAACCGTGAGCGTATCCAGGTTTTCGAAGGAGTTGTCTTAAAGAAGCAGGGCGGTTCAAACCGTGAGACCTTCACTGTCAGAAAGATTTCAAGCGGTGTAGGCGTTGAGAAGACATTCCCACTTCACAGCCCTAACGTAGTAGCTGTAGACGTGGTTAGAAAAGGTAAGGTTCGCAGAGCCAAGCTTAACTATCTTCGTAACCGCGTTGGTAAGAGCGCAAAGGTTAAGGAGTCTATCTGAGACTTTTAGTCTACAATGCAAAGGATGGCCGCGCTGCGACCATCTTTTTTTCTTAAAAAGGCATTTATATGAGAGTCATTCCAAATAAAAGAGCATACTTAAGACCAGAGCCTACAAGCCGGACCCTCGATTTCAGGAAGAGCAGAAAAAAACGGGATTCCCGGAAGCTTCTGAAGGGACTTATTCTGGTACTTGAGATACTGGCTGTAGCTGCCGTAGCTTATCTGCTTGTAAGCTCGTTTGCTACACAGGTCACGATGACAGAGGAGTCAATGGAACCCCAGATAGGAGTATCAGATTCTCTTCTGATAGATAAAGTGACCTACAGGCTTAAGTCACCCGAGACTGGAGACGTCATAGCATTTCTTCCATCGGGAGATCTGTCAGGCAGGTATTCGATAAAGAGAGTTATAGCGACGCCGGGGCAGAAGGTAGTCATAAAGAGTGGTATAGTTTACGTAAACGACAAGGCATATACAGCACCTGTAGAGACTACGGCAGTAAGCGACGCCGGACTTGCCTCTTCTACGATAACTCTCGGAAAAGACGAGTATTTCGTACTTGGGGATAACAGAGGAGTCAGTGAAGATTCCCGCTACCAGAGCATCGGAAATGTACTTAAGAGTCAGATAAAAGGGAAGATATGGTTTGACGTCACAGGAAAGAATTTCGGAGTAGTAGACTGATGAATATACAGTGGTATCCGGGGCATATGACTAAAGCCCTGCGCCAGATAAAAGACGACATAAAACTCATAGACATGGTGATAGAACTTGCCGATGCCAGGATACCGCGTTCGAGCAGAAACCCTGAGATAAAGAGCCTGACGAATGGCAAGATACATATTCTCCTTCTGAATAAGGCTGATCTGGCAGAGGAAAAAACGACAGCTGAATGGATAGAATACTATAAGGAACAGGGAATTCTGGCTCTTCCGCTGGACAGCAGGGCAAAGGCCGGGAGCCGCGATGTGGCAAGACTCATAGATAAGGCTTCAGAGGAAAAGAGAGCCAGGGATCTAAGGCGCGGCATCAAAAACCGCCCCGTCAGGGCTCTTATAGCAGGAATCCCGAATGTAGGAAAGTCAACACTTATCAATAATCTCGCCGGAAAAAAGAGCGCAAAGACAGGAGACAGGCCGGGTGTAACCAAAGGGAAGCAGTGGATCCATGTGAATAAGACATTAGATCTCTTAGACTCACCCGGGATTCTCTGGCCGAAGTTCGACGACGAAAAGACCGGAGAGGCCTTAGCGCTTTTCGGAGCCATCTCTGATAATGTGTTCGAGAAGCAGGAGCTGGCGCTTATACTGTATCACCGTATGGGAGAATTCTATCCTGGACGGCTTAAGGAAGTGTACGGCATATCAGATGACTTAGCTGATGCGGAAGTCCTAGCTGGGGTCGCAGACTCAAGAAGCCTTCTGATGTCGGGAGGAGAGTATGACCTGAAAAGAGCAGCCGACGTATTTTTAGATGACCTGAGATCGGGAAGACTCGGAAAGGTATCCTTTGAAAAGCCGCAGTAAGTATCTGAAGTATACAGCATATATAGTGCTTATCTGCTTCGTGGGATTTATTATAGCCCATTTCTTCGTACAGAGAACAGTAGTCAGGGGAAGCTCCATGAACCCGGTTCTTAGCAGCGGAGATAACCTGATAGTAGACAGGCTTGCTCCGAAGACACACACGCTGAAACGCTACGACATAGTGGTTTTTACGTATCTGTATAAGGAGAAGACATACTTTATCAAGAGGGTCATAGGACTTCCCGGAGAGACAGTCCAGATCACAGATGACGGAACAGTCCTGATAAACGGAAAAGCATTAGATGATAAGTATGGTACTGAAAAAATAAAAGATCCGGGACTTGCCGAGTATCCGATAAAACTCAAGGCTAACGAGTACTTTGTCCTCGGGGATAACAGAAACCACAGTGAAGACAGCCGGTTTTCGGATGTTGGAGCGGTGCATAAGGAGCAGATCATAGGCAGAGTAATATACAGATTTTTCCCATTCAGAAAGGCAGGAAGGGTTAGATGACAGAAAAGGAAGAGTTGGAAAGAAAGAGGGTAAGAGACCTCTACGAGAGAGAGGATGAACTCCATAAGAAGGGCGTAGCCTTAGTGGGAGGAACTGATGAAGCTGGGAGAGGACCGCTTGCCGGGCCTGTAGTGGCGGCCTGTGTTATATTAAAACCAGATGCCTTTATAGATCATCTAAATGATTCGAAGAAACTGTCCGAAAAAAGAAGAGAGGAAGTCTTTAAGGAGATCGTAGAGAATGCCGAAAGCATAGGAGTAGGGCTTTCAGATGTGGCTGAGATAGATGAGATCAATATCCTCCAGGCTGACTACAGAGCCATGAAGCGGGCTATAGAAGCCATGAAGACGAAGCCTGAGTACCTGATAACTGATGCCGTTGACATACCTGGCCTTAGCATTACACAGGAGCCTACAGTGAAGGGCGACGCAAAGGTGGCCTGTATAGCTGCAGCCTCTGTTATAGCGAAGGTCACGAGGGACCATATCATGAGAGTCTACGATGAGAAGGTTCCGGAGTATGGATTTGCAAAACACAAGGCATATGGGACAAAGGCCCATTATGAGGCCATAGAGAAGTACGGCATTCTTCCAATCCACCGCAGGACATTTTTACAGAAGAGGATAGAGGCTGGGAAGCTTGTGGCAGAGGAGAACCCTGTCACCTTTGATGACCCGGTGCAGATAATGAACGATTTCCTTAAGAGTTACGGGCTTCCTGACTGAGAGGCAGCTTTATGGAAATAAGAAATCTCGTAAACCAGTACTATAGTAACGGCGTCAGCTCGGATTCGAACCCGACGCAGACGCAGGGAGTGGAGCAGCTGACTCAGGCTCTTAATGCCTTAAAAGAGGGGGCTGTCTTTGAGGGAACTGTGAATAATATCCGTGGTTCCCAGGTGCTTTTAGGTCTTTCCAGTGGCCAGAATATCACGGCCCGGCTTCTCGGAGATATCATGCTTACAGAGGGAGAGTCGGTTTTTTTTCAGGTGAAAAAAAATGACGGCAGTGAGATCATGATAAAACCTGTATCTGTCGGCGCATCATCCGGAAATCCTATCATAGAGAATGCCTTAAAAAGCGCGTCGCTTCCGGTTACAGACCAGACGATAGCTATGGTAGACGAGATGATAAAGAATAAAATGCCTATAGATTCAAAGAGCATAGCTTCTATGGGCAGAGAAGTTCTCCTTAATCCTGCCTCTGATCCGAAGATGGCAGTAGTGCTTAAAAATCTTGGGATTCCGGTAGATTCAGAGACGCTTACCCAGATAAATAACTACCGCGAGGGCTCTGACTTTATATCTACCGACTTAAATGGGCTTTCGGAGGCTTTTACTGATATAGCTGCTGAAAATCCTGAAACGCTTGATACAATTTCAGACATCATTAACTCAGTTTTTTCAGATGGAGACGACGCCATATCAGATGCTGCATTTGTGGCACTGCAGCCGCAGGAGACACCTGTGCAGGAAGGTGCACAGCTTAATACAGCAGAAAATCCACTTATGACGGCTGAACAGCTAGACAGGGAGAACTATCCGAAAGGGACTGTCGGCAATACCCTGGACAGTGAGGGCTTCGCGAAGCTTTCGGACTTCATGAATAATAACACAGCCTTAAAGGAGAATTTCCCTGGACTTTTTAATGAAAAGGGACAGCTGAAGCCAGAGGCGCAGACAAAGGATGTATTCCTTTCGATGAAAGCTCTTTTCGATACCAGGGGTCCTGAATTCATCCAGAAGAACCTAAAGACAAGCGGATTCCAAGAACTGATAAAGTCGATGATCTCAGATAAGTATCTGCTGACTCCGGAAGAGGCTGTAAGTAAAGAAAAAATAAACGACTCATATAACAGGCTGCAGCAGGACATGACAGAGACGGCAAAGCAGGCAGCAGAAAAACTCCCTGAGCAGATTGCAGGGAAGCTTCAGAACTTAAGCCAGCAGGTATCATCGAATGTGAATTTCGTAAAAGAAGTAAATACTGTCTATAATTACGTGCAGATACCTCTTAAGCTAGCGAACCAGAATGCCACTGGAGAGCTATACGTGTATGCAGATAAGAAGAAAAAACACTGGGATCCAGATGAACCACTTACAGCATTCATGCACTTAGACTTAGAGCATTTAGGCTCGACAGACATAGCTGTAAAACTTGTAAAGAAGAAGCTTGACACGAAGTTCTCCCTTGCTGATGACGAGTCATACATGCTTATAGAGAATAACATCCATTTCCTTCAGGAAAAGCTCGAGTCTATGGGATATGACTGCACGATGTCGGTTACGAATACAGACGTGAAGAGAAGCTTTGTCGATGATTTTTTAAAGCAGGATGTGAAAAAAAAGACTTCTACAGGCGGAAAACAGATTCTCAGGTATTCATTTGATGTGAGGGCATGAGATATGGATGATGAAGAAAAAAAGACAGCTGTCGCCCTGTCGTATGAGGCAGGCGACGAGGCCCCGAGAATTCTAGCAACTGGAAAAGGAGCTGTGGCTGAGAGGATAATCGAGGAAGCTAAGAAGAGCAACGTGCCTTTTTATAAGGACTCAGCACTGGCTGATACGCTCTCAAAGCTTCAGATCGGGGACGCTATACCACCTGAACTCTATGAGGTGGTGGCGCAGATTCTCGTATTTGTCGACAAAATGGACAAACTGAGATCAAAACTGGGGAAATAGTATGAATAAACGCCTGGTTGGGAAAGAAAAAGAAGAACTGGCTGCCGAATTCTTAGGAAGGCACGGCATTACTGTCCTGGAGAAAAACTACAGATGCCGGATCGGTGAAGTGGATATCATAGCGCGGGAAGGCGATACACTATGCTTTATAGAGGTAAAGTACAGAAGCTCCTTAAGCTTCGGATATCCTGAGGAGAATGTCGACCTGCGCAAGCAGAAAAAAATCTCCAGGACAGCTCTTTTTTATATAGGCGCGCTTCACTATGACGGGAAGGTCCGCTTTGATGTGATAAGTATCCTTCCCGACAGGATAAAACTGATAAGGAACGCATTTTCATACATATGAGTAATGATACACATAAAATAGCATATGTCCGCCCAGGCTCGCTTGCCGATACAGCAGGGATCAGAGCGGGGGATACAATCCTTAAGGCCGGAGGACGTGACTTAAAGGATATCTTCGACTACTATTACTATGAGGAGAATACCTCTCTGGATCTTACCATAGGGCATCCAGACGGAACCAGTCAGGAATACCATATAACGAAGTCTGATGATGATACAGATATTGGGATCACCTTCGAGAATGGACTCTTAGATGATTACAGATCATGCGCGAACCACTGCATGTTCTGCTTTATAGATCAGATGCCGCCAGGCATGAGGGAGACACTCTACTTCAAGGATGATGACACGAGACTCTCATTCCTCCAGGGAAACTATGTGACGCTTACGAACATGTCGGACGAGGAACTCCAGCGAGTTATAGACTACCGCCTTTCCCCGATAAATGTCTCAGTACATACGACAAATCCTGATCTCCGTGTCCGGATGCTTGCGAATAAGAACGCTTCGCGCATCATAGAGCGCATCAGAAAAATAGCCGATGCCGGTCTTACGATGAATACCCAGATAGTTCTCTGCAAGGGGATAAATGACGGAGCAGAGCTTGATAGGACGATCTCTGACCTCGTGTCTTTTTACCCACAGGTATGTTCACTTTCGGTAGTTCCTGTAGGACTTACGAAGTTCAGAAAAGGCTTATACCATCTGGAACCATTTGATAAAACTGATGCAGAGCAGGTGATAGATCAGATAGAGGGCTGGCAGAAAAGGATCTATGAAAAGTATGGCGAGCATTTTGTCTTTGCCTCTGATGAGTGGTATCTGACCGCAGGAAGAGATCTGCCATCTGAAGAGATCTATGATGGTTTCGGACAGCTCGAAAATGGTGTGGGGATGCTGCGCCTTCTGATAGGTGAATTTAAAGAGGCTTTAAGTAGTGAAGGGCCGCATCCGTTCAAACGTAAGAGTGTCACGATCGCGACGGGGGTCCTCGCTGCACCATTTCTCAGGCAGCTTGCAGGTATTTTTATGAAAAAATACCCAAGGATAAAGGTAGAAGTGGTGACCATCATAAATCACTATTTCGGAGAGCAGATAACGGTATCAGGGCTTATCACAGGAACAGACCTCAAGGAACAGCTGTGTGAGCATGGAGTAAATGACAGGCTTCTGATACCGGTAAATATGTTGCGAAGTAACGAGCAGGTATTTTTAGACGATGTGACCCTTGACGAACTATCTGAAACTTTACAAGTTCCGGTCACTGTTGTAAAATCAAGCGGGCAGGATCTACTCAATGCACTGCTTGACATAAAAGAAAAGTGAGATTTTTATATGGCTAAACCGATAGTAGCAGTAGTGGGCCGTCCGAATGTCGGAAAGTCCACCCTTTTTAATTCTCTTGTAGGTGAGAGGATTTCGATAGTAAAAGATACTCCTGGAGTGACCAGGGACAGGATCTATGCGGATGCCTCATGGCTTGACCATGAGTTTACGCTTATAGATACAGGCGGCATAGAACCGGATTCTGCTGATGTGATACTTTCACGGATGCTCGATCAGGCACAGATAGCTATAGATACAGCTGATGTGATCATCTTTGTTGTGGATGGAAAGACAGGGCTTACCGACTCCGACGGCAAAGTGGCTGACATGCTCCGCCGTTCGCATAAGCCGGTAGTTCTCTGCGTGAACAAGATCGATGATTTCAAAAAACAGGGAAACGATATTTACGAATTCTATAACCTGGGAATCGGGGACCCGCATCCGGTGTCAGCAGCTTCAAACCTCGGATTCGGAGATATGTTAGACGCAGTCTGCGCTGATTTCCCTACCGGGAAAAATGACGATGAAGACGATGATATCCCGCGTATCGCCATCATAGGAAAGCCTAATGTCGGAAAGTCATCTCTCGTAAATCGTCTGACAGGTGAAGAGAGAGCCATAGTATCTGATATAGCAGGAACTACGAGAGATACTCTCGATTCTCTCGTAAAGTACAATGGACAGCAGTATATCTTCGTAGATACAGCGGGTCTACGAAGAAAGAGCAAGATAAAAGAAGACCTAGAGAGATATTCGATAATCCGCGCCGTAGCTGCAGTCGAGAAGTCGGATGTAGTCATCATAATGATAGATGCGACTGAGGGCGTTACAGAGCAGGATGCAAAGATTGCTGGTATCGCTCACGACAGAGGAAAGGGTATCATCATAGCCGTGAACAAGTGGGATGCCATAGCAAAGGATAATCACACTATAAAAGAACACACTGATAAGATCCGCCAGATCCTCTCGTTCATACCTTACGCCAAGATAGTCTATATCTCGGCAAAGACAGGCCAGCGAGTAAATAAACTCTATGAGCTTATCGACCAGGTGATCCAGAACCAGAACCTGCGCATCCAGACAGGTGTATTAAATGAGATCATCACAGAAGCAGTAGCCATGCAGCAGCCACCTACAGACAAAGGCCGGAGGCTTAAGATATTCTATACGACTGAGGTCAGCGTTAAGCCGCCTACCTTCGTTATCTTCGTAAATGATAAGAACCTGATGCATTTTTCCTATCTGAGATACTTAGAGAACAGGTTAAGGGACGCATTCGGTTTTGACGGAACAGCTCTTCACTTTATCGTAAGGCAGAGAAAAGAGGATGAGTAATGCTTAGACTTCTGGCATTTATAGTGGGATATGCCTTCGGAAATGTGCCTTCGGGCTACATCATGGGAAAACTGCAGCACGTGGACATCACAAAGCAGGGCAGCGGTAACATCGGAACTACTAATACTTTAAGGGTTTTAGGAAACCTCCAGGGGCTGCTCTGTCTTGTTTTCGACTGTCTGAAAGGCGTGGTGCCGGCTCTTATCACAGGAGCAGTCGCAGGACATTATGTACCTGACTTAAGAGCGCTTCTGATGTTCTATGCTGCATTCGGAGCTGTGATAGGCCATGATTTTCCTGCTACGATGCATTTCAGGGGCGGAAAAGGCATAGCTACATCGCTCGGACTTTTTATCATAGCCTATCCCGTGATCATTCCAGCACAGATAGCGGTATTTCTTATCACGGTTGCGATCACGAGATATGTATCCTTAGGTTCTATTCTCTGTGCGGCCAGTTTTCCGTTTATGGCGATGGCAGCCATTCTTACAGGACACACGGCTTTTACGATGCATCAGGCGCCTGAGATCATAATACTGTCGTTTGTGGTAGGGTGTCTCGCCATCTGGCGCCACAGGAGTAATATCGGCCGTCTGTCCTCAGGAACAGAGAATAAATTTTCTTTTCATCATAAAAAAAAGGAGGGAAAATAAATGGCTCAGGTTACTGTTCTCGGGGCGGGAAGCTGGGGGTCAGCCTTAGCCTGCGTTCTCGCGTGGAACGGACACAGTGTAAAGCTCTGGTCACATAATTCCTTTGCGGTCGAAAAGATGTTTTTCGACTATAAAATAGAAAAATTACCCGGATTTTTTTACCCTGAGGGAATAGATTTTACTGAAGATATCGAAAAAGCTGCAAAGGGCAGTGAGCTTGTGGTCTTTGCAGTTCCATCGACTGCGACGAGGGAGACTGCGGAAAAGCTCAGGCCATTTTTTGAAAAAGACTGTGGCTATGTATCTGTATCCAAGGGTATAGAAGAGGGAACCCTGATGACTCAGACAGAGCTTATCGAAGAGGAGATACCGGGAGCAGATGTCGGCGTACTTTCAGGTCCGTCACACGCAGAAGAAGTCATAAGAAAGCTGCCTACAGTCCTGGTGGCTGGTTCAAAGGATCAGGGGCTGGCAAAGCGGATGCAGGATATTTTTATGAACGAGAACCTGCGCGTCTATACGAGCTCTGATGTCTTAGGGATAGAGGTCGGAGCCTCTCTTAAGAATGTCATAGCCTTAGCAGCCGGTATGTCTGACGGGCTTGGCAACGGAGATAACACCAGGGCAGCGCTCATAACCCGTGGCATCCGTGAGATAACAGCGATAGCTGTTGCTATGGGAGGAAGAAAGGAAACTCTTTTCGGTCTTGCCGGTATCGGAGATCTGATAGTGACCTGCTCGTCAAAGCATTCGAGAAACCATCAGGCAGGTGAACTTATCGGACAGGGCCTTCCGGTAAAGAAGGCTATGGAGCAGATACACATGGTAGTAGAAGGCGTCTACTCT
>JAQXXU010000022.1 GCA_029226225.1 Lachnospiraceae bacterium | reverse complement strand
GCACTCGAATGATTTTCATTGAAATCTTTCAAGGTTGTTTCACTGTTCAGTTATCAATGTCCTTTGTTCTTGCCTTGCGGCGACAACTTCTATATGATACCAAAGTCATCATCGTTTGTCAAGCACTTTTTTGAATTTCTTTTTTGAAACTCTTTTGTGTCTGTCGCTCTCTCGCGACGACAATGGGTATTCTATCACGGTGACTCACTGTCGTCAAGGGAATTTTGTAAATTTTTCGAAGTTGTAAAATTGTATCTATTTTTAATGAATTTCAGACATTTTATACAATTCTATTGCTTGCTTCCCTGATACTTTTGACACCTATCAGTTCTACTCCATCTGGCCGCTCATCCAGTCCTTTCAGGTTTGCAAATGGCAGTATAACTGTTCCGATACCCATCTTCATAGCTTCATTTATTCTCTGTCTCGCCATACTGACTGCCCTGACCTCGCCAGAAAGTCCCACTTCTCCAAATGCTATCATAGAATCCGGCAGCGGTCTGTTTTTAAAACTCGATATAAGCGCAAGAACTATGCCTAAGTCTATGGCTGGTTCATTTATCTTTATTCCACCAGCTATATTGATATAGGCATCCTGGTCTCCCATCATAAGACCCATCCGCTTTTCTATAACGGCCATCAGCAGATTTACCCTGTTGTAATCTATACCAACTGCAGTACGTCTCGGCATCCCGAAGTTCGAGTGTGTCGTTAAAGCCTGGATTTCAAGAAGAATAGGTCTGCTTCCTTCTATCGAGCAGGATATCACAGAACCGGAACTTCCTACTGCCCTGCCCTCAAGCAGAAATTCTGAAGGATTTTTCACCTCTGTAAGCCCTGTAGAGCGCATTTCAAATACGCCTATCTCATCCGTGCTCCCGAATCTGTTCTTTACAGCCCTAAGAACACGGTAAGAGGCATGTCTGTCGCCCTCAAAGTAGAGAACTGTGTCAACCATATGCTCCAATATACGAGGGCCTGCAACCGTCCCCTCCTTCGTCACATGGCCAACCACAAATATAGTAATATTTTCTTTTTTCGCCAGCTGCATCAGGGTGCCTGTAGCATAGCGTACCTGGGCTATACTTCCAGCCATCCCTGAAGCATCCTCGGAGTACATGGTCTGAATAGAATCTATGACCACAACAGCGGGCTTCATGCTCTTTATGACCTGTTGTATAAGTGACAGGTCAGTCTCCGACAAGACCTTAAGGGAATCAGAAAATTCCCCTATTCTTTGTGCCCTTAGCTGGATCTGACGTAATGACTCCTCTCCTGATACATACAGCACGTCCACTTTATCCTGTGACAGGTTTCTCATAACCTGAAGAAGCAAGGTAGATTTACCGATACCAGGATCTCCTCCTATGAGTACCAGGGAACCCTGAACTATACCACCGCCAAGCACTCTGTCCAGTTCCGACATATGAGTTGTCATTCTTTTTTCCTCTGAAACAGAAATTTCCGAGAGCGCCACAGGGCGCGCCTCGGAAACTTCACGGACAGAGACTTTATTTTTCTTTTCTGCACGAACTTCAGTCATGGTATTCCACTCATGACAGGCAGGACACTGTCCTACCCACTTCGGCGATTCGTAACCGCAGTTCGAGCAGAAGAATACACTGGTCTCTTTTTTCACTGATCAGTCCTTTCTGATAGACACAGACTTCGGCTTTCCATCGGAGAGGTCGATGCTAAGAGTGATCTTTCCCCCCAGATTCGTCTTCATGACACCATAGTCCTCGCCTGCTGCTGATACCTGGTACTCGGTTTCAGGAGAAAGTCCCACGGTGATATCAGTGTTTGCATTCCCCTCTACCTGAAAGCTCAATGAACTGTCATCATACTTCATATGCGAAACCCTGGTTCCCGGCTCTGATTCATAGACAAACAGATCGTTCTTTTCGAGCTTTGTCGTAGTCTTGTAGCTCTTCACATAGAGAAGGTCACCCTTATACTTAAAGTCCTTGACCTTCGTCTTCTCTTCGAGAGTGTAATCCCCGAAGGTAAGTGTTCCGTCTTTTTCACTGATGATCAGATCTTTTTGTGCCATTTTTTTCTCCTTTTACTTTTTCAGTGAATTGTTAGCTGTACTGAATACTAGTTTATCATTTTTTACAGAAATAGTCACTACATCACCAGACTTTATTTTGCCGGAAATGATGTCATCAGCCACCGGATCTTCGATCTCTGACTGGATCTTCCGTCTGAGCGGTCTGGCACCGAATTTCGGATCATATGCCTTGTTCACGATCCAGAGTTTCGACTGGCCCGTTGCCTTAAGCACTATTCCTGTATTTTCTTTCAGGCGGTCACGGACTTCGTTTATCAGAAGGGTGACGATCTTCGTCATATCCTTCCTTTCAAGAGCCCTGAAGTATACTATCTCATCGATCCTGTTTAAAAATTCCGGGCGGAATGTACGCTTCAGCTCATCGTCCACCTTTGTTTTCATAAGCTGATACTTGTCTTTTTTATCATCGCCGCTCCCGAATCCGAGACTCTTATGGTCTGAGATATCTCTGGCTCCGGCGTTTGATGTCATGATGATCATAGTATTCTTAAAGTCTATAAGCCTGCCCTGGGAGTCAGTTAGTCTGCCCTCGTCTAATACCTGAAGCAGTATATTAAACACATCAGGATGAGCTTTTTCTATCTCATCAAACAGCAGGACACTGTAAGGGTTGCGTCTGATCTTCTCAGAGAGCTGCCCACCCTCTTCGTATCCGACATATCCCGGAGGCGAACCTATAAACTTCGATACAGCGTCTTTTTCCATGTACTCAGACATGTCGACCCTGATCAGAGCCTTTTCATCTCCATAGACTTCCTTTGCCAGAGTCTGTGCCACAAGCGTTTTTCCGACACCAGTAGGTCCGACAAACAGAAAACTTCCCATAGGTCTGTCAGGTGACTTGAGGCCTGCTCTTCCGCGGCGTATAGCCTTTGAAACTGCTGTCACAGCCTCGTCCTGACCTATGACTTTTTTATGCAGGATGTCCTCTAGCCTCATAAGCCTCTTCGACTCTTTGTCGCCGAGACTCCCTACAGGTATATGAGTCCAGTCAGAAACTATGCCAGCTATATCACTTTCTTCAAGAACCGGCATTTTTTCTTTCGACTTCTTTTCAGACTTTTTCTCTTCTTTCTTTAGCGCCGCCTCATCCGACAGAATCTTCGTATGCGTCTCGTTAGCTTTTGTAAAGTCTCCTGACTTAAGAGCTTCTTCAAGTTCCTTTGACAGTGCATTTTTTTCCTGTCTCAGTTCGTATGACCTGCTGTTACCTCCGGAATAATAGAGCCTCTTCCTGGCACACGATTCGTCTAACAGATCTATAGCCTTATCCGGCAGGAATCTGTCATGTATATATCTCTTTGAAAAATGAACGCACGCCTTTATAGCATCATCGGATATCTGTACATGATGGTGCTTTTCGTATACGTCTTTTAAACCTTCGAGGATCTGCACCGTCTGTTCCTCTGATGGTTCTTCTACCATCACAGATAAGAATCTTCTCTCAAGGGCTGCGTCTTTTTCTATCCGCTTTCTGTATTCGTTTATAGTCGTAGCTCCGATGATCTGCATCTCGCCTCTCGCAAGTGCCGGCTTTAATATATTCGCAGCGTCCATGGCTCCTTCTGAGCCGCCCGCCCCGATTATCATGTGAAGTTCATCTATGAACAGCAGGACATTACCCGCAGATATAGCTTCATCTATGACACTTTTTATCCTCTCCTCAAACTCACCCCTGTACTTTGTACCTGCTACCATTCCAGACAGATCCAATGTCAGAATTCTCTTTCCAATAAGAGAAGATGGGACATTCTGAGACACTATCTGCTCGGCAAGCCCCTCGACTATGGCCGTCTTTCCGACTCCCGGTTCGCCAATAAGGCATGGATTGTTCTTGGTCCTGCGGCTTAAGATCTCGATGACACGCTGGATTTCTTTCTCTCTGCCTATCACAGGATCTAGTTCCCCTTCTTCTGCTAATGTAGTTAAGTCCGTCGTAAATTCATCAAGTGCCGGGTATTCTTCCTCTATAGCATTCCCGTGATTCGCATAGAGCTCCTGTCTGTATGCATCTCCCTCTTCACCCATCGCTTTAAGCAGATTGTTAAATACTGAGTTTATATCCGTGTTAAGTGAAGAAAGGATCCTCGCTGCGCTTGAGTCAGGCATTCTGAGCATAGCTAAAACTGCGTGCTCGGTTCCAGCCTCGTCCATGTTACACATGGTGGCCGTGGCGCGGGTATTTTCGAGTAGCTGCTTAAATCTGGGGGTTTCGCTGTCAGCAGACTGTGGCACATTCTGGTCCGTAAAGAGCATCATCTCCTCGATTATCTGCTCTACCAGATCCTCTGTGACTCCGGCTTCGTTCAGGATCTCACTGGCCAGATTCGGTCCTGTATGCAGGAGACCTAAAAGCAGATGCTGTGTCCCTGTATACTGGCCCTTTTCTTTTGATGCTTTCAGCGCATAATCTATAGCTTTCTGTAAGCTTTCTGTGTATTCCATAAACTGTCTTTCTAAAATCAGAGATTATTCAGATCTTCGAGATGAAGCTTCTTCTCCGGGACTACCGGAGTTTTAGGCATCGTAAGCTTCTCTTCTTCCTTTAGCTTTTCATATAGAAGTTCTGTGTCATCTATATCATCCACTTTTTCTTTGCTGGCAGACTGTGTATCAGTTCTGACTGGAACCCCCTCATCTGCTGATTCTATAGCGTCATCGGAAAAATCCTCGTCGTCATCCCTGTAATCAGAAAAATGTATCCAGAGAAGCCTTATCACAAGAATTATGATGACTACGACCAGGACTCCTATAATAGTTAAAACCCTCCTGTCTGTAACCAGATCTCTGAGTGATAGATCAGATGCTGAAAAAGATGGATACTCCTGCTGGGCTGCACTGTCTTCCTGATCCGCATTCTCCGCTTCATCCGTCGATGTACCTGACGTCACTGTGTCAGTAGGTCCATCTGTATCAGTATCATCTGATGAGGTAGCAGCTGCCTGATCTGAGTCTTCTTTTTCTTTTGGTTTCTTTTCTGTGGATTTATCAGACTCAGTAGATCCTGAGTCCTTCTTTGCCGTATCTGTGTTATCAGCTGCAGAAGATGCCTCTGCAATATTAACTATTGCGGAGCTTTTAGCATACTGATCGGATGATCCTACAAATCCGGCACTTCCAGCTTTTTTCGCAGTAAAGGTGAAGGTCGCGCTCTTTGCATTTATGCTCAGGGTGTTTCCATCAAGAGAAGCATTCCCTTTGCTTTTCAGCGTAACCATAGTGCCATCGTAGTGAAGAGACAGATTCGATGAGGCTGCACCTGATACAGTGACAGAAAACTCATCTCCAGCCTTTATATCACTTTTTGAAATAGAAAGAACTGTATCTGCGGCCTTTGCGTCAAGCGGTATAAGCATCAGTACCACTGCTATCACGGCCAGAAATCCGGTTATTTTTCGAATGGTCTGTTTCATAAATACCTCCGTCTCATTCTAAGTATAAAAGACTGTACTTTTAATGTCAAACTCAAAAGTGGAACCGTCTTTTAAGCTCCGATCTGGCCTTGGTTCCCCCGAGTATCAGCCCCACAAGAAACAGAATGACTGAAGAAATAAAAGCTATCTCTGAAACTACAGGATCCGTGACCAGGTCATACTTCATGAATACCAGAGGCAGTATAGCAAAAGCGATAGAGAGTATCGGAAGCCAGATATAGCTCTCCCATCTCCTGTGGTTTACGAACATCGTGATGATTATGAGGACGTTAAAAAGTAAAAGTGATCCCGGCAGGCAGTAATTAAGCGACCATTTGCCAAAGCCCGTAACTACATCGAGCATCACCACAAAGAGCAGTGCCAGAAGAATAGTCACAGAAATCTTCGCGATGATATGTACATCAGGATTAAAGAACAGGTAAAACTCTATGAATATATACATCAGTGAGCTCACCACTATTATAGACCACGGGAATCCCTTATTTATCACATTTATAGCTGCGCATAAAAAACTCCCGGCCACACATATAGTGAGCAAAAGCCTCAGGAAGAACGTGATCCTCCTGCGTTTGGCTACCACATCCGGGTATCCGTTCTCCTCCACTATAGTCTTTTCATCATCCTCTGAAAGTGCTCCGTTGCACAGAGGACAGACACCTGCCTCCGTATCGAGCACGATTATATGACAGTGTACGCATTTCTTACTCATAAAACACCCCGTTCGTTTCTATAGAAGACTCAGCTCCAAGCTCTGATAATTTTCTCAAGAATTCCATGATAAGCGTCGTATCACTGAAAGCAGTAGAGAACGAGAGTGTCAGCACATCATTAAATGACGCTATCCCCAGCTTAAGTCCCTGCCCCTTTGAAAAGGAAAGAAAACACTGAACGCTCTCGATATATGCCGCATAATCCTCCGGCACTTTCACCTGTCCCATATTCGTGACAGTAGTTGTATTTGCCAGCGCGCTCCTGCCATATATGGCTCTTAAGCCCATATTTTTAAATACTAGAGGAACCGTACGCGCGAGCAGGATCTGCTGCCCAGATACATTAAATGAAAAAATAGACTCCAGGTTCTCCTTCGTGATCTGCTTTCTAAGGCTCTCCTTTGCGATCTCTACTATTTCTTCGAACGTGTACTCCGCCTTTGTCGGTATGAATTCTGCTGATACCATCACGAAAAAATTCTTCGTGGTTGTCGAATCAAAGTATGGGCGCAGGTTCACCGGAACAGCAACCCTTACTGGTCTTTTTGCTGACACTCCTGACTTATATGCCTTATAAGTACTATACATAAAAAGAGCTACCATCAGCTCATTTATCGAAGCATCAAATGAATGTGCTATTTTTTTAACATCTGAAACTGACAAGTGGGCATTTACGACTCCAAAACCATGAAATGGAAGTCTCTCCCCATGGATCAGAAATGCTTTTTTTACCGCATAGGCATAGGAGAATTTTTCCGGTTTCCTATAATTCCTGATGAAGCTGTCATCCCTGTTCACAGACGTTCCCTCGGAGAATGATCCTTTGAGCTTATCCATGAGTTTCTCATGTGAAAGCCTCAGGTACGCAAAGGTAAGTTCCTTTAAAAATTCAAATCCGCCTGTGCCATCTGCAAGTACATGAAATACTTCGAGGTTTATTCTCCTGTCATAGTATGTAACCCTGAACAGGTAGCTGTTATTCTCATTCGTTCTTGTAGAGCGGCATGGATACGTGTTTTCCTCCTCCACCTTCGGAACTGGCTTGTCGTTTTCCTCCAGATAATACCAGAAAAAACCCTTTCTGAGTCTCTGCCTGAATCCCGGAAATCTGCGCAGTACGAACTCTAAAGCTTCCTGAAGTATATCTCCGATTATTTTTTCTTTAAGGATCACTGACAGTCTATATGTGTTCGTCATGCTGTCATTTGCTATAGCCGGAAAAAGTATAGCTGAATTATCCAGTTTTTCCCAGTGCGTAATGCTTTGTGACATATCTACTCCAAAAAAAATGCATTAAATAAAGGACGGTTCCGTTTTCCGCTGAAGCCAAAAACAGAACCGTCCTTCTTGATCACCACATAACTCTCTGATCAGACTGAAGTATTATAGCTCGATGCCGTCGATGCTGCATAGCTTCCGCTCGATGTATAGGTACCATTCGATGCAGCAGAATTAGCATAATAATTCACCAGTGAGGTCCAGGTAGCAGCTCCTGTACCATAGCTTCCTCCATTTGCAAAAACTGCTTTCACAGAATCATTCGTAGCAGTCTTTAGAGTATCAGTGTTTACAGAAAGCTTACCCTTATCGTCTACCGTGATGCCTATATCAGCAAGGTCATCCTTTGATTTCACTGTCAGGTTCATCAGGTTCTTTGCATTTGCTGATACGCCACTGGCCATAGAGCTTTTCGACGCATCAATCAGACTGTTGTATGACTTTACATAATTCTGAACCGCAGCCTGTATTTTATCATTTATGGCCTCGCCGCCATTCGTATCCGTCGTATCAGCGCCGTCCGCTGTATTCTGTGTCGAAGTCGCTGTTGTGTTATCATAGGACTTCTTATTCATCAGGGTGTTTAAGGCTGTAGTGACATTCTTTGCCGCCGATGTAGTATTCTCAGCATTCTGTACAGCTTCCTTCTCATATGATGTCTTTGCTGCAGACGACTGATCACTAGCACTCGTATGTCCTGATACATGCTCTAATACATCGTATTTGCCTGTCTTCGTCGTAGGAGATGCAGAAGACGATGATGAGGCAGATGAAGCAGCAGATCCTGCAGAATACTGGCTGTAATACTGCTTTAAGAGCCTTCCGTAGTTACCGCTCTTTATGTTACTCCACTCTGAAGCCATCGAATAGAGGCTTGACATGTTCGCAGATGAACCGCCTCCAAAAATCGTAGAATAAAAGTTTGACTGAAAGCTCATATGTGCTCCTTTCCGATCATCCGTGACCCAAAAGCAAACCCTTTATAAACTATGGAAAAGGCCTCCATGCCCTTTCGTATAATATTTCTATATCAATTATATCGGTTGGTAATCTGCCAGTCAATAGGTTCTATACCATTTTTCTTTAGAAAATCGTTACACTTCGAGAAATGACGGCATCCGAAGAAACCGCGGTATGCTGACAGCGGACTTGGATGCGGAGCCTCAAGGACCAGATGCTTTGGATTTTTTACGAGTGGCGCCTTGGACTGGGCATTTGAACCCCAGAGCATGAATACCATAGGTCTGTCTTCGGCCTCGACCGATTTAAATACTGCATCTGTGAATTCCTGCCATCCTATCAGCTTATGACTGTTTGCCTGATGGGCTCTGACCGTAAGTACGTTATTCAGGAGGAGTACTCCCTGCTCTGCCCACTTCACCAGACAGCCATTATCCGGTATATAGCATCCGAGATCATCATGCAGCTCTTTATAGATATTCTGAAGTGACGGCGGGATATCTACATCAGGTTCCACTGAAAATGCCAGTCCTTGGGCCTGTCCCGGTTCGTGATAAGGATCCTGCCCTATGATAACTACTTTTACCTGATGTAGCGGTGTCAGATGCATCGCGTTAAAGATCTCATCAGAAGGCGGATATACGACCTGTGTAGCGTATTCGTGTTTTATCGTATCATATAGTTTTTTATAGTATGGCTTTTTAAACTCACCTTTTAATGCTGCAAGCCAGTCTCCATCAAGTCCTGCCATTATATTCTCACCGGGATATCATTATCCTTTAAGTATTTCTTCAGATCCATTATATCCAGTTCATGATAGTGAAAAAGTGATGCCGCTAGTGCTGCCGACGCATGTCCTGTCTCAAAAGCAGCCTTAAAGTCCTGTTTTGATCCGGCTCCGCCCGATGCTATAACAGGAATTGGCACTTCATCGGATATTTTTCTGGTAAGAGGAATATCATATCCTGCCTTTGTTCCATCACAGTCCATACTTGTAAGAAGGATCTCGCCTGCTCCAAGCTCGTAGGCTTTTCTTGCCCAGCTTACTGCATTAAGACCGGTATCCTCTCTTCCACCGTATTTGAACGCGTGCCATGTACCGTCTATCATCTCCTTGGCATCGATAGCTACTACGACGCACTGGCGGCCGAACTTCTCAGCAGCTTCACTGATCAGTGAAGGATTCTCTATAGCTGAAGAGTTTATCGAGACCTTGTCAGCTCCTGCACGGAGAATCTCACGAAAATCTTCTACGCTTCTGATGCCTCCTCCGACTGTAAACGGGATGAAAACCTGCGAAGCCACTTTTTCAACCATGTCTACGACAGTATTCCTGTGGTCACTCGAGGCAGTAATATCGAGAAATACCAGCTCGTCTGCCCCTGCCTTATCATATGCTTTAGCCGCTTCTACCGGATCTCCTGCATCTGTCAGATGAACAAAGTTTATCCCTTTTACAACTCTTCCATCCTTTACATCCAGGCATGGAATTATTCTCTTAGTAAGCATCTCTAAATCTCCAGAAAGTTCTTAAGGATAGCAAGTCCAGTCTCACCACTCTTCTCCGGGTGGAACTGAGTGGCGAAGACATTACCCTTTTCAACAGAAGCGTCGAAGGTGAGTCCGTAGTCACAGACTGCCCTGACGATAGATGGATCATCGGCCTTCAGATAGTATGAATGCACGAAGTAAACGAAGCTTTCCTCCGGTATTCCTTTAAAGAGTCTCCCTTCACGCGGAAAACTAATTGAGTTCCAGCCCATGTGCGGGACCTTCAGGTCCTCCCTGTCCGGGAACCTGATGATATGTCCGTGAAGTATCCCCAGTCCATTTACTCCTTCTGATTCTTCGCTGTCATCAAACAGAAGCTGAAGTCCAAGGCAGATACCAAGGAATGGAATATCCTCCTTCACTACCTGTTTTATCACTTCGACTAGCCTTCTGTCCTGTAGCTGTTCCATACAGTCTCCGAATGCCCCAACCCCAGGGAGTATCACATGATCAGCCTCAAGTATCTGCCTGCTGTCATCTGTTACGACACAGTCTTTTCCCAGATACTTTACTGCTTTTTCCACACTCCTGATATTCCCCGCGTCATAATCAACTATTGCCACCATCTGAGAGTGAAAAACCTTTCTGTGTAAGTATTTCGTCTATCTGCTTAGTGTATTCTTCTCTGTCCTTTATCTGTGACAGCTTCTCAGCGTCATCATCAGAGAGCTCAAACTGTTCCGACAGTGCGTCCTTTATCCGGCTGCCATAGTCATCATAGTATGACTTTATATCGAGCTTTGCGGCTCTAGACCTATTATCTTCGTATATCGCATTTCCTCTGATCAGGGCATCAAGAGCATAGTCATATTCTTTTCTCTTCATGGCCCCTTCGTATACAGAGTACTTTACCGAAAGCTCTCCTGCAAGCTTTGAGCTCTCGAGCATCTTTTTCTCCTGATCAGACAGTTCTTTTTCATCCTGTCCGGCCAGCTGGCCGTATACATCCACATAGTTCTGCTGGGAGTACTGTCCCAGAAGAGCCTTTTTCTGCTGTGACTTCGGCAGTACATTTATTCCTACAAAGATCAAGGCAAAAAGCGATACCGCAAGAAATCCGAAAACGCCGATCACTTTACCTGGTATCACTGGAGAATTATCTACCGGCTTTGGTTTCTTCGTTTTCTTTGGCTTTGCTTTCTTCTCTTTAGGCTGCTTCTTTTCTTTTTCTTTCTTTGGCTTTTTTTCTTTCTTTTTCTTCTCAGCCTTCTGCTCGTCATCAGCGATATCAGCCAGGAGTCCTTCATCCTCTGCAGCCAGGTCTTCAACTGAGTCATCATGCTCGCCTAAGATATCGCTTTTCTTTACCTTACCGTCATCGTCTTCGCTGTCAAAAATGCCTTTGAGTTTCTCGATAAGTCCTGCTAAAAAGCCTTTTTTATTTGCATCCGTTTCAGAGCCATCATCAGCTGTCTTTTCGTTGGTTGAAGGCTCTTCATCGCTCATCAGATCCCCGCCATCTAAGTCAGGAACCTCCGACTCAGCTGAGCTTTCAAACGCATCACTGCTCTCAGGAAGAACAGTGCCATTCTCATCGGCATCGAGCATATCACCTATGTCTGTCAACTCGCCATCTCCGGCAAGCATATCTGATAGATCCTGCCCGTCGCCAGACTCATCCATCAGGTTCACGTCTTTTGCACTGGTGTCAGAGAAGTCTGTATTATCAAAATCATCGAGAGAAAACTCCGGCTGAAGGAAAGGATCGTCATCTGGAGCAGTTTTCGAAGAATCACTTTTTGTCTCAGGCTTCTTATCCTGCTTCTGTTCAGGTGCTTTCTCAGAAGACAGATCTATCTCGTCCTCTATAGGAGCTGACCTCTTCTCCTCAGGAAGAATGCTCTCACCTGCCTTTTCTTTGGCATTTGATACTATCGACTCTATAGAGTCCATCAGATCATCCTTCGGACTTGGGTCTTTATTCTCCTTTGGCTGTCCTATGCTTGAAAAATAAGGGCTCACCTCATCTCCATCCGGAAGGCCAGATGCTTTTTTACCTGATGATACCTTTTCTCTTGTTTCCTGCTTCGGCGCCGAGTCAGAATCATCCAGTGAGTTTTCAAACTCAGCCAGAAAGTCATCCTCGGATAAGGCTCTCTTCAGGTTCGTCCTGGTCTTAGGTGTATCCTCTACGTCTGAGAGTCCGGTTTTTTCCACAAAATCATCATCCGGACCTATCTCACGGCGTCTTTGTGCTCTTTCACGGGCGGCTTTTGTATTTTTTTCATAAGATGAATCCACTTCATCCTGGGCTTTATTTATCGAATCTAAAAGTCCGTTAAGAATGTCCTCTGTATCTGGCAAAATGGACCTCCCTCTAAAAACGCAATAAGGCCACATGAACCTTACGCTTCATATGGCCTGAAAAGATTATGATCAGAATTTTTTGGCTTTTCTCGCAGCTTCGTACTTATCTACCAGCTCATCGATCGCATCAACAAGCTTTCCTATCTCTGGCTTTGTCAGCTGCGCATCAGCTCCTACACTTTCTCCTTTTCTTCTGATATCGTCATTTATCAGGGATGAGAAAATGATAACCGGGATATGCTTCATGCTGTCATCGGTTTTAACCAGTTTGCAGAGACGGTGACCATCCATCTTTGGCATCTCGATATCAGTGACGATGCAGTGAACATCATCAAGCATCGTACCCTTGTCTTTCATGTCACAGAGCTTATCCCAGGCTTCCTGTCCGTTTGCATTGACATTCAGGTTCGTGTACCCGGCCTTCTTTAAGCACTCTACAATGAGCTTTGACAAAAGCGGTGAATCCTCTGCTATCATGATAGGGGATTTGGATCTGTCTCTGTCTTTATCCTCAGGTCTGTCATCCATCTCTGATACGTTCAGAGCCGTGGCTGGATTTATCTTTGATACAATCTTCTCGAAGTCAAGAATGACAACCAGATGGTCATCGAGCTTTATAACTCCAGTGGCCACCCCATTAGCTTCTGAAGAAATGGTCGAATCCGGAGTATTTATGTCTTCCCATGAGACCCTGTGGATTCCAAGAACCTGGTCTACGTGGAATGCTGTATTCAGGTTATTGAAGTTCGTGATGAAGAAAAGTCCTTCATTATCCGGGTCATCCGGATATCCGAGGCATTTGCGAAGGTTAATGACTGAAATGATCGTATCCCTCGGCATGAAAATACCTTCCACAAATGGATGTGAATTAGGTACCGGTGTTACATGCTGGTAATTCAGGATCTCTATGATCTTCGCTACGTTAATGCCGTAGTAGTTATCAGCTACCTTGAACTCAAGGATTTCTAACTCGTTTGTTCCTGATTCTAGTAAAATATTTGTATCCATCTCTTCTAACCTCCCAGGTCTTTTATCGCTGTTTAGACAGATCAGTATTTATCCTTACTGTGGTGTCACCTTTTTTGACGGTGTAGACCACTTTTGATGTATCCTTTATAGTTCCTTTAGGGAACTGAAAAAGCATGACCATATTCTTACTCTTCCCGCCTTTGATCGTCCCCTGGTAGGTAGTAAGATCGTTAAGCAGAAGGGTCAGATCAGCGTCAGCTGTATCATCACCGTATGATGCCTGAAATCTGAGGTTCTCCGTTGGCATATCTATTTTCTGGCTCTTTGAAGATCCATTCACAGCCTTCAGCCTGACTACCAGCAGTTCATTTCCTTTATCAGGAGTCAGATCATAGACATCGCTTGAGTTATACCCTCCGGCAGTCTTTGAATCCCTGTAAAGAAATGAAATGTCCTTGATCCCGATAGCTTCTGTAAAAGTCTTGGTCTCTTCTGCTGCTTTTTTTCCCTCAGAGCTGCCATCTGTCGCGGTATTCTGAGTCTCTGATGCTTTTGTGGCATCCGAAGAAGCTGGCTGTTCAGATGTATCTGCCTTATCAGATGACTTAGCAGAAACTGTCGTCAGACCATTCTCTGCTGAATTATCATACTTCGATACTATCTGCGCACAGTAAGCGGCTATCTGATCCTGTTCATCTTCATTTAATTCTGTGACCTGGTAAGCACATCCACTCAGCATGACTGACATGCCGACAGCGCCAACCGCCAGAAAAACACTTTTTCGCATTCATAAGCCTTTCGCAAAATCAAACTACCACATATAATAGTACCATTAACAGAGACAAAATTCAAACCCTTTTAGCTCATTTATCCAGATCAAAGTAAAATTCTACTCCATTCTCATGATTTGTAACCCCACACTCTTTGTGGAGGTCATCCATGATGGCCTTTACTATGGAAAGTCCTATTCCGCTGCCACCGTATTCACGGGTTCTGGCCTTATCTACCTTATAGAACTTCTCCCAGAGATGTGGAATAGAATCCTCCGGTATAGGTTTTCCTGAATTGAACACCGAGATCCTGTAGTCTTTTTCTCTATCTGTGATCTTTACCTCTATCTTCTTCTCGTTTTCACAGTAGTGTATCGCATTTGAAAAGTAGTTCGTAACCACCTGCTCTGTAAAGAACGGATCAGACCATACATAGGCGGGTCCGTTATGGATAAATGATACAGTGATCCCCGCTTTGTCTGTCATGATACTGTTTGCCTTTATGACACCTTCTATGACCTCTGTGACATCAAAGCGTTCCAGGCTCAATATCCTCTCGCCATACTCGAGATGACTCAGATCCAGAAGCTCTTTTACTATGCGGTTCATTTTCTCTGCTTCGTCCATAATGACGTCGCAGTAATACTTCCTGTCCTCAGCATTGTCATCTGCCACCGCGTCTGAAAGTCCCTCAGCATAACCCATGATAAGGGCAAGCGGCGTTTTCAGCTCGTGTGAAACGCTTGAAGAAAACTCCCGGCGCATTTTTTCATTCTCGTCCCTCAGATCCAGGTCTCTCTGCAGATCACTGTTTGCCTGTTTTAGTTCCTGGATGGTTTTTTCTAAAGCCCCGGACAATTCATTCATATGGATGCCGAGATCGTCTATCTCGTTTGGCTTTTTGCCCGGTTCATACTTAGCATCGAAATCCAGTTCTGCCATCTGCTTGCTAAGCTTCGTCAGCTTTACGACCGGTTCTGTGAGCCTGTGGCTGAAAAACACAGACGCAACCCAGGCTCCACATACAGCTATGATACCAGCCACGATAAGTACCCTGCTGGTAAACTGCGCTGACTGTCTCAGTGAGCCGATTCCCGATCTGATAAGTATCAGGTTCGAATCTGGGAGTGTTCCCCAGAGTACAAGGAACTCAGACTTTACCTGCGGATCCTTTAGTCTGAGGATAGAATAGTCTGATGAAGTCTTTATAAGCTCGCGGCTATCCTGATCACGCGAGAGCATCGACCAGTACAGCTGGGTTATCATCATGCCGTTTGACCCCTGTGAAGAACGAACTACCTCTCCGGACGGTGTACAGATAAGCACCTGAAGGTTTTCATTCGAGCACAGTGTCTCAAACTGGTCATTATAATCATTATCGTAGAGCTTTCCCTTATCAGAAACTTCCGAAAAAGTATTGTACGCTTTTTCAAGGCTATGCTCTCTTCTGATCACAGCAAACTTCATCATAAACAGCCAGTTCAGGATAAAGCTTAAGAATATAGCCCCGAAAGCTATAAGTACCATGTATCCCGTGATCTGGCTGCTGAGCCTGTATTTTTTATCTTTTTTTACTTCGCGTACTTGTGACATTTATGTGCTTTGCAGTATTTCTGTGCAGTAGGGTCTGTCGGATCCCAGGTATGCCATGAAGGGAGTTTCTTTACAGAAGGCTTCTTAAATGGCTCGTAGCCTGTCTTATTCGTGATGACTACCTTCGTCCCAACCTTGCAGTGGTCGTATATCCACTTGGCTGATCCTGCCTGAACTCTGATGCATCCATGTGAGCATGTAGTTCCAAGCTTATTATAGGCTCTTACAGAGATGGTCTTGTTGTTATTTGTTCTGCTTGAAAAAATAGAATGGAAATAAATGCCGTTCTTTGTGACCCTTGAGCACCATTGTCCATAGCACGGTCCCATCAGGGTATGCCATCTGTACTGCGCCAGGATCTTATGAGTTCCGACTGGAGTAGCAGCTCCCGGTGAGCAGATGAATCTTCTCAGTGGATAGAGCTTTCCGTCTTTTACTCCACAGGCAGTCACGTACTGTTTTGCTTTATTTACGTATAACTGATACTTTGAGAAACTATCCTCATCCACATATTTGGTCGGATTCTCGACCATAGAACCATCAGCATATTCATAAAGAACAAGTGTCTTTCCATAGAAAGCAGATTTCTTGCTCTTTACCTTCTTCGTGACTGCCCTGACGCTTATCTCGACACTTACCGGTTCGGTATACTCGCCAAAATAGGTCTCACCGTCATGCTTGTAATAAGCTCTTACTCTGTATACGTTTGCTCTGGTATTTGTAGCACTTTTATCGGTATATGATGTCTTCCCGGTTTTCTTTATCGTAGCTCTCTTAGCCCAGTCGCCATCGGCCTTCTGCTTAAAGACCTGATATCCGGTGATCTTCGCTCCATCCTTCTTCTCATGAGAGATGGTAAGCTTTACCGTAGCCTTGACCGGCTTTGCTGAAAGAGTAGCCTTTGCCACTACTATAGAGCTTCCTGTCGTAGCTATTCCTCCACCTGTGGTAACTGAAGCCTTTCCGCCGGTTGTCTGCTCTGTGCCTGTGGTCTTTCCATCTGTTTCTGCCGCCTGTACAGATATACCAGGGAGTGTGGCAATTACTGCTAAAGCCAGCACCAGTGCCACTGTTTTTCTGAGTTTCTGAAGCATTTAATTATCCTCCACTTCGAATTTGTATCCCATACCCCAGATGGTATGTATATAGTTGCCGCAGTCTCCTAGTTTGCTGCGCAGTTTTTTCACGTGAGTATCTATAGTACGGGCATCTCCGAAATAATCATAGTCCCATACGCTGTTCAGTATTTTTTCCCTGGATAGAGCCAGGCCTTTATTCCTCATGAAGTAGGCGAGCAGGTCGAATTCCTTCACTGATAGAGGTACATCCCTGCCGTCTGCTGTAACTGTATGCGCGTTCTCATCAAGGGTTATTTTGCCACAGGTCATGATGCCATTATTCGCACCCAGTGTACCATTTCCTCCCTCATCACGATTTATTATGGCCTTTACTCTGGCTACCAGAACCTTTGGTGAAAAAGGCTTCGTGACGAACTCATCTGCTCCTGCAGTAAATCCTTCCAGAGCATCCTCTTCTTCTGACTTTGCTGTAAGTATTATGACCGGAACCTGTGAAGTCTCGCGGATTTTTTTCAGGGCGCCATAGCCGTCAAGTTTCGGCATCATCACATCCATGATGATGAGTGCTGTGTCAGGATTCAAATCGAACTGTGCCAGTGCCTCAAGTCCGTCAGCAGCTTCTATAACTTCAAAGCCGTCTCTTCTCAGATAATCCTTTATCAGCTTTCTCATTCTGCTTTCATCATCTGCTATTAGTATTTTTTTCGCTGCCATTTGAGTTTTCCCCGTTCTTTAGTCTTTCTTCATCTTCAAGTAACTTTTCTTCTCTTTCTTTCACTTCGTCTTCCCTTTTCGTCAGACTTTCATCCCAGTCTGCATACTGATTTTCTACTTTCTCCTTATAATCGAGTATGGTCATGTTATTCGAGGTAGCTGTCAGGACAAACATAAAAATAACGCATCCCAGCAGCAGTATCGTAAACGGAAGAAGCATATGGAACTTTCTCTGCCATTTCAGCTTCATCGTCTCATTCTCAGTGTCCTTAAGTGCTCTCTCATCCGCTACCGGGATCAGCGGGATATCCGCATTATCTACCGTACTATCTGCTATGAGCGTACGCTGCAACTCCTTAAGGAATGAGTATCCTACTGCCGTATCAAATACATTCTTGTCTATAAGACCTCTGTATGCCTCAAGGATCTGCGCGGCATTCATATGAGACAGCTGATTTCTCAAGTATGAGACAGCATTTATCTCTTTTTTGGCTTTCTCAGCTACTACTTCATCTGAAAAAATGAAGCCGCCGGCTTCAAGTTTCTTCTGTTCAGACATACTTCTCCTTTCCACACTCTTTTCTATAATAACAGTCTTTAAAGTTTTTTACAAGAAAAAAAAGAGTTCTCCGCTTTTTTCGGAGAACTCCTTCTTTACTATTTACTGAAAAAATCAGAGCGGGTAAGCTTTGTTCTTTGTATCAGCCTTTGCAGGGTCTACCTTTGTCTGCTGGGCTTCACGATACTTGAAGAACTCTTCAGCTACCTGTGGGAACAGAGCATAGGTAAGAACATCCTCATCCTGCTGCTTGTACTGTGACATCTGACTCTCGATATCATTAAGCTGTGGCTTGATAAGGTCTGCAGGTCTGCAGGTAATGGCATTCTTAGCCTCATCGCCTAAGCACTTCTTTACTACTTCAGGGTTAAACGGCTCCTCGGTCTTACCATATTTGCCAAGGAGAAGGTCCTTTGACTGCTGGGTGACGACCTTGTATCTCTCGCCCATAAGGACGTTGAATACAGCCTGTGTTCCAACGATCTGTGAAGAAGGTGTAACGAGAGGAGGATTTCCGAAGTCCTTACGAACTCTAGGCACTTCCTCAAGAACCTCCTGGAGCTTATCCTCCTTATGCTGGTCCTTAAGCTGACCGATAAGGTTTGAAAGCATTCCGCCCGGAACCTGGTACAGAAGAGTCTTGATATTAACACCGAGTACCTTAGTACTCATACGGCCGTTATCTAAGTACTTCTGTCTGATAGGAGCGAAATAATCAGAGATCTGTGACAGAAGGTTCATGTCAAGGCCTGTATCATAATCAGTGTCCTTGAATGCCTCTACCATTACCTCTGTAGCTGGCTGTGATGTACCGAGAGCGAACGGTGAGATAGCTGTGTCGATGATATCCACTCCAGCCTCAACTGCCTTCATGCATGTCATGGATGCGACACCTGAAGTATAGTGGTTATGAAGCTCTATAGGGATAGATACAGCTGACTTAAGAGCCGGGATAAGCTCTGCAGCCTGCTTCGGAACTAAAAGTCCTGACATATCCTTTATGCAGATAGAATCAGCACCGAGTGACTCAGCTTCCTTTGCTTTCTTTACCCAGTACTCTGTAGTATACGGATCACCGAGTGTAAATGAAAGAGCGATCTGAGCGTGGCCGCCCTCTTTCTTTGCAGCCTTGACTGCTGTCTCGAGGTTTCTCATATCATTTAAGCAGTCGAAGATACGGATGATGTCGATACCGTTTGCGATAGACTTCTGTACGAAATACTCTACGACATCATCAGCATAAGGCTTGTATCCGAGGATATTCTGTCCACGGAAAAGCATCTGAAGCTTAGTGTTCTTGAATCCGGCACGAAGCTTTCTGAGTCTCTCCCATGGATCCTCATGAAGGAAACGCAGGCAGGCATCAAATGTAGCACCGCCCCAGCACTCTACTGCGTTGTATCCGACTTTGTCCATTACAGGAACGATCGGAAGCATTTCCTCTGTTGTCATACGAGTAGCGATAAGAGACTGATGTGCGTCACGGAGCACTGTCTCTGTTATCTTTAATGGTTTCTTAGCCATAGTTTACATTTCCTCCTTATACACCAAAGATAGCCATGAATACACCGGCTGCGACTGCAGTTCCGATAACACCTGCTACGTTAGGTCCCATAGCATGCATCAGAAGGAAGTTCGTAGGATCTGCCTCAGCACCAACCTTCTGTGAAACTCGCGCCGACATAGGCACCGCGGAGACGCCCGCAGAACCGATCAGAGGATTTATCTTTCCGTGTGTAGCCTTACACATAATCTTTCCTACCAGGATACCTGAAGCTGTAGCTACTGCGAATGCTACTAGTCCGAGTACAACGATCTTTAAGGTAGAAGCATTAAGGAATGCCTCTGCAGATGTAGATGCTCCGACTGAAGTACCGAGCAGGATAACTACGATATACATCATGGCATTCTCTGCTGTCTCTTTCAGCTGTCTTACTACTCCACACTCCTTGAAGAGGTTTCCGAGCATCAGCATACCTACGAGAGGAGCTGTGGTAGGAAGGATAAGACATACGATAACGGTAACGATGATCGGGAAGAGGATCTTCTCGAGTTTGCTTACCGGACGAAGTGTCTTCATGTGTATCTTTCGCTCTTCCTCTGTAGTCAGAGCCTTCATGATAGGCGGCTGTATGATAGGAACGAGTGACATATACGAATATGCCGCCACTGCTATAGGTCCCATCAGCGCCGACTGCCCTAATTTTCCAGCAAGGAAGATAGATGTAGGTCCATCTGCTCCTCCGATGATAGCGATAGCTGCTGCTGCCTTATCAGAAAATCCGAAGAGTATAGCGAGCAGATAAGCCATGTAGATACCGAACTGGGCTGCAGCTCCCAAGAGGAATGAGATAGGGTTTGCGATAAGAGGCGAGAAGTCTGTCATCGCTCCGACTCCCATGAAGATAAGTGACGGAAGTATCGACCACTCATCAAGCTGGAAGAAGTACCAGAGCAGTCCGCCAGTGCCATTGCTAGTCTCCTGAGGACTCGCAATGATATCAGGATAGATGTTCACCAGAAGCATTCCGAATGCGATAGGCACCAGAAGCAGAGGCTCAAAATCCCTTGCGATGGCCAGATAAAGGAAAACACAGGCCACGAGTATCATTATGAAGTTTCCTACAGTAAGATTCGCAAATGCCATCTGATGGAGCAGATTGCCCATCGTCTGTGCAATATAGTCCATTTATTGAATCCTCCTTAGAATCAGTCCTCGTTCATCGTAGCAAGAAGATCTCCTGTATCTACAGCATCTCCTTCTTTGCACTCTATAGAAGCAACTGTACCTGCCTTAGGAGCAACTACAGGTGTCTCCATCTTCATGACTTCGAGGACTACGACAGGATCGCCCGGCTTTACCTTTGTGCCAGGTGCAGCTGCGATCTTGAATACCTTACCCTGTGCTCCGGCCTCAATACGAAGGCTTCCCTGTGTTCCGTTTGATGCTGGTGCTGCTGCCTTTGGAGCTGCCGGTGCCGGTGCTGCTGCTACAGGAGCTGATGCAGAACCGCCTTTCTCCTCTACGGATACGTCATATGACTTGCCATTTACTGTAATGGTATAATTTTTCATGATATTTTCCTCCTGATCAATATCTTCTCTTGATAGAACGCACCACGAATGAATCCGTAGAAGCGCCTGTTGCGGCTGAGATTGCCGCACTTATAACTGCTATAAGTTCTTCTGTGTTCTCCTCTTCTGCTGCTGATGTACTTACAACCTCAGCTGCCTGTGTCTCAGGAACTGCCGGAGCATTCTTTGCTTCGAGCTTCTTCTGGATATAAGGGATGATCCTGAGGCAGTAGATAACGAGGCAGATAATAATAAGAACCGTGAATACCGTAACCATACCCATGACTACGTTCAGTGCTGCCTTACCCATGGTCTCGCCGAGCGAGTATACAGGATTGAAGTTAATCGAAGTAGGCTTGCTCATATTATAGGATTTGAAAACCATAACGAGCTGAGCATCACGCTTCTCATACTTCATAGTAAGTGTAGTCGTGATATTCTTTCCGGCCTTGTCGACCTTGAAGCCTTTGTAGTCCTGAAATGATCCGAGTTCCGGAGTATTATCAACGAAGTTCTTGAACATCGTCTCGTACATCTTCAGATCATCGCTGTCAGGATCTGCTTCAGCCTGCTTCTTATAGCTCTCATAGTACTGCTTTAAGTCACTGCTTGAAAGAGAAACTACCTGACTTGCCAGATTTTCTGAAATAACCTCGAGTTCTTCTGAAGTCTTTCCACCGTATGTATCATTCTTTGTAGAACCACATGAAGCGAAGAGGCAGAGGCAGGCAACCAGAGCAAAAATAACACTTATTTTTTTCTTCATCAGATTACCTCGCTTACTTTGTGACATGCTTTCTGTACGCCTCATCGACTTTCTTTGTGAAAAGCACTTCAAATGCATCGATCAGATACTTTCTGACATCTGCTGCATTTACGAATCTGTCAATAACACCGCGTCTTGCAGCATTTGCTGAGCCTGATACCTTTGCCTCGAAATCAGAAGCTGAAACTCCTGTGATCTTCGAAGCGAGCTTTGAATCCATCGGTCCGATCTCGGCATCTGAGAATGCGAATACGATATCAGCGCCTGTAGAATGGCTTCCCATAAGGAGAGGTGCTGTCGTGTAAGCCTTTGCTACTACGGCTACCTTTGGTACTGTAGCTCCTGAGTAAGCGTTGATAAACTCAGCTGATGCACAGGCTAAAGCTGCCTCTGCGTGTACTGTAGTCTCGAATCCTTCGGTCTTTACCAGAGAAAGTACCGGGATATCGAAAGCGTCACAGAACTTCACGAAGTC
>JAQXXU010000021.1 GCA_029226225.1 Lachnospiraceae bacterium | reverse complement strand
GAGAAGGAAGGCTTCGAGACCATCATCGTAAATAATAACCCTGAGACAGTTTCTACCGACTTCGATATAGCGGATAAGCTCTACTTCGAGCCTCTTACGAAAGAGGATGTAGAAAATATCGTCCGTCAGGAGAAGCCGGATGGAGCAGTAGTCCAGTTCGGCGGCCAGACTGCTATTAAGCTCACCCAGGATCTGATGGAGATGGGCGTTACTATCTATGGAACCGATGCAAAGGATGTCGACAGGGCAGAAGACCGTGAGCTTTTCGATGAAGTGCTTCAGAAGACTGGAATCCCTAGAGCTGCAGGCGGCACTGTATTTACAGCAGAGGAGGCAAAGAAGGTAGCAAATAAACTCGGCTACCCTGTACTTGTCCGTCCTTCTTACGTGCTCGGCGGTCAGGGAATGCAGATAGCATTCAATGACGAAGAGATAGAGCAGTTCATGGGCATCATAAACCGTATCGCTCAGGAGCATCCTATCCTTGTAGATAAGTATCTCCAGGGTAAAGAGGTCGAAGTCGATGCGGTATGTGACGGTCAGGATATCCTGATACCAGGTATCATGGAGCATATCGAGCGTACTGGAATCCACTCAGGTGATTCGATCTCGGTATACCCGGCTCCGACCATTGGCGATGAGGTCAAGAGGAAGATAGAGGATGCTACTATAAAGCTTGCGAAAGAGCTTCATGTCATAGGCCTTATCAATATCCAGTTTATCGATATGGATGGAGAAGTCTATGTCATAGAGGTAAACCCTCGTTCTTCACGTACAGTACCTTATATCAGTAAGGTAACAGGAATACCTATCGTAGACCTCGCTGCAAAGGTTATGTGCGGACATACTCTCCGTGAGATGGGCTACAAGCCGGGACTTCAGCCAGAAGCTGACTATGTGGCGATAAAGATGCCGGTATTCTCATTTGAGAAGCTGCGTGGCGCCGAGATATCACTCGGACCTGAGATGAAGAGTACAGGTGAGTGTCTTGGAATCGCTCCTACATTTAACGAAGCTCTGTACAAGGCCTTCACCGGAGCAGGGGTTGATCTGCCGAAGTACAAGCAGATGATAATGACTGTAAACGACAAGGACAAGCCTGAGGCTGTCGGAGTCGCAAAGAGATTTAAAGCGCTTGGCTATAAGATCTATGCCACGAGATCCACGGCAAAGTACTTAAACGACCATGGAGTTGAGGCTCTCTGGGTAAATAAGATAAACCAGGAATCGCCGAATGTCATGGACCTGATCCTAGGCCACAAGATCGATCTAGTGATCGATACACCTACCGAGGGCCACGGAGATAAGACCCGTGACGGTTTCCTTATAAGGCGTAACGCTATAGAGACTGGAGTCTACTGTATCACAGCAATGGATACAGCCAATGCCTTAGCCCATGCGCTTGAGAGTGAGCCGGATAAGGTCACGCCTATAGATATAGCAAAAGTAGACAGAAGATAATTACAAAGGACAAAGATTTAAGTGAAGAAAAGAACAGTAAAGCAGGCTGTGCTTTCTGTACTGGTATGCATTTTCATCCTCGCTTCATTCACCGGATGCGGGGCTAGGGCGCATACAGTAAAAGATAAGGCTTCCCTCACGGGAGCCCGGGTTGGAGTACAGCTGGGAACAACAGGTGACACAGATGTGTCGGCATTAAAGCATGGCACGAAGGTGCAGCGTTTTGATAAAGGCGCTGACGCGATAAATACCTTAAAGCAGGGCAAACTCGATGCAGTAGTCATAGATGAAGAAGTGGCTAAAGCATTTGTAAAGCAGAATCCGGATCTGAAGATCCTCGATGAGCCTTTCGAGACAGAAGAGTATGCCGGCGTTGTCGCAAAGGACAACACTGAGCTTCTCGATAAGGTCGATAAGGCCATGCAGGAGGTAAAGGACGAAGGTATCATCGATAAACTGAAGGACACCTACATCAATGAAAAAGGTGACTACCACTATACACAGAAAGTCACAGATGGTCCGAAGCTTGTGATGGCATCGTCAATCGACTTTCCGCCTTATGAGTATTTTGACAAGGGAAGCTCTGACCCGGTTGGATTCGATGTAGAGATGATGAAGGCAGTCGCTGATAAGATGGGTATGACACTTGAAATCCAGAATATCCAGTTTGACGCGATAATAAACGCAGTAAACTCAGGAAAGGCTGATGTCGGATTTTCTGGGTTTACAGTGACAGAGGAGAGAAAAAAGAGCATCAACTTTACGACAAACTACATGGAGACGAAGCAGTCCATTGTGATAAGAAAGGGCGGAGCAGGGAACAGCCAGTCATTTTCGGATAAGCTCTATAACAGCTTTGTAAAGGATCATAGTTTTACTTATCTGCTACAGGGACTTGTAAACACGCTGATCATCACCTTATTCGCAGTGCTTATCGGAGTAGTCTTAGGTTTCCTGATAGCTCTTGTCAGGGTAACTCATGATAAAAATGGTACTCTCCCGGTACTGAATTTTATCGTTCGTATCTATCTGACAGTAGTCAGGGGAACTCCTATGATGATCCAGTTGCTGATCATATACTTCGTGATCTTTGCGTCAGTTGATATCAGTAAAGTACTGGTGGCGATAGTGGCATTCGGTCTGAACTCAGCCGCATATCAGGCAGAGAACTTCAGAAGCGGCATCATGGCAGTAGATCCGGGACAGTTCGAGGCTGGGCACTCATTAGGCCTTAAGTTCGGTACTGTGATGACCGCCATAATACTTCCTCAGGCACTTAAGAATGTGCTGCCTGCTATAGCAAACGAGTTTATATCACTCTTAAAAGAGACATCCATCTCAGGATACATCGGACTCCAGGATCTGACCCAGGGCGGTATGATCATCAGATCTATCACCTATGAAGCCATGATCCCGCTGCTCGCCGTAGCAGCTATTTACTTAGTCATCGTACTCATACTTACCTGGCTTGTAGGAAAACTTGAAAAAGCGCTTAGAAAGAGTGAGAGGTGATCAGATGGCTGACGTAATAATGCACGTAGAAAAATTAACGAAAAAATTCGGAGATCACACTGTCCTTAAAGACATCGACCTCGATATACAAAAGGGAGAGGTCATCGCTATCATCGGACCATCAGGATGCGGTAAATCGACTTTTGTCAGATGCCTTGACTTACTGGAGAAGCCTGACAGTGGTCACATAGTTTTCGATGGCTGTGATATCACCAATCCGAAGACCGATATCTCATCCATCCTGCCGAAGATAGGAATGGTGTTCCAGTCGTTTAACCTGTTTAACAACAAGACGATCCAGGATAACATCACTTTCGCACCTGTAAAGCACGGCTTTATGACAAAGGCCGAGGCTGATAGGAAGGCAGCAGAGTTGTTAGACAGGGTAGGACTTTCTGATAAAGCCGCGTCTTATCCATCACAGTTATCAGGTGGACAGAAGCAGAGAGCAGCGATAGCCAGGTCTCTTGCGATGAATCCTGATATCATGCTTATGGACGAGCCTACATCGGCACTCGATCCTGAGATGGTAGGAGAGGTTCTTGGCATTATCCAGGAACTTGCCGAGAACGGGATGACGATGGTCATCGTGACACATGAGATGGCCTTTGCCAGGGAAGTAGCTGATCGTATCATCTTCATCGATGAGACAAAGATAATGGAACAGGGCTCGCCTGAAGAGGTATTCGAACACCCGAAGAACCAGAGGCTTCAGAAGTTCCTCGCTTCAATAATGCATTAATTGAAATTTAATCACTTATATGGTGAAAATAGATATACTATGTGCTATAATAACTGTCTGTGCGTAATGCACAGGCAGTTTTTTGCGTTAAAAGTAAAAAGGAAAGGATTTTTTACAATGAAGAAAAGGGCAAGCTTTACAGGAAAGCTGGGCTTTGTTCTCTCAGCTGCGGGAGCATCTGTAGGTCTCGGAAATATCTGGAGATTTCCATATCTCTGTGCTAAGTACGGCGGAGGTACTTATCTGATAGCGTATATCATTCTTGCGGCCACTTTTGGCTACACCATGATCATGGCGGAGACAGCCATAGGAAGGATGAGCCAGAAGAGTCCTGTCGGGGCTTTCACCCATTTTTCAAAGAAGAAAAGTTATCGTATCGGCGGCTGGATAAATGCGATAGTTCCTATGCTTATAGTGCCTTACTACTCAGTCATCGGAGGCTGGGTCATAAAGTACTTATTCGATTACATCACAAAGCCAGCGAAGGAGATAGCGGTAGACGGATATTTTTCAGAATTCATAGGCGGTTCGACTCCGGAGCTCTGGTTTATCATCTTTGCCCTGCTTACTACAGTTATCGTGTACATGGGAGTGCAGGGTGGAATTGAAAGAGTATCCAGGATCCTTATGCCAATCCTCGTGGTGCTGGCTTTTATCATCTGTGTCTATACTATGACAAGACCAGGGGCAGGTGCGGGGATCAAATATCTGCTGGTGCCGAGTACGAAGCGTTTCTCATGGATGACGATAGTTACTGCTATGCAGCAGATGTTCTATTCCCTTTCTATAGCTATGGGAATTCTGATCACATTCGGAAGCTACATGAAAAAAGACGTGTCGATAGAAGAGAGTACAGACCAGGTCGAGATCTTCGATACTCTTATAGCTTTTCTGGCAGGCCTTATGATCATCCCTGCTGTGTTTGCTTTCTCAGGCTCTGATGCCGGAAAGAACTTAGACGCCGGCCCGTCGCTTATGTTCATCACTATGCCGAAGACATTCGCGTCATTTCCTGCTGGAAGAGTATTCGGACTTCTTTTCTTCCTTCTGGTTCTTTTTGCGGCTCTGACATCATCGATTGCTCTGATGGAGTCGGCTGTATCAACTCTTGAGGATGAGCTGAAGTGGAGCAGAAAGAAATCGACACTCGTGATCGGAGCTGTAATGCTGGGGCTAGGAACGCTATCTGCCTTAGGCTACGGAGTTCTGAGTGGCGTGAAGATCATCGGGATGCAGTTTCTCGACTTCTTTGATTTCATCACGAACTCTGTGATGATGCCGCTTGCGGCTATCGCCACCTGCCTTCTCGTGACGAAGGTCATAGGCTTTGACGCTGTAGACGAGGAAGTGACATTGGGCGGCGCGAAGTTTGTAAGAAAGAAAATCTTTCACTTCATGATAAAATGGCTCTGCCCGCTGTTCTGCCTGATAATCCTGGTGTCAGCAGTGGCTAATGCCTTTGGGATCATTCATCTGTAAATAAAAAGCGGATCACCGGTATAATGCCGGTAACCCGCTTTTTTCGTTTATAGGGGTGGGAGATTACTTTCCGAAGTATCTCTTAAGGAGACCTTCGAATGCTTTGCCGTGTCTTGCCTCATCACGTGCCATCTCATGAACTGTATCGTGGATAGCATCGAGATTTAAAGCCTTGGCGCGCTTTGCCAGATCAGTCTTTCCGTTTGTAGCGCCGTTCTCTGCGTCAACTCTTACACGAAGGTTCTCTTCCGTAGAAGCAGAAACTACCTCGCCAAGAAGCTCAGCGAACTTGGAAGCGTGCTCAGCCTCTTCATGAGCAGCCTTCTCGAAATACATACCAATCTCAGGATATCCCTCACGGATAGCTGCACGGCTCATAGCCAGATACATACCGACCTCAGAGCACTCGCCTTCGAAGTTCGAACGGAGATCAGCTTTGATGTCTTCTGGAGCGTCCTTTGCTACACCTACTACATGCTCAGAAGCCCAGGTCTTCTCACCTTCCTGCTTTACGAACTTATCACTAGGAGCCTTACATACAGGACACTCCTTTGGTGGCTCGTCTCCTTCATATACATATCCGCATACGCTGCATACCCACTTTGCCATAATAGTTACCTCCTGAAAAAATAATATAAATACATACTTTGGTTACTCTATATCAAAACTCCTGTGACAGGAGAGAAGATATCTGTCTTATCCGGCTTTAGTCTGCTTCGAGGCACAATCGATGCAGATGCCCTGGACTATGACATTCGTGATCTCAAAAGACGGATCATTCTCCGGTTCAAACAGTCCTGATGGAAGGGGATAATCCTCGATCTTACCGCAGAGGCTGCAGCACACATGAATGTGCGGGTGATTATTCCCGTCAAAGTGTTCTTTGCCGTTCTGCGTAAATGACAGGATCTGATGGTCATCAGCCAGGTCCCTCAGGTTTCTGTAGACAGTGCCCAGGCTGATATTCGGGATCTCTTCACGGACGGAAGAGTAAACCATCTCAGCTGTAGGGTGATCTGTCCTGCTTTCGAGATCATCCAGAATACACTGTCGTCGCTTGGAAAATCTCTTCACTGTTAGTCACTCCTTAACAGTAACGATTATCATTACTGTTTATGTTTCATATAATACTCCTTTTTTCAGAGAAGTCAAGCCGCATTTTTGTATTTTTAAAGATACCTCCCTGTGATAGAGATAACTTAAGAGTCATTGTATTTTCATACGCTGAATGTTAAAATATTTGTATGATTTCTTCTGTTTGACAGCAGAATGGATATGGGGTACTATATCAGATACTTTTCTGTAATAGCGCTGAACCTGATCCTCTATGATTCGTCTGTGATGTATGTGCATACGAACTATAAGAATTCGCTCTACTATCTCGAGGATAATGACTCATTTATTTTTTCCACAAAACCGCTGAAAGAGGGAGAATGGAAGCCTGTTCCGTTCACACAGCTGATCGGAATAAGGAATGGTGAACTGATATATACAGGGACCATTCACGGAAATGAATACGTAGATGATCCTGAAGATCTGCAGATGGTCTACAGGGATTTTTCTTATCTATAATGAAAGTGTTACATCTGTAATGAAATGTAAGTATGTAGATGACTGCGGCTCATGTGACCGCATATATATGGAATACCAGGCTACGCTTGACCTGAAGCAGAAGTATATGGATAACCTGTTCGGAGAGACTCTTCCTATAATAGGCATGAACTATCCTTACCATTACAGGTACAAGGTGACCTATGCCTTATCATTTGATCCGGATCGTAAAAAAATAGTCTGTGGCAAGTACAGGAAAGGCACTCATGAAGTGACAGAGATTGATGACTGCCTTATAGAGTCAAAGGACTGTCAGAAACTCGCGCATTTTATCACTGAGCTTTTACCAGAACTAAAAATAAAAGTCTACGACGAAGATACCAGGACAGGAAGCCTTCGCTATATTTTCATGCGGCAGAGCTTCGCGACGGGAGACATAATGCTTGTCCTTGTGAGCACAGATACTTTTCTTCCTGGAAAAAATCACCTGATAGAAGAGATCAGACAGAATTTCCCGAAGGTAAAGAGCATTTACCTCGATATAAATAAACGTACCGACAGCCTTGTCTTAACTGATGAGCTGACACTTCTGTATGGAGAAAAATACCTGACAGATAAGGTGATGGGAAAGACCTTTCGCCTTTCGCCGCTGGCCTTCTATCAGGTAAACCCGCAGCAGATGAAAAAACTCTATCAGACAGCCATTAGCTTTGCGGATCTTAAAGGCAGTGAAAAAATAATCGACGCCTACTGCGGGATCGGAACCATCGGGATCTGTGCTTCAGATAAAGCGGTCTCAGTTTTAGGAATAGAGAATAATCTCTCAGCAGTAAAGGATGCCAGAGCAAATGCAAAGGCAAACCTTGTAAAAAATGCCCGATATATCTGTGGTGACGCCGCAGAACTTTTTTCAGAGCAAAATCCTGAGGCAGATGTAGTCTTTATGGATCCTCCCAGAGCCGGCGCCAGTAAGGAGTTCCTTAAGTCGCTTATGAGGCTTGCACCGGCAAAGATAATATACATATCCTGCAATCCAGAAACTCTTTCCCGGGATCTTACGATCCTTAAACGCAGATACCTGGTAAAGAAAATCCAGCCGGTAGATATGTTCCCGTTTGCGGGAGAGCATATAGAGACAGTCTGTGAACTGTCACTTGAAGGGAGAAAATGATGGCTTTAACAAATGAACAGTACAGGACAGCCTATGTGTTCTGTGCATATGGAGAGTTTTCACAGCAGTACTGTGAAGTTCTTGCTGATCGTGGGATCGAAGCTGTAAATGTCGATGGCGGCTACAGGGCGATCAGAGTCATAAAGAAAAAAAGCAGGGAACAACTGAAGAAATCTCTGCTTCTCTATGCTGTGACTGACAGGCGGTGGCTTAAAGACGGCCAGAGTCTTAAAGATGTGGTAAAGGAAGCTGTAGACGGCGGAGCGACTATGGTTCAGTTGCGTGAAAAGTCTCTTTCTGAAGAGGAGACCATTGAAGAGGCAAAAGAGCTTAAGGCATTTTTAAGTGAAAAAAAGGTTCCGCTGATCATCGATAATAGCATTGAAGTGACATTAAAGTCAGGAGCAGATGGAGTGCACTTGGGACAGGATGACTGTCCAGTGCGTAAAGCCAGATCGAGACTCGGGCAGTCAGTTATCATAGGAGCCACGGCACATAACGTAGAAGAGGCCATGAAAGCCCAGGCGGACGGGGCTGATTACTTAGGAGTCGGAGCAGCTTTTGGCTCCATCACTAAGTCAGACGCGAAGCCTATCGTATCACTTGATGAATATAAGAAAATAACTCGTGCCGTTTCTATCCCTGTAGTGGCGATAGGCGGGATCGATGAGACTAATGTCATAAGGCTTAAGGGCCTCGGACTTTCCGGAGCAGCGGTAGTTTCGGCTATTTTTTCAAAAGATGATATAAGGAAAGCAACGGAAGCATTGAAGAAAGATCTGGATGAATTTGAATAAACAGGTATTTTAATGTATAATCATTCAGATGATCAGAATATAGATTAAGGAAAGCAAATGGAAAAAGCATTTTTAGTTAAGTATGGAGAGATCGGCCTCAAGGGAAAGAACAGATACTACTTCGAGGAGACTCTCGTAAAGAGAATAGAAGAGGCCTTAAAAAAAATAGACGGAGAGTTTACGGTTACCAGACCTCAGGGACGTATATTCGTAGAGGGCAGTGGATTTGATGAGGATGAAGTCATTGATGCTTTATCAAAGGTATTCGGCATCATCTGGATCTGTCCGTGTATCATGACAGACGATACCGGATTTGATGATCTCTCAAAGCAGATAATCGATTACCTGAAGGAAGAACTCGGAGATAAGCCTTTTACTTTTAAGGTAGAAGCGAGAAGAGCCAGAAAGAATTATCCGATGAACTCGATGGAGATCAACAGAGAGCTCGGTGCGAGAATTCTAGATGCTTTTCCGAATTCACAAGTAGATGTGCATCATCCGGAGCACCTCGTAGAAGTTGAGATCAGGGAAAGGATAAACTTCCATATCTTCTACCACAAAGGTGTAGGTGGTATGCCTGTGGGAACGGCAGGAAAGGCCATGCTCCTTCTCTCAGGTGGTATAGATTCGCCTGTAGCTGGGTACATGATAGCCCGCCGTGGAGTAACGGTTGATGCGACATACTTCCATGCACCTCCGTATACTTCGGAGCGTGCAAAGCAGAAGGTCGTTGACTTGGCGAAGATACTGACGAAGTATACAGGACCGATAAAGCTTCATGTAGTAAACTTTACCGACATCCAGATGGCTATCTACGAGAAGTGTCCACATGATGAACTTACTATCATAATGCGCCGTTACATGATGACGATAGCCGAGCACTTCGCAGATGAGGATAATGATCAGGCACTGATCACAGGTGAGAGCCTGGGCCAGGTGGCATCTCAGACGATGCAGTCGCTTTATGTGACAGACCATGCGGCGACTCTTCCGGTATTCAGACCGCTGATAGGATTTGACAAGCAGGATATCATTGAGATATCTCAGAAGATAGGAACCTATGAGACTTCTATACTTCCGTATGAGGACTGCTGTACTATATTCGTCGCAAAGCATCCGGTCACAAAGCCGAGACTCGATGTGATAGAGAGGTCCGAGACAAAGCTTGGTGACGTGATAGAAGACCTTTTACAGAAGGCTTATGATACTACTGAAACTATTCTGGTGAAATAAAATGGAATGCTATTTTGATAATTCAGCTACTACGAGATGCTCTGAAAAAGCAGCTGAGAAAATGAGACAGGTGCTCCTTACGGACTACGGAAACCCGTCGTCACTTCACACAAAGGGAATGGCAGCTGAAAATTATATAAAGGAGAGCCGCGAGACTATCGCAAAGACATTAAAGTGCGACCCGAAGGAGATCATTTTTACCTCAGGAGGATCAGAGGGGAATAACCTCGCGATATTCGGTTCTGTCAGAGCAAATAAGCGCATCGGAAAGCATATCATAACGACAGCCGTAGAGCACGCCGCTGTCTATATGCCTTTTAAGGAGCTTGAGAAGCAGGGATACGATGTGACTTTCCTTCCTACAGATGAGAAGGGCCTTATCAGATTAGAAGACTTAGAAAATGCCCTGACTGATGATACAGTTCTCGTAGCGATGATGCAGGTAAATAACGAGATCGGATCTGTAATGCCTGTAGCTGAAGCCGGGAAGCTGATACACGAAAAGTGTCCGGAAGCGGTATTTTTCGTAGATGCTATCCAGTCCTATGGAAAGGTGCCGGTGATCCCGAAGAAAATGGGAATAGACTTGATGTCTGTAAGCGGCCACAAGATCCATGGACCGAAGGGAAGCGGCTTTTTATATAAGAGAGATAAGGTAAAGCTAGATCCGATCATTTTCGGTGGAGGCCAGGAAGGCGGCTTCAGGAGCGGAACAGAGAATGTCCCAGCAATCGCGGGCTTAGGTGTCGCAGTACAGGAGATGTTTGCTGACTTTGATGGACACAGGAAACATCTGTTTGAGCTAAAGAACCATCTGGCAGAAAAGCTCTCTGATATAGAGGCTGTCAGCTTTAACTCTCAGCTTGATGAGAATTCTGCTCCACAGATACTTTCTGTAAGTGTAGAGGGAGTGCGTGCTGAGGTTCTTCTTCATGCTTTAGAGGATAAGGATATCTTTGTATCTGCCGGAAGTGCCTGCTCTTCAAACAGGCCAGCAGTTTCAAGAACGCTTAAGTCTATAGGACTTAAGGACAGCCTGCTTGAGTCTACAGTCAGATTTTCATTTTCTATCTACAATACTTTAGAGCAGGTCGATTATGCTTCAGACGTGATGCATGAGCTGATACCGGTACTGCTTAAATACAGGAGATTTTAGTATGGAACATGCAGAGAGAGTCGGAAGAAAAAAAGTATACGAAGGCGCAGTCATCGATGTCTATCAGGACACTATAAAGCTTCCTGACGGAAGAGAGGAAAAGTGGGACTTCGTAGATCATCGGATGGGAGCCGCGGCTGTAGTTGCAGTGACAGAGGACGGTAAGCTTATAATGGTGCGCCAGTACAGACCGGCGCTCGACAGATACACTCTGGAGCTTCCGGCCGGCAAAAGGGATTCACTTACTGAGGGTACCTTAGTGACTGCAAAGCGGGAGCTTAGTGAAGAGACCGGCTATGGATCTGATGACTGGAAAAAGATCCTCTCAGTCCGCACTACAGTAGCTTTCTGTGACGAGCACATAGATATCTATCTGGCTGATAACTGCCATAAGACATCGGGACAGCACTTAGATCCTGACGAGGACATCGATATCTTAGAATACGACACTGATTTTTTAAAGAAAAAAATACAGGCTGGTGAGATAGAGGACGCAAAGACGATTGCCGGAGTCATGTCTTACCTGGTACTTAAAGGAGAGAACTGATGCGATGGACGAAATTCACGATTGATACGACAGAGGAGGCAGAGGACCTGGTAAGCGCTCTGCTTTATGACTATGATATCACGAACATCGAGATCGAAGACAAGGCAGCAGTTACTCCGTTAGAGGGCGAGGACTATGAAGAACTGGTTCCGGACAGAGGAGCTGATGACGGAAAAAGTCAGGTCATTTTTTATGTAGAAGAGGGGAAAGACTACGGAAAGCTATTAGAGGACATCAGACTTGGACTTGATGACTTGAGAAAGACTGCTGATATCGGAGCCGGGACGATAGACATATCTTCATCGGATGAAAGTGACTGGAGAGACAAGTGGAAAGAGTTTTTCCATACGTTTACGGTCGGAGACTACACTGTGATACCGAGCTGGGAAAATATAAAGTCAGATGCTGATCCGAAGCACATCATCCGCATGGACCCTGGCATTACCTTTGGTACCGGAAAGCACGAGAGCACCAGAATGATAATCGAGGAGCTACCGTCGTATATCAAAGGCGGCGAGAAGGTCCTGGACTTAGGTACCGGAAGCGGTATACTTTCGATGATCGCTCTTCGCGAAGGGGCAGCAGAGGTCACAGCGACTGACATAGATCCGGCAACGGAGTCGGCAGTTGCGGAGAATTTTAAAAGAAATGATCTCCCTACTGAAAAAATAAAGCTACTGATCGGAGACATGTCATCAGATAAAGAGGTACAGGCGAAAGTAGGAGATGGGTACGATGTCGTCTGCGCGAATATCTTAGCCGATATAATCATCGGAATGCTTCCTGCGATAAGGAAAGCGATAAAAAAGGGCGGATATTTTCTTACTTCAGGCATCATAGACTTCAAGGAAAAAGAAGTAACTGATGAGCTCGAAAAGAACGGTTTCCAGATAAAGCTCATAAACCACGACGGAGAATGGGTTTCTATCGTGGCCTGCTGTAAATGAAAAAAAGACCTCCCTCAGCTGAGGGAGGTTACTTTTCACGAGAATGGTGATCAGCCCTCGATTATATAAGGCTTTAACGCTTCGAGAATTTCAGCGTCATTATCATCATGAATAGTGAGATCGATAGGGCTTGAAAGGTCGAGTGAGAAGATTCCCATGATGGACTTCGCGTCGATCACATAGCGGCCTGAGATCAGGTCGAAGTCGCTGTCGAACTGACTTATGGTGTTTACAAATGACTTTACCTTATCGATTGAGTTAAGGGATATCTTTACTGTCTTCATGTGTTTTTCCTCCTGTAAAACATATGCCAAAACTATGTATCTATGGTAAAACAACACAGGGGAAAAGTCAATCGGAAGGAGTTATTATTTTGAAAAATAAAACGGCAGCTTTTCATAATTTAGGCTGCAAGGTAAACGCATACGAGATGGAGGGAATGGAAGAGAGTCTGCGTAACGCAGGCTATGAGATAGTGCCTTTTTCCGAAAAGGCTGACGTATATGTGATAAATACCTGTACCGTTACGAGAGTAGCGGACCAGAAGTCGAGACAGATGATAAGCAGAGCGAAGACTTTAAATCCTGATGCTATAGTAGTGGCCTGTGGCTGCTACGCGAATACAGGAAAGGACGTGCTTATAAGAGATGGTGTAGCGGACATTATCCTCGGTAATAACGAGAAGAGCCAGCTGAATGCTGAGATAGAGAAACTTAAGGCAGCCCGTCTCTCTGATAAAAATGTCCGTGAGACCTTTGTCCCTGATATTAATAAAGGCAGGTGGGATTTTGAGGAAACCGCCGTTTCGATGAAAGAGGAGCATACAAGAGCCTTTCTGAAGGTCGAGGACGGCTGTGATCAGTTCTGTACTTACTGTATCATCCCGTTTGCGCGAGGCAGGGAGAGAAGCCGTGATCCGGAGAAGGTAGTCGAAGAAGTAAAAATGCTTTCAGATAAAGGCTTCAGGGAATTCGTGCTGACAGGGATCAGGCTCACAAGCTACTCTTACGATAACATTACGTTAGTAGATCTGATAGAGAGGGTATCGCAGATAGATGGGGTTCACCGGATAAGACTGGGGTCTCTGGAGCCAAAGGCCGTGACAGAGGATTTTGCGAAGAGGCTCTCAGAACTTAAGAATTTCTGCCCGCATTTTCACATGTCGCTGCAGAGCGGATCAGACAGCGTGCTAAAACGGATGAACAGGCACTATTCATCCGAAGAATTCATGGAATCCATAGGTTACTTGAGAAAATACTTTGATGATCCGGCAATCACAGCCGATATGATCTGTGGCTTCCCAGGAGAGACTGAGGAAGAGTTCAGAGAGTCTGTAGATTTTGCCAAGCGGGTGGGATTTTATGAGATCCATGTCTTTCCGTACTCGGTTCGGCAGGGGACAAGAGCAGAAAAAATGCCCGGACAGCTTTCTAAAAAAGAAAAAGCGGCCCGGACCAAAATCCTGCGGGATAAAGCTTTACAGATGAAGCAGGAGTATCTGACAAGGCATCTGGGCAGGAGAGCCGAAGCGCTTCTGGAAGAGACCACAGAGATAAACGGAAAGACCTACTGGACCGGATATACACCGGAATACATCAGAGTACTCTATGAATCTGATCAGGATATGTCGGGGAGATTCGTGACAGGTGTCCTGAAAAAAATAGAGAAAGGTTTTATTCACCTGTCAGACGGTCAAGAATAAACTCGCGTCCATGGACTATCGTTGCCTTAAAGCTGTTGCAGCTGGGGCAGCGGTAGTCATTTTCTTTAGAGGGACTGTACTCAGTGCCGCAGTCAGAGCATTTAGCGGTGACCGGGATGAAGTGTACAGTGAGCTTCGAGCCTTCGAGCACTGTATTTTTCACACACTGAGGATAATAATCCTCGAGATAGTGGGGGATGAGTCCGGTGGCTTCACCAACGCTTATCTCTATTTCATCTACTTTTTTCAGGTCATTATCCTGACATGCCTTCAGGGCAGTGTCGACCATTCTCATCATATAACTTAATTCATGCATGCTGATAGTATAACACGGTTTATTTAGTCTGCTACTTGTTTCTTATTTAATACAGGGAATCTGTGACGGTTTCTTGAATACTTATTTAATTAAGAGTAGAATATTTAGCGGCAAAATAAGAGGCAGCACAGAGTATCCTGTGTTGGCTTCAATGTATGAAAGGAGAAAAAGAAAAATGTCAACAGTACCGATAGTACCGTTTTTAATAATTTTTCCAATGATCATCGCATTTGTAATGCTTATCATCCCGGTGAATCCAACTGCAAACCGGGTTCGTAACGCGATCGCCTATTTAAGCTGCATAGCTGTTATGGCAGCAGTAGGCATTTTAACAGCTGTCTGGATCGAGGGAGGCGCACAGCCTGTCTCACTGTATTCCGATGGAATGGAGCTGGCTGATAACGCTGCTCTTCTCGGGAAGATCATCCTGATGGCAGTAGTTACTTTCCTGTCGTTCAAGTATCGCAAGTACTGGATATGCATACTTTCCATTGCTCCGAATATTGCCGCAGTCTGGCTTC
>JAQXXU010000020.1 GCA_029226225.1 Lachnospiraceae bacterium | reverse complement strand
TTTTTGATGGTCTCCTCGTCGGCATTCCTGTCTACCCCGAGAACCTCGTAGTAGTCTCTTTTCTGTTCTGCCATTTCAAATTCCTCTTATTCTGTAAAATATTACGTGCAGATACGCACACAAGACGGCTCAGAACACGCTCGCGCTCTGCTTGAGACGCAGCGGCGCGTAGCGGATAAAATACATCCGCTAAGCGCCGGCGTCTCAAAAAGGTTCTTCGCCGTCTATGTGCTATCTGCACTCAGTTTTCCTGAAGTTATACTTCTTTGAAATCGGCATCAACGACGTCATCGCCATTGTTGCCACTGTTATTTGTGCTGCTTGCGTTTGGCTGAGGGCCTGCGCCTGCTCCAGGATTTTGTCCTGCCTGTGGGCCGCCCTGAGCGGCTCCTGCTGCCTGAGCACTCTCATACATCTTTGAGAATACCTTCTGAGCTGACTGCTCGAGTTTTTCTTTGGCATTCTTGAGCTCTGAGACATCAGCGTCGCTCATGTCTTCCGGCTTCTGGAATTTGTTTACGAGATCCTCAACAGCCTTAAGGTCAGCCTCTACTGCACTCTTGTCTCCTGCGTCGAGCTTGTCGCCTACTTCGTCAAGAGCCTTTCTGGTCTGTACTGCGAAGGCATCTGCATCGTTTCTGGTGTCGACAGCCTCTTTACGCTTCTTATCCTGGGCCTCATATTCGGCTGCTTCCTTAACAGCTTTATCAATCTCTTCATCGGACATGTTAGATCCTCCGGTGATAGTTATATGCTGCTCTTTTCCTGTACCCAGATCCTTAGCTGATACTGTTACGATACCATTTGCATCGATATCAAAGGTAACCTCGATCTGTGGAACACCTCTTCTTGCTGGAGGAATTCCATCGAGACGGAACTGTCCAAGTGATTTATTGTCACGGGCGAACTGTCTCTCACCCTGTACTACGTTGATATCAACGGCAGTCTGGTTATCCTCTGCTGTAGAGAAGATCTGACTCTTCTTTGTAGGAATAGTCGTATTTCTCTCGATAAGGTGTGTAGCGATACCTCCCATAGTCTCGATAGAAAGTGTAAGAGGTGTTACATCGAGAAGAAGAACTTCTCCGGCTCCCTTATCTCCTGCGAGTTTACCACCCTGGATGCAGGCACCAAGTGCTACGCACTCATCTGGGTTAAGGCTCTTTGACGGCTCCTTGCCTGTCAGCTGTTTAACCTTTGCCTGAACTGCCGGGATACGTGTAGAACCACCTACGAGAAGGACCTTTGACAGGTCTGCTGCTGTAAGTCCGGCATCCTTTAATGCGTTCTGTACAGGGATTGCTGTTCTCTCTACGAGGTCTGAAGTGATCTCATCGAATTTAGCTCTGGTGAGGTCAAGGTCTAAGTGCTTCGGGCCATCAGCTGTAGCTGTGATGAACGGAAGGTTGATATTAGTCGTAGTGGCGTTTGAAAGCTCTTTCTTTGCCTTCTCAGCAGCCTCTTTGATACGCTGCATAGCCATCTTATCGCCTGAGAGATCAACGCCCTCTTTTGCCTTGAACTCATCGATCATCCACTGCATTACACGGTTATCGAAGTCATCACCACCGAGATGTGTATCACCGTTGGTTGAAAGAACTTCGATGACTCCATCACCGATTTCGATTACTGATACATCGAATGTACCACCGCCAAGGTCGTAAACCATGATCTTCTGCTCACTCTCGTTATCAAGTCCGTATGCAAGAGCTGCTGCTGTAGGCTCGTTGATGATACGCTTTACATCGAGTCCGGCAATCTTTCCGGCATCCTTTGTAGCCTGACGCTGAGCATCGTTGAAGTAAGCAGGTACTGTGATGACAGCCTCTGTTACCTTCTCACCGAGATGTGCTTCTGCATCGCTCTTCAGCTTCTGAAGGATCATAGCTGAGATCTGCTGCGGTGAATATTTCTTTCCGTTGATAGTAGGGCCATCGTTTGTACCCATTTTTCTCTTGATAGAAGAAATGGTGTTCTCAGCATTTGTGACTGCCTGACGCTTTGCCGGCTCACCTACAAGTCTCTGTCCATCCTTTGTAAATGCTACGATAGACGGTGTAGTTCTCATACCCTCGCTGTTCTCGATTACTGTCGGCTGCCCACCTTCCATAACGGCTACACAGCTGTTTGTTGTACCAAGATCGATACCAATTATCTTACCCATAGTGAATTCCTCCTTATTTATTAACGAATATAGTTACAAGTCAAATCTATTATATGAAGTTATACTGCATTAAATTCGAGCTACGCTTCGCTTGCTCTCAATTAAGTTGCAGGTAACGACTTTTTCACTAACCTCATGCTGCGCTTACGCTTGCATTCGCTAAGTGAAATAATGTCAGTTAGCCACTTTTACCATCGCGTATCTTACAACCTTATCATGGTAGGTATAACCTTTCTGTAAGACCTCGACGACTTCCTGTTCTCCCTTATCTGCATCATCCACATGCATGACTGCGTTGTGGAAGTTCGGATCAAATTTCTTTCCTTCGGCCTCGATTTCTTTAACTCCTAGTTCATCAAGTCCGTGGAGAAGCTGCTTATATATAGCAAGCATTCCCTTCTGGAAGGCATCTTCTGTGTCTTCCTTTACATCTGCTAAGCCTCGCTCGAAGTTATCGATAACCGGAAGTACCTTCGCTATGACATCGCTTGCTCCGGCATCATACATAGAAGACTTCTCTTTTTCTGTACGCTTACGGAAGTTATCGAACTCTGCCATCTGACGAAGCACCTGATCCTGAAGTGACTTGATCTTCTCGTCACGCGGATCTTCCTTCTTTTTATCCTTTTTCTTATCAGGCTTTTTATTTTCTTTATCTGTTTTCTCCTCAGAAGCCTTATCCTCTTTCTTTTCATCAGAGGTTTTATCCTTCTCAGGAGCTTTTTCCTTTTCTTCAGAAGTATCTTTTTTTACTTCTTCATCCTTCTTTTCTTTCTCTTCGCTCAATTCCTTATACCTCTAATCCTTCTTTTTTTCTATCTGCTTTGGCGTCTGCTTTTCAGGAAGCCTTGACGAATCGACGATGTCTGAAAGCTGAGTCTTTAACGACTTCAGATTCTTCATGACATTCTCGTAATCCATTCGCTTTGGTCCGAGAATTCCGATCGTACCTTTGAAGCCCTCGCCCAGATCGTACTTTGCGGTAACGACCGACACGTCCGGCATATTTGGGATATCGTCTCCGATGAAAACTGAAATACCATTCGGATTTCCCTCATCGTCTGTTTCTATCTCATTTATCAGTTTCTCGAGCTGTTCCTTGTTCTCGAAGGTCGAGATCAGGTGGCTTGCTCTGTTCGCATCACTAAGCTCAGGGTACTTGAAGATATTCGTCGTACCACTGGTATATATCGTCCGACCTTCATCCTGTTCTATCGTTCCGGCGACATTCTCAAGGACATTCTCTATGATATCGGCGTACTCACCGGCCGATGATTTCATCTTCTGGATGAGCCCGAGGTTAATGTCGTTTACGGTCTTTCCTGAAAGGTTCGTATTCAGGAGCATGTTCAGCTTCAGGAGGTCTTCGTTATTCAGTGGAGAATCTATATCTATGATACGGTTCCTCACTGCGTTTCCATCCATGACTACTACTGAAAGCAGCTGGTGTTCATTGACTGCCGATAGCTGTACGAACTTTACCCTGACTCCGGTGATAGCCGGTGCCGAGATCATCGAGGTGTACTGTGTGTTCGCTGCAAGTACATCTACGACCTGCTTCAGCATCTTCTCTAATCTGTCGGTCCGCTGCACGAGCATCTCGCTCGTAGAATCCGGTGGAGGTGAAGCCTCTTTCTGATTCATAAGCTCCGTCACATAGAACCTGTAGCCCTTATCTGACGGAATTCTTCCTGCGGAGGTATGCGGCTGGAGAATGTAACCCATCTCCTCGAGATCGCTCATCTCATTCCTTATAGTAGCTGAACTGAGATTTAAGTCCGAGCTCTTCGAAATGGTACGTGACCCGACCGGCTCTCCGGTCTCTAAATAGTTCTGAATGATCACGTCGAGGATCTTCTTCTGTCTGTCTGTAAGCTCATCCTCTTTACTCACTTAGCCTCACCTCCTGTCGTTTTCTTTGTTAGCACTCAAA
>JAQXXU010000019.1 GCA_029226225.1 Lachnospiraceae bacterium | reverse complement strand
CCTGAGAACTTTGCTCCTATCGTAGGTCTTATCGGACTTATCATGCTGATGACATCCAAAAAGGAGCGTCACAGGAACGTCGGAGCCATTGCTCTATCATTTGCCATTCTTCTTATAGGAATGAGCCAGATGTCCGGAGCTGTCTCACCGCTTGCTGAAGACAAGACTTTTACAAGCGTCCTGACTATGTTCTCGAATCCGTTCCTCGGACTTCTCGTAGGACTTGGAATGACAGCCATTTTACAGTCATCGTCTGCATCCATCGGTATCCTGCAGGCACTCTCCACATCAGGAACTGTGACCTTCGCTACAGCGATACCTATCATCATGGGTGAAAATATCGGTTCTGCCATCACAGGTATCATCTCTTCTCTCGGCGCTTCGAGAAACGCCAAGCGTGCTTCCTGGATGCAGATGTTCTACTGCCTGATCAAGACCTCTGTTTTCATGGTAGCTTTCTACACGCTGAACGCGATCTTCCGGTTCTCATTCATGAGCCGCATAGCGAGTCCAGTGACTATCGCCATTTTCCACAGTGTGTTCAATATCACCGCCGTTATTATCATGCTGCCTTTCTCCGACATCCTGGTAAAGATCGTGCGCAGGGTATTCCCGATCACAGAGGACGAGAAGAAAGAGGCAGAAAGCAATCATACCTTCACTATCCTCGACGACCGTTTCCTCTCATCTCCTGCTTTTGCCTTAGATCAGTCAAAGACAGTTCTTCTCGAGATGATGAAGCACAGCTGCGATGCCATGCGTTATGCTATCGACCTGATCTATGATTACGATGATAAAAAAGCTCACGAGGTCGTAAGACTCGAGGACTTAGTCGACGAATACGAGGATCACTTAAATGACTATCTGTCAAAAGTGGCGACTACCGACCTTTCAGAGAAGGACGGTCATACTCTCGCCTCTCTTCTACATTCGACGAACGACTTCGAGCGTATCAGTGACCACGCCCTGAATATAAAAGAGTCCATTGAAAAAATGCACGAAGAGGGCACTACTTTTTCAGAGAGTGCTCTCACCGAGCTCCATGTATTTACGGACGCTATCCTCGAGATACTAAAGACCACAGACTCGGCTCTTAAAAATGACGATATCGAACTGGTAAAGCGTATCGATCCTCTTGAAGACACTATCGATAAGCTGAACCTCGAGATAAACGATCACCATGTCGAGCGTCTCCAGTCAGGCGAATGTACAGTCGAGCAGGGGCTTTACCTGTCAGATATCATGGTAGACCTCGAGCGTGTCGCAGATCACTGCTCGAATATCGCAGCCTACCAGCTGTCTGCTGAGGATGGAACCTTCGAGGTACACGAGCTCTCACAGCGTGAGCGTGAAGCCCGTAACGCCAGCTTCCAGCTTCTCGAGGAAGGCTACCGTGCCAAGTATGAGATACCTGAATACGAGCCTCAGAAAAAGGAAAAGAAGTCTGAGAAAAAAGACAAAGATAAAAAAGATAAAGATAAGGATAAAAAGAAAAAGAAGAAGAAATAAACACTTTAACCGGTTATTTTTTCTAGAAAGAGAGAAACATACCTGTCCCAGGCTTCATCGATACTTTTATCCAGTGAAAACGTGGACAGGTTCGTGCCTGTAAGAATGGTAAGGCTACCGTCCTTAAAAGCCGCAGTAAATGTAAGTGAATTGACATCGTTTAGTGTAAATCCTGTATCGGTCTCCGACAGAAGCTTTTCTACAAGCGCTTTCGGAGCATGAAATACGAATTTGAAGTAGACAGGCGTCCTCTTTCCCTTGATAATCTCATAAAACAAGTGCCGAAGCTCAGCATATTTTACGAAATGCTCCTCCGGCACTTTTTCTTTGTCTGGAAAAAAATCACTGTTTATTTTTCCATCTATCACAAATGAGACCGCGGTTTTAACCGTGGCCTCACTTAAGGTGAATTCATCAAATGTATCATGCAGAAGCATTTCTGACATGAATTTCTTTACATCTTTGATCTGGAAACTGTTCATACAACCTCCTGAATTCGCTCACTCCTGAACGGCAAGCTTCGGTACTACGTCGCTTCGCATCTCGATCTTCGGTGAGCCCTTGCCCTCGATATAATCGCGGGTTATCGTGACCTTGCCGATATCCGGGTCCTTCGGGATCTCGTACATGATATCAGTCATGAATTCTTCTATGATGGAACGCAGCGCTCTGGCGCCAAGTTTTCTCTTCTGCGCCTTCTCTGCTATAAGCTCTAATGCGTCATGGTCGAATTCGAGGTCTACTTCATCGAGTGCCAAAAGCTTCTGGTACTGCTTTATGATGGCATTCTTAGGCTCTGTCAGGATCTTTACCAGCATCTCCCTACTAAGCTCGTCCAGAGTTACTATGACTGGCAGACGTCCGATAAACTCAGGAATGAATCCGAATTTCCGAAGGTCCTCAGCAGTTACCTTACTTAGGACTTCCTCATCGTCATCGTACTCATCGCCCAAGTCAGCTACGAATCCTATGGAGCTCGATCTCTTTAGTCTCTCTTTTATCACATCTGTAAGACGAGGGAAGGCTCCTCCGCAGATAAAGAGGATATTGCTGGTATCGACTGTAGTCATCGGCACCATGGCATTCTTCGATGAAGCACCGACAGGTACTTCTATCTCAGCTCCCTCTAAGAGCTTAAGCATTCCCTGCTGTACTGACTCTCCGTTTATGTCCCGGTTTGTCGCAGAGTTTTTTTTGGCAAGCTTATCTATCTCATCGATGAAGATGATGCCTTGCTCTGCTTTTTCCACGTCGTTATCAGCGGCGGCCAGGAGCTTACTTACTACAGACTCTATATCGTCTCCGATATATCCTGCCTCTGTAAGTGTCGTAGCGTCTGTTATCGCAAGCGGTACGTCCAGAAGTCTCGCGAGTGTCTTTACGAGATAGGTCTTTCCGGATCCGGTAGGTCCGATCATCAGTATATTCGACTTCTCGATCTCTACCTCGTCGTCATCATCACTGTCTAAAAGGTTCTCCGAATCTATAACCCTCTTGTAGTGGTTATAGACAGCTACAGACATGATCTTTTTGGCCTTCTCCTGCCCTACTACATAATCGTCTAAGGCCGCCTTTATACGGTGAGGAGGCGGGATGTTTTTGATATCAAAAACCGGCCCTTCGGTAAGAGTGCCCTTTTTCCTTTTTTTCTTCTCACGGCGTTTTTTCAGCTTCTGATTTTCAGGAACTGGAGATGCCCCCTGGAAGATCTGTGCAAAATCCCCAAGGTCAAACATAGACACATGTGGAAAACTTGTCTGCCACTTCTGCTGCTGATCCTGATTTTCTGTATTACCCTGGTCGGGAGACTGACTCTCGCCATTTGTTTCGGCAGATGATGAAGTGTCCGTTTTTTTCTTCAGTATATCAGGGTTCGTCGTAAAAGTCGCGCCCCATGGTGTATTTCCTGTCATTCCCGGCAGTGAGTTCATCGCGTCAAATGTCTTCTGAAGGCAGTCTTCGCAGATAGCTATTCCTCCCGGGATATGGATCATTTTGCCAGTGACATGCTCAGGACGGCGACAGACATAGCAGATGTCTTCGTATTCGCTGTCTGACGAGCTGCTGTCAGATGTCGTATTCTGATCACTGTCAGCGGCATCAGTCACCTCTTTGAATTCATTATCATTCATATAATTATACTTAAAAACTCTGAACTCATAACGATGAACTCAAAGCTTAATCCTCATCTCCATCTGTTAACGGATCAACTGTTATGCGGTCTAAGTGCCAGATATCATCTACATACTGCTGGATAGTTCTGTCTGAGGAGAACTTGCCACAGCAGGCGGTATTCATCATGGCCATGCGTGTCCACTTTGCCTCGTCCCTGTAAGTCTCCATGATCTGATCCTGCGCATCGGCGTAAGACCTGAAGTCCTTCAGGTTAAAGTAGGTGTCTGCGAACTGGGTCTCGTTTGTATTCAGCAGAGAGTTGTAGATAGGTCTGAAGAGTTCTGAGTCGTTAGGGCTGTAGAAGCCATTTACGAGCTGCATCAGGACTTTTCTCACATCCTGATCCTGGTTGAAGATATCCATTGGATTATAATCTCTCTTCTGCTCGTGCTCGATGACTTCGTCTGCGCTCATTCCAAAAATAAACGCATTTTCTTTCCCCATCTCATCTACCATCTCTACGGTAGCACCATCCATGGTTCCTATGGTGATGGCACCATTCATCATGAACTTCATGTTCGAAGTACCACTTGCTTCCTTCGATGCGGTGGAAATCTGCTCTGAGACATCTGCTGCCGCAAAGATAAGCTCGGCGTTAGATACCTTATAGTCTTCTATGAATACGACTTTCAGCTTATTTCCGATCGAGCGGTCGTTATTTATCACTGCTGCGACGTTATTGATCAGCTTTATCGTAAGCTTTGCTATCTTATATCCGGCTGCTGCCTTTGCTCCAAATATATAGGTCTTAGGGATCACCTGGATCTCCGGATGCTCCTTTATACGGTTGTACTCGTACATGACATGGAGAATGTTCAGAAGCTGCCTCTTGTACTCATGCAGTCTCTTTACCTGTACATCGAAGATAGAGTTCGGGTCTACATCTATACCATTATGATCCTTGATGTAACGGGCCAGACGAACCTTGTTCTTGAACTTTATGCTCCTGAACTCCTGCTGTGCCTTCTCATCGTCTACGAAGACTTTGAGCTTCGACATCTGCGAGAGGTCAGTGATCCAGCCATTTCCGATCTTATCTGTAACCCAGGAAGCAAGGAGCGGGTTCCCGTGAAGTAAGAATCTTCGCTGGGTGATACCGTTCGTCTTGTTATTGAACTTCTCCGGATAAAGCTCGTAGAAGTCTTTAAGCGTCTCCTTCTTTAGGATCTCAGTGTGAAGCTTTGCAACTCCGTTTACCGAGAAAGCTGCTGCGATAGCGAGGTAGGCCATGCGGACCTGACCGTCGTAGATGATCGCCATACGGTCGACTTTTCCCTGATCTCCAGGATACTTCTGCTGGATCTCAAGGCAGAAACGGCGATTTATCTCTTCGACGATATTATAAATTCGAGGAAGAAGTCTTGAAAAAATTTCTATAGGCCATTTCTCGAGTGCCTCTGTCATGATAGTGTGGTTCGTGTATGCTACACAGTGAGTCGTGATGTCCCACGCTTCATCCCAGCCTAAGCCCTCTACGTCCATCAGGATCCTCATCAGCTCGGCAACCGTAAGCGTCGGATGAGTATCGTTCATCTGGAATACGACCTTTTTCGGGAGGTCATGAATGTCATCATGATACTTCTTAAATCTCTGGATAGCCCTCTGAAGTGAAGCAGATACAAAGAAGTACTGCTGCTTCAGACGAAGCTCTTTTCCTGAGATGTGGTTATCGTTCGGATAGAGGACTTCGACGAGTGATCTCGCCAGGTTTTCATCCTCTACTGCCTTAGTGTAGTCACCTTTGTCAAAAGACTCAAGAGAGAAGACCTGCTTCGGCTGGGCATCCCAGATCATGAGAGAGTTTACCACGTGGTTGTTATAGCCCACTATCGGCATATCGTATGGAACAGCGAGAACTGAGTTATAGTTCTCCTGGATGAATTTCATTTTGCCATCTTCGCCGACTTCTGAGCGGACATAGCCTCCGAATTTTACCTCGAAGGTATATTCGCTTCTCTTCAGCTCAAATGGATATCCGTCCTTAAGCCAGTCATCAGGGACTTCCTTCTGGTAGCCATCTTCGATCTTCTGCTTGAACATGCCGTATCTGTATCGGATGCCGCAGCCATATGCCGCGTAACCTAAGGTCGAGAGGGAATCGAGGAAGCAGGCAGCAAGTCTTCCAAGACCGCCGTTTCCTAAAGCCGGATCAGGCTCCTGATCCTCGATAGATACGATGTCGAGGCCGAGCTCATCCAGAGCCTGCTTGAACTCATCGTAGACACAGAGATTCAGCATGTTATTACCGAGGGCACGACCAATGAGGAATTCCATCGACATGTAGTAGACAGTCTTCGGATCCTCTTTTTCCATCGCGTTCTGCGTAGCAAGCCAGTCGTCGATGATCTCGTCTTTTACCACAAGAGATACCGCCTGAAAGATTTCCTTCTCGGTAGCTTCCTTAAACTCCTTGCGGTAAAGTCGCTTGACGTTCGCCTTTATCTCTTCCTTGATCGTGTTCTTATCCATATTCTTCAGATGGCTCATGGTTACCTCCCGCTTTGTAAACAGGCTTCTTCTTGTTTTGTTTTTTTCCTTAGTTCTTCTTGACTGAAAGTGAAACCTTCTCTCCATTGATGTTCCACTCTTTTTCGTGACCTTCAGAAAGCACTCCTTCCTCTATACTGTCGGCAAGTACTTCGTGACTTATCTCTTCTTTATTCCTTTCAAAAATACCTTTTATTTTATCATTTGCTGAATAGCCTACACTGATACGGTCCATGACCTCAAAGTCAGCTTCTTTTCTCATCGTCTGGATCTTCGAGATGAGCTCTCTGACAAATCCTTCTTCGATGAGTTCAGGTGTCAGGTTCGTATCAAGAACTACTGTGACATTTCCATTTGTGTTTGTCACATAGCCTGGCTCTGCCTCTTCAGAGATCAGCAGATCTTCCTTTGCCAGTTCTATGCTCGGATCTATCTCAGGGAACTTCAGGACGCCGTTCTCGTTAAGCTCTGCCATTGCCTTATTTCCATCGAGTTCTTTAAGGGCTGCCTGGATCTTTACTAAGAATTTTCCGTACTTAGGACCCACGGTCTTCAGCTGCGGCTTGAAGGTATAGGTCGTGAGGTTCGAGATGTCATCCTTAAACTCTGCCTTCTTTACATTCAGCTCGTCAGCGATGATATCTGTATAGAACTTATCGAGCGTCTCATCTGCCTTTATGAACATCTGAGCCAGTGGCTGTCTGTTCTTGATATTTGAAGCGTTACGGCAGGCACGGCCAGCTACTACTACCTTTAGCAGCTCGCCCATTTTATCCTCTAAGTCCTTATCGATAAACTGCTCGTTTACGGTAGGGAAAGAGCACAGATGGATAGACTCCGGTGCATCCTTTTCTACCTTACGGACAATGTTCTGATAGATCTCTTCAGTCATGAATGGGATCATCGGTGCAGCGGCCTTACTGATAGTCACAAGACAGGTATAAAGCGTCTCGTATGCGTTTATCTTATCCTGTTCCATGCCCTTTGCCCAGAATCTCTCACGGCAGCGGCGGACGTACCAGTTCGACAGCTCATCGACGAATGACTCTAATGCTCTGGCAGCCTCCGGAATCTTGTAGCTTCCGAGATCACTGTCCACTTCTCCAACCGTGGTATTGAGTCTTGACAGAACCCATTTATCCATTACCGTAAGCTTATCGTAGTCGAGCGTGTACTTCGTCGGATCGAACTCATCGATATTCGCGTAGAGTACGTAGAATGCGTAGGTGTTCCAGAGTGTCGATAAGAACTTCTTCTGGCCATCCTTTACAGCGTCCTCATGGAACTTGTTCGGAAGCCACGGCGCTGAGTTGATGTAAAAATACCATCTGATAGCGTCTGCTCCGAACTTATCAAGAGCCTCAAACGGGTCTACAGCGTTACCCTTGCTCTTGGACATCTTCTGTCCATTTTTATCCTGAACGTGTCCTAAAACGATGACGTTCTTATAAGGAGCGCAGTGGAAAAGAAGCGTCGACTCTGCCATCAGTGAATAGAACCATCCTCTGGTCTGGTCCACGGCCTCGGAGATAAACTCTGCCGGGAACTGCTCCTTGAAGGTCTCCTGATTCTCGAACGGATAATGATGCTGTGCGAATGGCATAGCCCCTGAATCGAACCAGCAGTCAAGTACCTCAGGGATACGCTTCATGGTCTTTCCGCACTTAGGGCACTTATAGGTCACTTTATCGATGTAAGGTCTGTGAAGCTCGACCTTCGCGTCGTCAGGATTTCCTGTCTTTTCAGCAAGCTCTGCTCTGCTTCCGATAGACTCCTGGTATCCACAGTCCTCGCACTCCCAGATATTCATCGGGGTACCCCAGTATCTGTTACGTGACACGCCCCAGTCCTGGACATTCTCAAGCCAGTTTCCAAAACGTCCCTCTCCGATTGATGGCGGGATCCAGTTGACTGTCTTGTTATTTGCGACAAGTTCGTCCTTTACCTCGGTCATTTTAATAAACCATGACTCACGGGCATAGTAGATAAGCGGGGTATCGCATCTCCAGCAGTGAGGATAGTCATGTGTAAACTTCGGAGCGTCGAAAAGAAGTCCTCTCTTATCGAGGTCTTTAAGAACCTCCGGATCTGCTTTCTTTACGAAAAGTCCAGCGAACGGTGTCTCCTCTGTCATGTCACCCTTGTCATCAACGAACTGGATGAACGGCAGGTCATAGTTTTTTCCGATCCTGCTGTCGTCTTCACCGAAAGCCGGTGCTATATGTACGATTCCTGTACCATCTGTCATAGTGACATAACTGTCTACCGTGACGAAATGCGCCTTCTTATGCTGCTTTGCGGCTCGCTCAGCTGCACACTGGTAAAGCGGCTCGTACTCTCTGTTCTCTAAGTCAGTTCCCTTGTATTTTTCTAATACTTCATAGGCAGGCTTATCGTCTGTAGCGAATTTTCCAAGGACTGTATCAAGAAGTGCCTCTGCCATGTAGTAGGTGTAGCCATCTGCACACTTTACCTTTACGTAAGTCTCATCAGGGTTTACGCAGAGTGCGGTATTCGATGGAAGGGTCCACGGTGTGGTCGTCCATGCCAGGAAGTAAGCGTCTTCTCCCTTTGCCTTAAAGCGGACGATGGCGGAACGCTCCTTTACAGTCTTGTAGCCCTGTGCGACTTCCTGTGCCGAAAGCGGGGTTCCACAGCGCGGGCAGTAAGGTACGACCTTGAAACCCTTGTATAATAGGCCTTTGTTCCAGATCTCTTTAAGAGCCCACCATTCTGACTCGATGAAGTTATTATCGTAGGTGATGTAAGGGTGCTTCATGTCTGCCCAGAATCCTACCTGGTCAGAGAACTTCTCCCACATGCCCTTGTATTTCCAGACGCTTTCCTTACACTGCTTGACGAACGGCTCTATACCATACTTCTCGATCTGGTCCTTTCCGTCGAGTCCGAGCTTCTTCTCGACTTCAAGCTCTACAGGGAGTCCGTGTGTATCCCAGCCAGCCTTTCTCGGGACATACTTGCCCTTCATGGTCTGGTATCTAGGGATCATATCCTTAATGACACGGGTAAGAACGTGTCCTATATGAGGCTTTCCGTTTGCTGTCGGAGGTCCGTCATA
>JAQXXU010000018.1 GCA_029226225.1 Lachnospiraceae bacterium | reverse complement strand
TATATCATCAAAGATGACGAACCTCAGACTGCCAGCTGATTGAGTCTTGATCCATATCCAATATTAAAAGGCTGTAAAAATACAGCTTGTTTACTATGCCCTTTTTTAGTTTTCCTTAAGCGCTACTTTGTTTCAAACTTTGTCCTTTCGTTCTATGATCTTAAACTATAACACCTAGTAAAGCTATCACACAGCATAGCACTGTAACAAGCGTAAACGCCACTACTATCTGTTTTTCCGTATATCCACTCTTCTCGAAATGGTGGTGGATCGGAGCCATTTTAAACAGGCGCTTTTTTCCATGGCTTATCTTAAAGCTTGCCACCTGTAGGATGACTGAGAGCACCTCTATCACGTAGATAAATCCTGCGATAAGGATGAAAAGCGGCATATGAAGCAGATAAGCTGCCCCGGCTACAAAACCACCAAGTGCCAGGGATCCTGTATCGCCCATAAAAACCTTTGCCGGATAGTGGTTATACACTAAGAATCCGCATAGAGCGCCTGCCATAGCCGCGCAGACCGGCTCGATGTCTCCTCCAAGTATTTTTGAAGCAAGCAGGAAAAATACTGCGACTACTATCGTAACTGAGGACGCAAGTCCATCGAGTCCGTCTGTGAAGTTGGTACCGTTTACGGTTCCCAGGACCGCAAAGTAGAGGATCACGACCGCGAGCCACTCAGGTATAGTCACGAGCTTCTGGGAAGCAAACGGGATCATGATCTGTAGATCCACGTCTGTATACTTTATCAGCCAGACCGCAAAAATCGTCGTAACTACTATCTGAAGGAGCATCTTCTGCCAGGCTAAAAGTCCATCTGACCTGTGAAGCGCTACTTTCAGGAAATCATCGAGAAAACCTATGAGTCCGAATCCTATAGCAAGGACTAAGACCGGAAGTACCTTTGGATACTTTGCTGCGCTTATGACAGCCCCCACGAAAAGTCCTGCAAGTATCATGATACCGCCCATCGTAGGCGTTCCGTTTTTGGCTACATGTGTCTTTAGATACTCACGCTCTGTCTGACTCGCATGGAGCTTTTTAAGCCATGGAATGATGACAGGTCCTAACAGTACTGTCACTGCAAACGATACGATGAGTGGTGCTATTATCTGAAGCATTATTTTTTCTCCTTAGATGATTTCTTGGTCGGTTCGATGTTATAGTACGGAAGAAGAGTCTTAAATATATCGTGAGCTATCTCCTGCGCGTACTTCGAATGCGCCTGGTCTGCCGCATTTGGTTCATCTACCACGACGTAAACTAAAAGCTTTGGATTTTCCACCGGAGCAAATCCAATAAATGATACCAGGTACTTGCCCTGTTTTCTTGGCTGCTTCTCGGCTGTTCCTGTCTTTCCGCCTATCGAATAGCCCTTTACCTGTGCTGTAACACCGGTACCTCCGGTGACTACAGACTTCAGATAGCTTCTGAGTGTATCAGAAGTCTCTTTTGAGACTGTCTTTTTTAGAAGCTCAGGTTCATTTTTTACTATGGTGTTTCCGGAATCATCTTCTATCTTCGTCATGACAGTCGGTTTGTAGAGATTTCCTCCGTTTATGATCGAAGCAAATCCGCTCGCGAGCTGGATCATAGTCGTGTTGAAGTTCTGTCCGAAGGCATTAGTCGCGAGGTTTACCGGCTGGCTCTTAAGCTGTTTTTCATTATACAGCAGGGTGTTCGTCCTCGGCTCTCCAGGAAGGTCTATCCCGGTCTTCTGACCGAAACCGAACAGATGCTGATACGTGGCAAAGTTCTTGGCTCCGACTTTCGCTCCTATCTGCATCAGGGCGTCGTTACATGAGTCCATCAGAGCTTTCCTGACAGTCTCTATGCCATGGTGCGACTCACACCTGACATATACGCCTCCGGCAAACTTCTTTCCGCCGTCGCACATGAAGGTGTCTGTAGTCTTAAGCGTTCCGGTCTCAAGTCCGGCCGATATCGTAAACGGCTTAAAAGTCGATCCCGGCTCATAGGTATGGCTCACAGGAAAATTCTGCCACAGCTCATTTAAAGCGTCAAGCTGTTCTATTGAATCCATAGACTTTACTTTTTTCTTCGAATACAGGCTGGTAAGGTCACGCGGTTTGTTCAGTGAGAAAGTAGGATAGGTCGCCATCGCATAGATCTGCCCGTTGTCCGGGTTCATAACGAGAACAGCCGTATTTTTTGAGCCTCTCTTACCGTTTCCTGCAGCCTTGGCCATTTTTTTATTGAACTTCAGTATCGCCTGGTTTACGGTCTGCTGTGTCAGCACATCTATAGATGTCTGGATAGTTTCTCCGTTCACCGGTTCTATGACGTTATTCTCGAGGGAATTATCCTCATTCTGATAGCCGAAAGACCTCCCGTTGGTTCCGTTGAGCACTGAGTTGTACTGGTTTTCGAGGCCTGTAACTCCTGTGTTTCCTGATGCCGTAAAGCCTATGACCTGTGAAGCCAGATCAGGGTAAGGGTACTGTCTTTCATATTCTTTTTCAAACCAGATGCCTGCCACGGCATTTTTTCCATCGTCTGACTCGGAAAAATCAGTGAAGGCCTTCATTCGCTTGTAGCTTTCTTTTTTCTTAAGGACCTTGTACTGGCTCTTCGGATCCTTGGCAGCAGCTTCTGTCACGGCACTTTCCTCTATATCCGGGAAATACTGGTGCACGTACTTTGCTGTACTTGCTATAATGCCGCTTTTACCCTCCTTTTTAAGCTCATTCTCTTCATCATTCAGTATCTTGCAGTCCAGAACGACGTTATACACATCTATGGATGTCGCAAGTGTAGTTCCCTTAGCGTCTACTATATCTCCACGCTTGAATGGGATCACTCTGTTCTGGTACGACATCTGACTTAATACCTGCTTTGTATAACCCGGCCCGTTTACGACCTGGATGTAGATCACACGCCCCACTATAACGCAAAAAAGGGCCAGGCATGCAAAAAATACAAGCGCAAGCGTGGCCTGCATTCTTTTGTTTATCCTTTTCCCTTTTCTGTGCTTTCTATGATGTCTCCTGTGATACACACTCATAAAAAATCCTATTTATCGTCTACCGTCATATAGTCCTGTTCCTTTATATTATAATACACTATCTGACCCGGTTTTGCATACTTCATTCCAAGTTTTTTAGTAGCTTTTTCCTTTACGGTAGAGAGGTTTGCATTTGTATTTATCTTCGAGAGAAGAGCTGAGTTCTCTGCCTTTACTTCTGAGATCTGCTCTTCTGCCACTGAGATGTTCCTGATAGATGCTGTGATCCCGTTCTCAAGCATTACAAAAGCCCCGAACATGCTGAAAAGAACTACAGCCGAAGCTATAGAGAGTCTGAATCTTCTTCTCTTTATCTTCAGCAGCTTCGCATTTTTTCTGGCACGGGCTCTGCACTTTAAGCGCTCTTCTTCTCTTTTTCTTCTCTGTCTTTCCTCATGCTCCCTTTCCGGCACGAATTCATGTGCTTCTGATCCTCTTTCAAAAATATACGTCTGCCTCATTATCTGCTCCTCCTGACTGGCTGGGAAGTGTCTGATGTAGCTCTCACAAAGACCCTGAGCTTCGCGCTCTTCGATCTCTTATTTTCTTCTAATTCTTTTTCTGTCGGAAGTATCGGCTTCTTTGTCAGCTGATAGCCTTTCGATATATTTCCGCATACGCAGACCGGAAAATCTGGCGGACAGGTACACGGATACTCTGTCTTCTTGAAGTGGCTCTTTACTATCCGATCCTCCAGCGAATGGAAAGTGATTATCGCAAGCCTTCCATCCTCGTTTAACAGATCGATCATCGTATCTATGGTATCCGTAAGTACCGTAAGCTCACGATTAAGCTCGATACGCACCGCCTGAAAAGTTCTCTTTGACGGGTTTCCTCCGGTACGTCTGAACTTCTCCGGAATGGATTCCCTTATGATGCGGTTCAGATCTCCTGTAGTCTCAAGCGGTCTTTCGCGCACTATATTCTTTGCTATGCGATCAGCGAATTTCTCTTCACCATAGTCCCTTATTATCCTCGCAAGGTCCTTCTCTGAATAGGTATTCAGCAGATCCTTCGCAGTAAAATCAGAGTCCTTGTTCATTCTCATATCAAGCGGCGCATCGTCTGTCTTATATGAAAATCCTCTTTCCGCTGTATCCAGCTGGTAGGATGAAACTCCGAGATCCAAGAGAATGCCATCTACTTTTTCGATATCTAAAGAAGCAAGAACTTCTCCGATATGCTCGTAGTTATCATGGACTATCTTTACTCTGTCGCCAAAAGGCGCAAGCTTTTCTGAAGCTGCCTTTATCGCGTCAGTGTCCTGATCTATGCCTATGAGCCTTCCGCCTTCTGTCAGGCGCTTTGCTATCTCCGATGAGTGGCCTGCTCCACCAAGAGTTCCGTCTACATAGATCCCGTCCGGCTTTATAGCAAGGGAGTCTATGACCTCACCAAGCATTACCGGGTAATGTCTGAATTCCGTCATAGAGTAAGCCCCAGTTCTGCGAGCTTATCAGCCACCTCGTCCATATCGTCGAAGGAGTTGGCCTCATCCCACTTCTCTTTGTCCCAGATCTCTATATGTGTCAGGTTTCCGGCGAGTACCACATCTTTCTTTAAGCCTGCGTACTCACGGAGGTTTGCAGGGATAAGAACTCTGCCCTGCTTGTCGATATCACAGCCGCTTGCCGATGAGAAGAGGAACCTCGAGAATTTTCTGGCCTCCTTATTGGCCTTTATCGATTCTTTGAAGTTATTTCCCACTTCTTCCCAGGCATCGTAGGGATATCCGTAGAGACAGCCGTCAAGTCCTTTTGTGATCACGAACTGGGTTCCTAAATCCTCACGGAACTTCGCAGGTATTATGACCCTGCCTTTCGGATCTATAGTATGGTTGTATTCTCCCATGAACATAACGGCTGTCACCTCCTTTCGCACCACTTTGGTGTCATAATCCACCACTTCTTACCACTTTCCTACAATTTTAAACATTCACAGGGCATTTTTCAACGAAATGGCTGTTCGATTTCAAGCATTTTTCAAGGAGTGGGGCGAAGTGGAGGGCTTTTTGAAGGCGAAAAATCGCAAGATGTAGTGGGTATAAAAAAAGCACCTACCAAATCTGTCGGTAGGTGCTGTTCTTTGTGCAAACTTCACAAAATTAGTGTTCGGAACATATGTTGGAAACTATTTATTGTAGACGACTGAGGACAGGAGCTTCTTCGCTGTGGCCTGATCTGTAAAGTATTCTATCAGGGCGCCGGCAAATGGCAGTGCCGTGCCTAGACCGCGGCTTGTGATGATATTTCCATCGCGGACTACCTGGTCTGTCTTTAAGACTGCTCCGGTCAGCCCATCCTCACAGCCCGGATAGCAGGTCGCGTTCTTTCCCTTCAGGATCCCGGCCGCACCTAACACTGTAGGTGCTGCACAGATGGCTGCCACAAGCTTTTTTTCTGAGTTGTACTTCTTTACTAGGGAAATGACCTTCGGGTCTTCCTTTAAGTGCGTGGTCCCTGGCATTCCGCCCGGAAGGATGACTCCTTCATAGGCGTCAGCGTCGAAGTCACGCATGAGTCTGTCACAGGTGAAGGTTATATTCCTTGCACTCGTTACCTGCTTTGAATCTGAGATAGACACCATGTCGATGTCTATTCCGGCACGACGAAGCATATCGACCTGGATAAGGGCTTCACACTCTTCGCAGCCGTCAGCGATAAGAATTGCTACTTTTGACATAGTTGCTTCCTTTCTCTATAATTAAAAAAAATGTATAAGGAGTTCCATATGGAAATAGAACGTAAATTCCTGATCGATAAAAACCACTTACCAGAAAACTATAGATCATATCCTGCAAAGGAGATGCGGCAGGGGTATGTGCTGCACCATCCGGCACTTCGCATCAGAAGAGAGTTGCTCCTGCCTGATGGCGAGGCGAAATACATCATGACCTACAAGGACAAGGGCGGGCTTGCCAGACAGGAGATAAATGTAGAGCTGCCTCACGATGCCGGTGAGAAGCTCTTCTCCAAATGTGACGGCCATATAATAGAAAAGACCCGCTACCTGATCCCTGCAGAAGCTTCAGATGTATCCACAGGAAGGGCCCTTACTATAGAACTCGACGTCTTCTCCGGTGAATTCACGGGGCTCATCTATGCTGAAGTCGAGTTCGACTCTGTAGACTCTGCTAATGCTTATCAGCCACCTGAATGGTTTGGAAAAGACTTAACAGGCATAAAGGGCTTTTCTAATTCAGAGCTGTCGCAGTATGGTATGCCTAGCCTCTGAGCCTTGTGTTCTCAAACCGTTTTCTGGTACCAAGGCACTTTAACAGTTCTCTGATACGGCCGTCCAGCGGGCCATCGTCTATCACAATGTCTATCGAGGCGGCCATATTATCGATGTACGTGTCGTTTAACTCATCATTCTGTGTCATGTGCTCGACTATCATATACTTCTCGTCGAAGTCATCTGAATCGAGAAAGGCGAGCATATCACGGACTGCCGGGTCCTGCTCACCGTCGTCTTTCTTATCTGAAGGCGCCTCTACCGTAGCCGGCGACGGCCTTACAGTGACAGGCGGTGTCTCTGTCTTTACTCTGGTCCCTTCCAGCTTTTCTTCATTCTCTAAAGCCTTTTCCTCAGAAGTCTTTTCGTCAGAAGCCTTTTCGTCTGGCTTATCGTCACTTACCTTTGAGAAAATACGTAAGAATTTATCCTCAGGTATCGAGATATTTATATATCCTCCGTACAGCTGCTGAACTATGACCTCTTCTTTCTCGGTCGCAAGTGATATCGCTGTGGTAAGCACCTGATAGGCTTTGCCGTTTTTATCCTTATATCTGTCAAATGGTCTGATACTGCTCATAAAAATCCTCTATTCCTCACTCTCCTGGAAGTTCGACATATAGATATGCTGGGCTATCTCTCTGGTTCCAAAATCGACTACTATCGTACCGTAGCTGGTCTGCTGTGCCAGGTTCGTCGTAAGCAGGATGCCATTTAAGACCTCCGCATACCCTTCAGGATGTCCGAATGATCCGTCACCTGCCGTCGAAAGAAAATTCAGTGCGTAGGTATGATCGTCAGCCTGGACGTTACGCAGCATATCAAGAAAAGCATCACGCTTCTGCCCGACGTTATACTTATATCTGTCCTGCACCCAGAGCTTGTCTGTATCGTTAAGAGAATACATGGTATAAGGCAGATCCACGTTCTCCTTTGAGCCCTGATCCTCCCAGTTGAAAGCAAGTCCTGTGTTTCCATAGTTCATCGCATCAGAAAATCTCCTGAGAAGGACTATTTTGCCGCGGACTTTCGAAAGCTTCGGGATCGTGTCGTACAGATACCAGCTGCTCTTATTCTGGTTTATCGACTTGAATAGAAGCTCCTCGAACTCCTTAGCGTTGTCGTTTTTGCCTTCGTCCTTTACGCAGAAAAGCACGGTCTCGGAAGGATGCGCTTTGAGAAAAGCGTAGATCTGGTCTAAGACACCGTCAAGTCTGATCTGCTCCGAGAAAATATTAGACCTCGCTCTGCACCTCCCGAAATTATGGACGAAGCCGAGGTAGTCTCCGTTTTTGTCTGACTCGACTGCCAGACGGATATCGAGATATCTGAACCCGTTCGTCAGCTGGTCGGCTATGGACATCCCCTGCGTCTTAAGAAAATGTCCTGGGAAAATATACTGTGCCGCGCTGTCATGGGTCCCCGGGATCGATATCGACGAGATCGGTGTATCGTCATCTATCTCCTGCATCCATTCTGTCGTGGACTTATATCTCTTTGAATCAGTTACAGCCTCTTCTATCTCACCGTTATCAGCGTTTGCGAAGCAGACTAGAAGAAGCACAAAAACTACCAGGGCCGATATGAGCCTCACCCTGTTTTCTCTGAAAAACTTTTGCATACCTGTCTCTTTTCGTATATCATTAAGTTACGGAATTTATTTTAACACAAAATGCTTTTATGAAAAAGGGGACTGTTCACTTTTTCAGATGGAGGAATATATGGTTCAGAGAAAAGATCTGCTGCATCTCAGTTTCTACGAAAAAAGCCCGTACTTGGGAAGTGACGGGCCGCTGCGATACAGAATAGGAAAGGATGAGACAGGCGATGGAGATGATAAGAAAAAAGTCCTTAAGGTCACTATCTGGCCCGGGCCTTTTTCCTACGACAAAACCCCTGAAGAAAAAATGTCCTCGAAGAACTTCGAGTTCTCCGAGGAAGCGTTGGATGATATATGTGAGTGGATCTCTGCGAGATCAGCCGAGATTCATGAGGCTTGATTTTATCAGGCTTATCGATAGCTTTACAGGTTTGCCCTTAGTGATGCTTCCTGCCCCGCCTGACCTTCCGACTTCGTTATATGGCTGAAGCCAGATCTCAGAGGAGTCCTTTCCTCCAGTCAGGTCCCTGAAAGCCTTGCTGTCTGTCGGAATGGTGATATAGTAGGTTTTTCCACTCTTTAGCGAATCAGCCTTTACCACTTTGTCATCAGTGTCCCTGACTTCTACGTTCTTAAGTGCCTCGCCTTCAGGAGTGTAGGTCGTCTCACCATTTTTACTGGAAGTATTTACCTTATCATACAGGTAAATGCCGTTGGTCTTATCCTTTGCCACAGTGTTATCGCTTATCCTGAAG
>JAQXXU010000017.1 GCA_029226225.1 Lachnospiraceae bacterium | reverse complement strand
GCACTCGAATGATTTTCATTGAAATCTTTCAAGGTTGTTTCACTGTTCAGTTATCAATGTCCTTTGTTCTTGCCTTGCGGCGACAACTTCTATATGATACCAAAGTCATCATCGTTTGTCAAGCACTTTTTTGAATTTCTTAAAAAAGTTTTCCGCATCGCTTTTGCAAATCCCTTTGCTTTTTTGCGGTGCGGATAGTATAATACCAAAATTATGGGGTGTTGTCAATACCATATTTTGATTTTTTTATTTTTTTATTCTATTTATTGATTTTCAACTATTTTTTGCGTTTCATTCGCTGCTCATAGACCAATTCCAGCATATTTTGCTGGAACTTTTCATCAGAATGCTGGCCTATTTCCTTTAAATACCTTCCCCTCTCACCTTTCAGTTCCTCAAGTTCTTCTTCCTTGGCTTTTATCTGTGAATCAAGTTCCTTTACTTTTATCTGAAGATCCTCCACCAGATCCACGTCATCTCTATCCATAGTTGCTTCCTCCTGTTCCTATACTTCTATTTTCAGTTCTCTGCCTGTTCTTTCGTATTTGCGCAGTTTAACCCCTGCTGCCTCAAGCATTCGTTTCGATGCTATGGTAGATGGCTCATTTTCATACTTGTCGCTATCATAAACTATCTCCCTTATTCCTGCCTGAATTATAGCTTTGGCACATTCGTTACACGGAAATAGCGTTACATACAGAGAAGCACCTTCCAGACTACCCCCTCTGTAATTCAGGATGGCATTCAGTTCACTGTGTGTAGTGTAAAAATACTTGTTCTCAAGCGGCGGCCCTTCCCTTTTCCAGGGAAAATCATCATCTGAACATCCTCTCGGAAAGCCATTATACCCCATGGAAAGTATTTTATGATCACTGCTTACTATACAGCACCCCACCTGTGTATGCGGGTCCTTTGATCTCATAGCTGAGAGCTCTGCCACTCCCATGAAGTACTCGTCCCAGCTGATATATCCTGCTCGTTTATCGCTCATCTTCGATCTCCTTTAACTTCTCAGGAAATTTTTCCAGTGTGGAGCCCAGTGCTTCAAGACAGATACCATATACCTGTAGATTCCCACCATATGGATCCATTATCTCCAGCTCTTCTCCTGCAAAGGAAGATAGCACGAAAGTATTGTTTTCATTTGCGCCATTGTATTCATCCATGACCCTCTCCCTCTGTGACGCCTTCATCGTAAAAATAAGGGTACCTGGCTGGATATCGTCTTCACTGAGCTGTACAGAAGTAAACCCTTCTGTGTCAAGCCCCTTACCCGCCATCACAGCCTCTGCCTTCTGATTCAGAGGTTCACTGAATGACACCACTATACCCCTGGCCAATGCCTCAATACCAGAATCCGGATACATCTTCCTATACAGTGCGCAGGCCATCGCCGATCTGGCATTTCCCTTATTGTCTACAAAAATGACGCGTTTTATTCTCATACCTCTATCACCTGGTGTGCTGCTGCCTTTAGCAGCCTGTTCATTATGGCATTCCCGATCTTCGGTGTAGAAAACTCTTCGGAATAGATCAGTTCTGCCCCATACTCATCCATCCTTCTCAGCACATCAAACAGATTATGCGCGATCTCGTACTCATCTGTTCTGTCTCCGATGCTTATTACTTTCCCTTTATGATAAAAATCCTTTGTTTCTTCTGTTGCGATAATTCCGACTTTTTTGTCAGAGTTCTCTCCCTCTTCTGCAAGCCTGTTTATCTCCGCGACTACTTTGTCCTGGTCACCACTGACTATCTTCAGATCACCTTTTGGAGCATAATGTTTATAACGCATTCCAGGCGCTTTCGGACGTACATGAACATTCTCTGTACCGAGAATGCCTGGATCCACCTTCACTTCGCCTACCACGTCCTCAAGCATCTGTTTGTTGATATACCCAGGACGCAGGATAGTCGGTACATCTTCTGTCAGATCCACTATCGTAGACTCCAGTCCTATCTGAACCGGTCCACCGTCTATTATAGCGTCTATTTTTCCACTCAGGTCATGAATGACATGCTCCGCCTTCGTAGGTGACGGTCTGCCCGAAGTGTTAGCACTTGGAGCCGCTATCATGCACCCGGATTCACGTATCAGTGCATTAGCTACCGGATGGCTCGGGAAGCGCACTGCGACCGTGTCTAAGCCTCCGGTAGTCTCATGTGGGATCACCTGGTTTTTATTCACTATAAGGGTCATAGGACCCGGCCAGAAAGCATCTGATAGTTTTTTAGCCTCTGGTGGCAGATCGCTGGCTATTTTTTCAAGCTGTGAATAGTCGCAGATATGTACTATCAGTGGATTATCCGATGGTCTACCCTTTGCGGCATAGATAGCCTTCGATGCTCCTGCATCTTCGGCGTCTCCACCAAGCCCATAGACTGTCTCAGTCGGAAACGCTACAAGACCGCCATTTTTCAGTATATCTGCTGCTATACGAATTTGTTCTATGTCCGGATGCTCCGGATCTACTTTTATAATCTGTGTATTCATTTCATGTAATTCCCTATCAGATCCCAGACACTGTAGTCCTCGAGACCTTCCTTCCAGAACGCGCCTCCTGCAAGGCCGTTCGATTTCATGACTTCAAGCTTCAGAGCCAGTGACTTTTCATCCTCTGCCCATAACTGAATCTTTGCCCCATCATTCGAAAACTCTGCATAGTTCTGCCCCAGGTCATCATCCCAGGTTTCCTGTACATTATACTGCTTCAGATACGATGATATGTCCTTCATGCTGATGGTTTTTAGTGTAGTCGTTCCGTCTTTTGTAGTCCAGAGCTTTGCATAGAAAGGCATACCGAGGATCAGTCTGCTCTTAGGAATCTCTTTCAGTGAGTTCTTTACTGCATCTCTGACAAATGAGATTGATGCATTACTTCCTGGATCAGATGTCTTATAGTGCTCATCGTATGCCATCACTATACAGTAATCCGCGTAGTTGGCCTGGACCTTTCTATTGTAATGTGTACTGGACGCTGTTGGCGGATAGTTATCCACTGACAGGACCAGATCATTATTCTCACACTTCAGCGATAGTTCTTTGATAAACTCGGCATAACCGTCTTTTGCGGCTGTCTGCACCTGTTCAAAGTCTACATTTATCCCATCGAGATTATAGGCTATGGCCTTGGCTATCAGGTTATTTATCAGATTATCCCGGGAGGAAGTAGTATTCAGCACAGTCGTCGTATCCACTGACTGGTTTTCGAAATTACTTACTAATCCCCAGACTTGCACTCCCGCATTGTGCGCTGTTTTCACATAACTCAGGCTGGCTATGTCCGTAAGTCCGCCCTGATTATCTGCCAGTCTGAACCAGGTAGGACTGATCACATTTATACCCTTTGCATTCGAAAGCACCCTGTTGACCGAGCTGTTTGCCGTACGGTTTGTCACCTGATGCCAGAGCAGGTTGACCTTATTCTTCATGGTGATATGGTCATATGTCCTCGCCGGCAAAGATTTCCCGACAGTTCTGCCCTTTATTGTATCCAGGCTCGAGCTCGTTACACAGCCCTCTATGCCATCTGCAGTCAGGATTTTATCCCACTTGCCATAAGATTCTATCACGGTAGCCTGCGTACCTTTTTTCACGTCTGACAGTATCTTGCTCTTTGGTCCACCAAATCGCCTGGCTTCCGTATCTCTTTTAAGCTCGGTAACATTTTTCTTATAGCCTGCTTTTTCGACTACCACACGGTTCGGATCCTTTGCCGTTTTTGTCTTTATATCTGTGAATTTCTTCACAAAATCAAGAGCCACAAAAGTTCTGTCCGATCCTCCCTGAATGACGATTTTCTCCTTCATCTCATTCTTAGACCGACCAGATGTGTAGAAGGTATCATCCCTGTTTACTGAAATCACTTCGCTGTCTGTGGTGTACCTCAGTATCTGCTCTGTACTGTCATATACATATCCGTCATCCAGTTTCGACTTCAGGGTAGATAATGCTATGTAAAAATGCCCGTCCTTTATCTGTGCCGCCGCCTTATTGCCATCTGGTTTTATTTGTTTACCATTTATAAAAAGTGCCGCCTCATCACCTGATATACCATAGTATTCTTTGATGCTCATCCGCTCTTTCGTCGGTGCGTAGCGTACAGTCCAGATACCGAATGTAGCCAGCGCAAGTACCACTATAAGTGCCACCAGCAGTGCAAACCACGTGGTGTTTTTTGACAATGCGTTTCTTTTTTCCATCAGAAGGTTTCCTTCCATTTATCTTTTAGACCGATTATAAACCAATCTTCTTTTTTTAACAACCGAAAAAGAACCCTGCCTGTGCACTTTCCACATCCAGGGTTCTGATGTCTTTCATTAGTTCCGGCCTTTATTCAGTGCAGCTATCTCCTCTTATAATGGACCCGGACGACTGTATGAGTCTTCCAGTGAGTTTGATATATTGGCCGGTTCTGGATCATATCTGGTTTCCGTTTACCTCCTTTCTATACATTACAATAGTTTCTCGACCTGTACCAGGTCTGTTCTCTCAAGCCTGTAGGGATCCCTGAAGAAGCCAGTCTGGATTACATCTGCATTAAACTCTGACCTGAATCTCTCGATGTCCTTATCTCTGGCCGACGCTGTATACAGACAGTTCCCAAACCCCTGCTCCAAAAAATGACAGCGCCTGAAGGAATCACGCATGGTCGTTCTTATGTCATTATATCGCCACGGTGATACATCTCCGAAAATCCTTATATGGTCTGTCTCTCTGACCAGTTCATCGTTTATCTGTCTTGCATCCGTTTTGAGTACTATTCTTTCATAATCTTTATTCTTCAGCTTCCTCATTTCTCCAGCATTTGTGACTACATAGTATGTCAGGTATTCGTCAGAATATCCCACTGGATCCACATCCTCGCATTTCATTTCCGAAAGCATCTGAAGTTCTGCCTGGTCTTCACCATTTAACACCAGAGCTGTACGATATCCTTTTGCTGAGGCAAAATAATTTGCCAGAGCAATAGATGCAGACATGATATCTATCTTCTCTGAAGTTGAGATCAGTCCATAGCAGACTGTTTTCCTAAAAATGTCCTTTCTCTTCACACTTTTTAAAAATACTGTCATATACTTTCATTACTTTCCTGTCCGGATGCAGAGGATTCTTTTCTAAAGGCAGGCTGATCACCCTGTGTCCCGCAGATCTGGCCAGCGCCAGCGCCATTCCAGGATTTGCAGGTGTCAATGCCAGAATTGTACTATCCTTATCCAGATATTCCCGCATCAGCTGCCTGCTCTGCCATGGCCTGCTACCTACAGCATATATAGTCAGATCAGCATCAGCTGCCTTTGAAAAATCAGTCCCACAGTCACACACCTTGATGTCGTCCCCCATTCCCGTTCCTACTATCGCCGGACCAAAGTCTGGTTTCCCACGAAACCATTTGTGGTATATGATACCGTTCTTCTCATAAAATTCTGTGCATAAATTTTCTTTAATCCTGATGAGTAACGGCCGTCCGGTCAGATTGACGTAACAGGCTTTTCTGCCTGTATAGTTCAGATATGTGGTGATACTGAAGGTGATATGTGTAGTACCGATTCCCCTTTCATTTCCTACTACGGCTATTTTCTTAATAAGAAGCCCCTTTTTATTTTTTTCTTTGTTCCGCTGCTCTGTAAGAAAATCTCTCCACTCGGCTGCTGAACTGTATCTGGCTGAATCGTCCCTGGCACCTGCCTTTCGAAGCGACCTTTTAAACCAGGATGGAATATAAGTAGAACAGTGTACGGCCAGTTCCTCTGCCATAGAGGCTAGTGCTTCGATATCATCTGTTCCGATATCCTCGCTCCTGTCTCCACGCAGAAAAGATGCAATTCCGTAATCTATAAGGATCACTCTTCCCTTCTGAAGGATCACATGCTCTGTCTTTAAGTCCTGATGTCTGATCGGTGGATCTAGTCCATGCAGATACACCATGATATCAAGGATCTGGATCAGTACATCTGTGATAAATCTGAAATCCACAGTTTCATTCCTGAGCAGATACTCCTGCAGTGACAGTCCCTGTACGTATTCCTCTATGAGACAGATTTCTTTTTTGTCTTCCCAAAAATCATATATGAGTGGAATGCCGGGTACTTTAAGTCCTGTAAGTATCTCTGCTTCTCTGTGCAACTGGAACGCTGCATCGGAGTACCCCTGTGATGTGTCCTTCTCTATCCGCTTTAAAACCCTAAGCTCTCGAAGTCCGGTATGCTCAGCTAGGATGACATCCATGCTCTCCGAATGATGAAGCGTCGCTACCGGTCTGTATTCTGCCTTCTCTTTTATGTCTCTCTCCTTTCTGATGGCTTTCTTATTAATTCTTTTATACTCTCTTTTTTCTCCTTTGCCAACAGAAAACAGTACGATTTAATTTTTATTTTATGGAATTTATTTTTTGTTTATCTTTCTAAACAGAAAATAAACAATTATAAACAATAGTTCCTTTCGTATGAACAATTATGACAATTGTCTTATGAGGTTTACAAACAGCATTTTCTGGTTTATTATGTAGGGACTAACAGATGAAAGAGGAGATTTTTATAATGCGTATTAACAGAATAGATGATCAGACCATGGAGTGTATTCTCGCTCCTGATGACATAGCAAATCGTGGATTTTCTCTTGATGATGCATCCTACGCATCTCCTGTGATGCGTACTTTAATTCATGACCTGGCTATTTTTCTTGCAAAAAAATACAGTTTCGGTTCAAAGGACAGCCCAGCAGTAGCTGTAGATGCCATTCCATTAAGTGATGGAAGTCTGGATATAGTTTTTTCAACTGATGGTTATATGGATGACATCGACCCCAGATACTCAGTTTTTGCCGAAGATAGCGACGAAAATGCATCTTCGTCAGGTGATGGAAATGCTTCTTCCGATGAAAGTTTTCCGACTACTATCGGTGATATCCTGAAGTCCATTTTTGATGCTGTAACTGATACAAGTGATACTGACAAATACCTTCTGCGCCACAGCTCTACCGATGAGAATGATTCATGGGCCGAGGCTGTGTATGAATTTGATTCACTTGATGATGTAACTAAAGCCATATCTTCACTGAGTCCTCATCTGGATGTCAGCGTTGGTATATATCGTTCAAAGTCTGGTGCCTATCTAGTGCCTGTACACTATTATAATCTCTCAGATGACACTATCAAAAAAATCTCCGATACCTTCTGTGAATTCGGATATCCTAAAGAGATTTCCATTGGCAGTGACCTATACATCAAAGAGCACTGTAAAAAACTCATTCCTATAGTTGCTTTGATCGTAATAAAACTCATGCTTACTCCACAGCATTAAAAAACCATCCCCGGTTTCAAACAGAAACCGGGGATGGTTGCTTTTCGGAGATTTAAGCTTCCGCTGGCTGCGCGGCTGCGTTTTCTTTTGCCAGGAATTTATTGATCTCGTCTACGAGATCTTGTGGGTTGATTCCATGAACCATGGCAGCCTCTTCGATAGTTTCCATCTGTGATGCCGGGCAGCCGAGGCAATGCATTCCGATGCCAAAGAGGATTGGCGCGATATTCGTATCGATCTGAAGCAGTTCCCCGATCATAGTATCCTTTTCTACCTGTGGTGCGTCCATATATGTACTCCTTTCTTCAGTTCATAACTTTCTACAGTTATATCATATCTTTTTCCGAAAAAATGTACGTTTGAATTACAACAAACGCACAGACTTTTCTGCTCGTTTGTGTTGAGTATATACCCTTTTTACGCCTTTCGCAAGTGTCAGATTGCGTACAATGTATTTTTCATCGTAAGGATAGCCTAACTTTATAGTAGGGTTACAAAGTATTGAATTTAGTACTTGTACTTTCGGAAACGCTGTTGTAGTATAGCTTATAGAAAAGCTGTTCGTATACAGCAAAAAGTAAGTATGTAAGGTATGTAGTAAACGGAGGAAAGAATTATGGCATACGTTATTTCAGATTCATGTGTTTCATGTGGTACATGCGAGCCTGAGTGCCCGGTAGGAGCTATCTCACAGGGAGATACACAGTATCAGATCGATGCTGATGCATGTGTTGAGTGCGGAACCTGCGCAGGTGTCTGCCCTACAGGAGCTATCAGCCAGGGCTGATAAGCAGGATTTTATCCACAGAAATCGAAAGGAGCTGTCCATCCGGACAGCTCCTTTTTTTACTGATTTTTCTTTTTTCTATGCTCTTTATTTGCGAATCTGGTAAGTTCAGGCAGCCATACCAGCTCTATCGTACCTACCGGACCATTACGCTGCTTAGCGATGATGATCTCTGAGATGCCCTTCCTGTCTGTATCTTTGTTGTAGTAATCATCTCTGTAGATAAACATTACGACATCGGCATCCTGCTCGATGGCTCCCGAATCACGCAAATCCGAAAGCATAGGCCTCTTGTCGTCTCTCTGCTCCACTCCACGGTTCAACTGTGAAAGCGCTACTACTGGTACATTCAGTTCTCTGGCTAAAGACTTCAGGGCTCTTGATATATCCGAAATCTCCTGCTGTCTTGAATCAGACTTTTTACTGTTCGTCATCAACTGCAGGTAGTCGATCATCACAAGACTTAAATCATGCTCCTGTTTGAACTTTCTGCACTTACTACGGAGCTCAGACACACTGATAGCCGGAGTATCATCTATGATAAGCGGAGCTTCCGCCAGCTTATCGGCAGCTTCAAGCAGATCTCCCCACTCCGTATCCGAGAGATTTCCAGTCCTCAGCTTCTGCGCATCTACTCTCGACTCAAGTGATAAAAGCCTGTTCATCAACTGAACCTTTGACATCTCGAGTGAAAAAATAGCCACCCATTTTCTCTCATGCATAGCCACATAGTGAGCTATGTTCAGTGCGAAGGCTGTTTTTCCCATTGAAGGACGGGCTGCGATAAGGATCATATCCGAGTTCTGAAGGCCTGCTGTCTGATAGTCGAGGTCTAAGAAGCCTGTTGGAATTCCTGTGACATTCCCCTCGAGCTTTGAAGCCTCTTCTATCCGGTCCATAGCCTCATCCACTACGTCTTCTATAGGTGTGCTGTCACCTACTCCTCTTTTCTGTAGCAGTGACAGGAACTTCGCCTCTGTTGAATCGAGAATATCCTCTACGGATTTGTCCCCACTATAACAGTCTTTTTCTATATCCTGGTTTACTGATATGATCTGACGAAGTAGGGACTTCTTCTTTACTATCTCACAGTAGCTACGGATATTTGTAGCAAGCGGTACTGCATTCATCAGTCCGCTGATAAAACCAGCTTCAGTGTACTCCTGGGAAACCCCCTTCTCGCGGAGGAGATTTATTACTGTAACCGGATCCACCGACTTGTTCTGATTATAGAGTTCTACTATCGTGATAAAAATGGTTCCGTACAGCTGATAGTAAAAATCCGATTCATTGATTATCTCCGTAGCCACAGGAACTGTGTTCGGATCCATAAGCATGGCGCCTACCACACACTGTTCTGCCTCAAGACTCTGTGGCATCTGCGGCGCCAGATCACTTTTTGCTTCAGCCTGCTGCTGGTACCCCTCCGTCTCCGGCGCAAAAAAATCATCGTCCGTGTCTGGCGGAGCATAAATGTCTTCCGGATTTGCCATTTAGTTCTTTTCTCCTACGTGGACTCTGAGTGTAGCTGTTACCTGTGGATGAAGCTTCAGAGTCACTTCATGAACTCCGAGAGATCTGATAGGTTCCGGCAGATGGATCTTTTTCTTGTCTATTTTTTCATGATACTGCTTCTCGACTGCTTCAGCTATCTCCTTCGCAGAGACAGAGCCGAAGGTTCTTCCGCCTTCTCCGGACTTAAGTGTAGTCTCCACCTTCCAGTCCTTTACCTTTTCAGCCATTTCCTTCGCAGCTTCGAGGTTCTCTTCTGCCACTTTCTCTGCATGCTTGTTCTGAAGCTTCAGATTATTGATATTTACCGGAGTTGCTTCAAGTGCAAGGCCCTTCTTTATTAGAGCATTTCTGCCGAATCCCTCTGATACCTCGATCACATCTCCCTTTTTTCCGTGTGATTTTACATCTGCTAAAAGTATTACCTTCAGTCCCTGATTTCTCCTTCCTCGATCATAGCATCAAGGATATCTTTTATCCTCTGCTTGACCTCATCTACTGATTCTCCCTCTATCTGTGCTCCGGCCACATTCAGATGGCCGCCGCCTCCAAGACGCTCCATTATCAGCTGTACATCGATTTCATCTATAGAACGGGCACTTACGTATATTTTGCCTTTATACTCAGTCATAACGAAGCTGGCTTTGATACCGACTATATTCAGCAGCTCGTTGGATGCCTGTGCTCCGACTATAGTTGGGCTCTCGACCTCATCTGTCTGGCATACTGAGATAGCAAACGAGCCTCTGTACACTTCCGCGTGCCTTACCACCTCTGCTCTGGCCTTATATGTAGCCATATCTTCACGCAGGAGTTTTCTTACTCTTGTGACTTCTGCTCCACTTCTCTTCAGATAAGCTGCTGCTTCAAAAGTCCGGACTCCGGTCTTTGTCATGAAGTTATTCGTATCGATAAGAATTCCAGCATAGATACAGTCAGCCTCCTGTGGTGCCAGCTGCATCCTGTCTGAAAAATACTGTAAAGTCTCTGCTATCATCTCACAGGCGCTTGATGCGTAAGGCTCTATATAAGAAAGTATAGGATTTTCTATCCTCTCACTTCCCTGCCTGTGGTGGTCAAATACGACTATGCTCTGGCTTTTCTCAAGAAGCTCCGGACATTCAGTATAGGACGGACGATTAGTGTCGACTACCATAACCAGCGTATTGTCATTTACCAGTTCAAGCGCTCTCTCAGAGTTTATGAACATATCCTCCGGATAACCGTCCTCCGGTGTGAACTTATCCACCAGCGGTCTAAGTGAAGTGGTGATAGTGTTTAAGACTATCTGGCATTTCTTTCCGAGTTCTCTGGCTGCGCAGTACACTCCGACTGCTGCTCCCAGCGCATCGACATCTGAGATCTGATGTCCCATTACAATGACTGAATCCTTTGTCTCCATCATCTCACGGAGCGCCTGAGCCTTCACCCTGGCCTTTACACGGGTGGTCTTTTCGACTTCTTTTCCCCTGACTCCGTAGTAGGATACATGGTTCTTGCTCTTTACTACTACCTGCGAGCCTCCACGTCCGAGCGCTACGTCAATGGCTGCACGTGAGTACTCCGCACTCTGTGAATAAGTCTTTGCACCTTTTCCTATTCCTATAGAAAGTGTGACTTCACGGTCATTTCCGACTTTTGTGTTCTTCACATCGTCCAGAATGGAGAATTTATTCTCTTCAAGCTTCTTTAGGTATTTCTGCTGGAAGATGATAAAGTACTTGTCTGAATCTGTCTTTCTGATGATGGCATCTGCCTGGCGGAAGTACTTTCCTATCTTCCTGTCTATTATCGCACGGATCAGAGACTTCTTTACATCATCATCGAGAGAATCTATAGTCTCATCGTAATTATCTATATAAATGAGTCCAGTCACAAGCTTCTGATCGTTAAACGATTTTTTCAGCTTCTCATGGGCTGTTTCATCAAAAAGCATCACAGAGATCAGCGTACCACCGAGCATTTTTCCAAAATCGCCGTTATTACTCTCGGCCTTGAAATCCATCTTCTGGAGGACTGCCTGATATATCCTGTCCTTATGCTCGACACGGATCTTTACAGGCTCTTCGTCTATTTTTTCCAGAGCCTCTCTGCTCAGTTCTGGAAAAAGGTTTGCTATGGACTTCTTATAATCCGGATTCTCCCCTGTCTTCTCCGAAAAAGTATCGTTCATCCATAAGAACCTGCCGTTCTCATCAAGCACCGCATATGGCAGCTGGAAGTTCTTCAGAAGTTCTTTCTGTACCGTTCCATACTCTGCCGCAAACTTTATGATCTCATCGGTTATTTTTTTCTTTTCGACAAGATATGAGGCTATAATGATGACTGCGTAAAAAATCGTCACCAGCAGCATAGTCAGTCCGGCCGCTTTTCCGCTATATACGTAAAGCCCGATCGTCACCACTATCATAAGCGGTATCATATCAAGAGGTATCGTCAGATACGTTCTGATATAACCTTTTTTCATTGGATCCATTCGTCCCTCCTGCGCATTACCCCCGAGGCATGCCTAATCTCTGTCATTATAGCATTTTCTAATGACATTTTCTACCATGGTTATTGTAACGAAAATATGCTTAAATCTTTGGTCATTCTGCCATTGTTTTTGGTTATTTTTTTCAGTAGAATGATAATCGTAGTAAGAAATTCCAATTCTTTAGAAAAGAGGAAATTAAAAATGGCAAGTATTTCACTTCATAATATCTGCAAGGTTTATCCTAACGGTTTCGAAGCTGTTAAGGATTTCAACCTCGACGTAGCAGATAAAGAGTTCATCATTTTCGTAGGACCTTCTGGATGCGGTAAGTCAACTACCCTTCGTATGATCGCCGGTCTTGAGGACATCACTTCAGGTGAGCTTCTTATCGACGGAAAGGTCATGAACTCAGTAGAGCCTAAGGACCGTGATATCGCAATGGTATTCCAGAACTACGCTCTGTACCCACACATGACAGTTTTCGATAACATGGCTTTCGGACTGAAGATCAGAAAAGTCGACAAGGCTGAGATCCAGAAGCGAGTTATGGAAGCTGCAAAGATCCTTGATCTGGATAAGCTCCTTGACCGTAAGCCGAAGGCTCTTTCAGGTGGTCAGAGACAGCGTGTTGCCATGGGCCGTGCTATCGTTCGTAACCCTAAGGTATTCCTCATGGACGAGCCTCTGTCAAACCTCGATGCTAAGCTCCGTGTTCAGATGCGTATTGAGATCAGTAAGCTCCATGACAGACTTGGTGCTACGATCATCTACGTTACACATGATCAGACCGAGGCTATGACACTTGGTACCAGAATCGTCGTTATGAGAGACGGTGTCGTTCAGCAGATTGATTCCCCACAGTCTCTGTATGCTCATCCGAAGAACCTCTTCGTTGCTGGATTCATTGGATCTCCTCAGATGAACTTCCTCGATGCGAAGATCACAAAGGAAGGCAGCGACGTTATCGCTACTGTTGGCGAGGCTAAACTGAAGGTTCCTGCTGATAAAGCTAAGGTTCTCATCGAGAAAGGTTACGAAGGAAAGACTGTTATCCTTGGTATCCGTCCTGAGGACATCTATGATCCAGAGTCAGGAGCTTCAGAGGTTGAGCTTGGTAACTCGATTGACGCTACAATCCGTGTTTACGAGCTTCTTGGTGCCGAAGTATTCCTGTATTTCGATTATGCAGGCACTCAGGTTACTGCTCGAGTTGACCCACGTACAAAGGCTAAGACAGGCGATAAGATGAGTTTCCATCTCGATATGTCAAAGACTCATTACTTTGACAAAGATACGGAGCTTACTATCACAGACTGATAAATCCTTCTTATAAAAGTAGAGCCCCGGAAGTGTTAAGCTTCCGGGGTTCGTTTTTTATCTGATATAATCGTAGATCATAAGAGCTATCTTCATCACGATCGCATCATCGAATTTTCTGATATCAAGTCCACACTGTTTCTCGAGCTTTTCTATCCTGTATACGAGTGTATTCCTGTGTACGTATAAGTTTCTCGCTGTCTCTGCGAGTGAAAGTCCACTATCAAAAAATACCCTGATAGTGTTTCTTGTCTCCGGGTCTATCTCTGCCAGGTCGAAATCCCCCAGATGATCCTTTAAAAAGTCCTCACAGGTCTCTCTTGGCAGAGCATATATCAGCTTCCCCAGTCCCAGTCTGTGATATCCGTATACCTGCTCGCCATCCATAAAAAGATTTCCTATGGCATCCGCACTGCATACATTCCGATATGACTGCGGCAGCTCGCTGAAATCCGCATAACAGGTATCATAAGCCGCTTTGACAGAAATCATGGCCTCCGTACTCAGTGTATCCACGATAACTGATGCCATTTCTCTTATTTCTTCTTCGGGAGCCTCTTTTTTTAGCTGCCTGACAAGAACCAGATGCTTAGGATCCATTTCCACCGAGTGATCAGCTCCAGGTCTGTAAAGCGATGAGATCATTCTGAGCATATACGGCTCATAATTCTGCTTGAAGCTTAAGAGTATCACTGTCCAGTAGGACTCTGTATCAAAGTGATACAGTACCGATTTCTCCTCGACTTCTTCCTCTGGCACCTCCCCTAGCAGATACTGTTTTAAGAAAAATCCGGCGTTCTGAGTTCCCTTGTACCTGTGGATCAGCTTTGTCAGAGTCTTTGCTGTCTCTTTTGGATCTTCTCCATTGTCTTTCAGCGAAAAATCGAGTCCGGTCTCCTGATTCAGTTCATCGACCAGACTCTCTATATCTTCTTGTTTTTTCATTTTCAGTCTTTATGCACTGCACTTGGCGAAACGGTTCTCATGGCATCGAGAAAATCATCCTCTAAATCCATCAGTACCACTGTCACTCCATTATTTGATGACTTCGAATCGTGATATACGACTTCGTAGGTCTTTATCTGCGGATCTCTGCTGCTGCAGTCGATTACTTTAAAACCTCTGCCCTCGTAGCCTCTAACCGGATCTGTTCCTACAGGCGCTACTGCTACCACATCCTTCATCTCGAATGAAAGGAATTTTTTTCTGGAACTCTTCGTAAATACCTTTGCTATATCGATAGTACCATTAGTATAAGAGTAGTCAAAGTCCAGTTCTATCCTGGTTCCTAAGAACCATGCTAGAAGTCCGAATCCAATCGTTCCGAAGAAAAACGGCGGAACCATCATTCCAAGGAGCAGGCTTCCTACTGCCAGCACTATCATAAATATCCTCAGCATCTGCATTCCTATGCTCTTTCCCCTGTTTGCGTAGTTTTCTACATGTACATCCTGTAAATACATAAGCCACTTCCTTTTTCTAAAGTATTTCCTGCTATTTTATCATTATATACATAAAAAATCCACCGACTTTATGAAAGTCGGTGGACATATCAGGAAATTTTTTAAATTCCCTTAAACCAGAAGGAGAATTCCAATGGCTTGGAGTTATCTATGATATATTTAGGCAGTGGCCTAGCACCCCAGGTGTCATCTCCTCCAACTCCCTCCTGCACTTTATCCACTCTTATATAAGTAGCCTGGATAGGTGGAAGCTCATTTGGATGATCCGCGCAGTCTATCTGATCCGGACTCCACGGCAGAGCTGAAAAGCTCAGATCATCACCTTCGAAACGCAAGCCTCTTCCATGCTCATCTGTCACCTCTGCCCAGCGGACTTTAGTGTGGTTGCCGCTTTCCTGAGGTCTAAGGTAACCGGCCATATTGTCGAGAACCTTGTTCTCCCAGACGTCAAGCTTTCCACCGTTTTCACGGTCAGTATATGTATCTTCTGGACCATTTCCGTACCATCTGAGATTATCGAAATCTGCCTTCATAGTAAACAGTACTCCGAACGATGGCAGCTCACCTATATCTTCAGTTCCATTCATAGAAAGGTTGGTCTTTACCGCTCCGTCAGGGAATACACGGTAAGAAAGATATACTTTCTTCTCAGGCATAGTCGGCAGATAGTAGGTGTATTTCACCGTAACGGTCTGTCCATCTTCCTCCACATGATAATCAGCCACCTGCTTACCATCATTTACGCTCAGGAAAGTTGAAGCATTTTTCCACTGGCCTGCTCTGAACGGCAGATGATTTGCGATGTCATTCTCTGTCATCGGTCTCCAGAAATTCGGTCTCGGCGAATTCTTGATCAGCTCCACGCCCGCTTTCTTATAGGATACCAGTCCTCCAAACAGGTTAGAAAATATAATGCTGAAGTCATCTCCCTGCACTCCGGTATTTACCCATCCATGAACGACCTTCATCCTGCCATGGCTATGGTCTGCTTCTTTCCTTTTGCCTATGACTTTCTGTCCGAAAGCAATCTCATGACCCTTCGGAGCCCATGGTTCATCGTATTTCAGCGAAAAAGAAACTGTGATGACTTTTTCATCATCCCCTGATAAGTTCTTCTGAAGCGGGATATTCACAATTTTATCAGGCTCTACTTCTATGGTACCGGCACTGCTGTCTACTACTCTTCCTTCCATGCTTGTAGTAACTGTGCATATATAGTCTTCGACATTCTTAAACAGATTGTCATTCTTTACTATCAGCTCATCGTCAGTAAAGCTTATCTCTATAGGCGAATAAACCGACTTTACTTCCTGCATCTTCGGAGTAGGTCGTCTGTCACCCGCATAACAGAGACCGTCGCCTGAAAAACTGCCGTCATTCGGCCTGTCATCGAAGTCTCCTCCGTAGCCGTAGTAGGTATTCCCATAACGATCCTTAGTCTCTATAGCCTGATCTATATAATCCCAGATGAAGCCTCCCTGGAATAGTCTATTCCGCTTGGTCAGCTTTACATATTCATCTATGCCTCCACATGAATTTCCCATCGCATGTGAATACTCACAGCAGATAAAAGGCTTGTCCTGGTGCTCCGCCAGGTACTCTTCTATCGCTTTTACAGGCCAGTACATGACGCTCTTTATGTCCGTGGTTTCCGGATAACGGTCGTCATTTACTACCCCTTCGTAGTGTACAAGGCGGGTAGGATCTACTTTTTTAAAGAAATCATGCATCTCAAGCAGATTTTTACCACCATAGGATTCGTTTCCTAAAGACCAGATCAGAATGCATGCATGGTTCTTATCTCTCTGATACATGCTGTTCGCACGATCCAGGACCATATCGTGATACTCAGGTCTGTCACCTGGTACAGCAAATGACTTATCCAGCTTGTCTCTCCAGATGTGGTCCCAGGTTCCGTGTGTTTCGAGGTTTGTCTCGTCTATCACATAAAATCCCAGTTCATCTGCCAGCCTGTACAGGTAAGTCTGATTCGGGTAATGACAGGTCCGAATCGCATTGATGTTATTCTGTTTCATAGTCATCAGATCTACGAGTATCTCATCTTTTCCGATGGCTCTGCCCTTCTGTGCCGAGAATTCATGACGGTTCACACCATTGAATACTATCCGTTTTCCATTGATGCACATAACCCCGTCTTTCATCTCAAAGCGGCGAAATCCCACTTTTTCATCGATATACTCTGTGATATTACCTGATTCATCAAGTACTTCTATTTCCAGATCATACAGGTTTGGTATTTCAGCGCTCCACTGTGCTGGTTCCTTTATCTGGTACTCTTTTTCTTTGTCGCATATTTCAACTTTCTTTTCCAGGATCAATTCCTCTGTATCGTTATCGTACAGATTTATCTTTGCAGAACCTTTTGATCCATGAGCATCCATTTTTATACTGAGGATACCATCAGAATAACTATCGTCAAGTCCCGCATTTACTTTCAGATCCCAGACATGAACCTTTGGCACTGTATACAGATAGACTTCACGAAAAATACCTGAAAATCTGAAGAAGTCCTGATCTTCACACCAGCTTCCTGAAGTATATCTGAATACATCAAGTGCCAGTCTGTTCTCTCCTTCTTCGTTTATGTATGGTGTCAGATCGAACTCAGCCGGAGTGAAACTATCTTCACTATATCCCACATAGGAGCCGTTGAGCCATAGAGCAAATCCGCTCTCAACTCCCTGAAATGATATATATACCGGCCCATTTTTCATATAGTCAGGAAGAGTGAAGAATTTCACATACTGACCGACAGGGTTATGCTCTGCAGGAATTTCTCCCGGCAGAACTTCCTCAACTCCATCCCATGGGTATTCAGTGTTTACATACTGCGGTGAACCATATCCCTGCATCTGGATATGACCAGGAACATTGATCGTATTCCAGCCTGCTACGTCAAAGTCATTTTTTTCAAAGCCCTTTATTACTGCACCGAAGTTCTCTGCGTAGTGAAAGTGATAGCTTCCATTCAAAGAATACTTACAGTCGCTTCTCCCTGACTCTTCATTTTTCGCATCGATGTACCACTCATGATCTGAATGTGCATCCAGCCTGTTCTCCTGAAAAATTCTGGGATCTTTTACGATTTCAAAATTAAACTCAGGCATGTTCCCTCCTATTTTTGTAAAAATATAGCGCGACCTTACAGAAAAAACGGTTTCCGGGAGGCCGCGCCTTGGTTTTATAAGTAGATTATGATCACTTGACTGCTCCTGTGATACCTTCTGCGAACTGTCTCTGAAGTACGAAGAAGATGATCATCGTAGGAATAGAGCAGAACAGAACGCCCATCATAAGCATACCGTAGTCTGTGGTGTAACCACTGGCCATATTTGCGATCAGCATAGGCATTGTCTGTGCCTTAGGCTGGTTCATGACTACCTTTGGCCACAGGTATGCGTTCCACGCGTTCATGAAGCAGATAACTGCAGCTGCAGCGTATGTAGATTTCATGATTGGCAGATACATTCTGAAGAAAATACCGATTTCTGTAAGTCCGTCCATTCTGGCTGCTTCCATGATATCTACAGGGAAGTTACGTGAGTTCTGTCTGAACATCATGATCATGAACGGTGTTGCGATAGCCGGAAGGATGAACGCTACTGATGTATTCAGCATGTGCATCTGCGATATCATCTTGAACAGAGGGATCATAGTAGCTACCTGAGGAACCATCATGGCAAGAAGGAGGATACTGAAAAGTCTGTCCTTCCACTTATCATGGTAAAGCTCAAAGCCAAAGCCGGCAAGTGAGCAGACAAACAAGCAGAGAATAGTCTGAATGGCTGCGTAGCGGAATGAATTCCACATCGTACCGCCGAGAGTGATCTCTTTGCTGAAGTTCAACAGCTTTACAAAGTTCTTCGCTGCTTCTGTGCCGAACCAGATCTTGCCTCGGGCGACATCTACGGTGTTATTCGTAGCTGCTGTGATCATCCAGTAGAACGGGAATACCGA
>JAQXXU010000016.1 GCA_029226225.1 Lachnospiraceae bacterium | reverse complement strand
GGCATGGTAGATCTCGATGAGGAAAGAAAGGCAGCTATGGTATCTAACCTTCTTGTCGTTCTGTGTGGCAGCCATGATGCGCAGCCTGTCGTAAATTCCGGCAGCCTGTACTAAAAATCAATGGGAGAAAGCGGCGACTTTGCCATACCTGGTATGTGCAGTATGGCAAGAGTCGTTGTTTGCGTTAAATACAGAAAGCAGGTGAGCAGATGTCAAAGAAGCAGGTTCCGCTTCGACTGAGTGAAAAATTATACGATGCAATTGCGGCCTGGGCTGAGGATGATTTCCGCTCGGTAAACGGGCAGATAGAATATCTACTGACGGAATGTGTGAAGCAGAGAAAAAAGGACGGAAAGTATGTATCGGAGCACCTCGACGAGCCACCGGAGATTGACATCCGGTAGAAGGGGAGGCTGCTCCTTTTTTGCAGTAAAAGCAGCGACCTGAAAAAGATGAAAAATGGACCTGTCCCTTTTTTCACATGCAGTTGAAAACGTATATGTCATTGCCTTACCTCCTTATTTAATCGGGAATGATAGAGTAAGTTTAATCAGCCGGGCCGCCTGCTCAGCCGCAGCGGCCATATTTTTCTTAGCGTTTTCGCTGTCACAGGCTTCTTCTAATGTCGAAACGCCGCGTACGATAGGGAAATATGCATCGATGCCGCATTCTATGCAGGCGCTCGCATCATCGGTGACGCTTCCGGCAAATGCGATGACAGGCTTCCCGTGTGCTTTTGCGAGGCTTGCGACACCGACCGGTACCTTGCCCATGGCGGTTTGACAGTCTAGCCGTCCTTCACCAGTGATTATCAGATCAGCGTCCTTCAGGTATGATTCGAGACGGGTCTCCTCCAGAACAATCTGGATTCCGGACTCGAGCTCTGCGGGCAGAAATGTGCGAAAGGCAAAGCCCATCCCACCTGCAGCACCTGTTCCAGGGAACTCAGGATCAGCATCCGGATGAAGGGCTCTGGCTACTTTTGCATATCTGGCGAGCCAGCAATCCATCTTCTTTATATCCTCTGGGCCAGCTCCCTTCTGAGGACCGAAGACGCTGCTGCATCCATTGCTTCCGCACAGCGGATTAGTGACATCACAGGCGATTCTAAAGGTGCATTCCGAAAGCTCTGGTATGACCTGATCTGTGGTAATCACAGCAAGCTTTTCAAGCCCCTCGGCGCCTCGTGGTATCTCTTTGCCATCGTCATCTAAAAGGCCGAAGCCAAGAGCCTGAAGCATGCCGGCGCCGCCGTCATTCGTCGCACTTCCTCCGATTCCTATTATAAAACGCCGGCAGCCTTTTTTAATGGCATCTGCAATCACCTCGCCGACTCCATAGGTTGTTGCTTTGAGCGGGTTTAAATCCTCGGCAGGAACTAAAGTAATGCCGGCCGCACCGCTCATTTCAATCACTGCTGTCATGGAATCCTCGATCAAACCATAGGCACAGTCTGTCGGCTGTCCGAAAGGTCCACTGACCGTGACATGTTCCAGGTGTCCGTTCATTCCATTTGTCAGGGCTTCAACCGTCCCCTCACCGCCGTCTGCAAGCGGACGCACTATGATCTCAGCATCGGGAAACACTCGATGAAAGCCATCGGAAAAAGCATTCCCCGCTTCAATCGAAGTCATGCTTCCCTTGAACGAATCTATGGCGGTCACAATTTTCATATAGCACTCCTTTCTACTGGGCTGCTGCTTTTTCATTTATTTGATATGCTGATTATAGAAAAAAATATCTTAATATGCTATGTTATATATGACATATATTGTGTAAAAAATAATTAAAAAATGTCAGATATAACAGAGAGGAGAAATACAGAATATGAAGAGCATGATACGGCATGGTCTGGCACAGCAGATGGTGGATACCATTCACGATGTGTGTGGATATAACATCAATTTTATCAGTCCGGAAGGCAAAATTACCGCATCCACGGATCCGGAGCGCATAGGGATGTTTCACGAGGTGGGAAAAAAGGCCGCACAAAGCGGTGAGACCATAGAGGTGGACAGCGACGAGGATTATTCGGGCACCAGAAAGGGTATCAATATTCCAATCTATTATCACAGCTCGGTTATTGCGGTAATCGGAATTACGGCGGAGCCCTCCGAGGCCCGGAAGTATGCGCATCTTGCTGAGAGGATCTCGGCACTTCTTCTGCACGAGCAGGAAATAGGGGAGAGGTATCGGAACATAGATGAGAGGCGCGCTTATCTGATTCGCTGTATACAGAATGAGGATTTTGAAAACCGGGAATATTTTGACAGCTGCCTGAGCGAGTTTCATATTGACCCGAAGGGCAGATATCGTATGGTCTGTATCGAGATCAATACTCGCTATAATCTAGTGAATATCTCCCTGCTGGAGCAGAAGGTGAGAGCTTTTTTCGACCGACTCGGAGAGGGGGTATACACCTATATCTATCCGAACCGGTTTGCCGGACTCATACGGTCGGAAGCATATGACAGCCATCAGTCTGTCTTTGCCGGTTTTGCATCGGATCATCATCAGATCCTGAAACTGTCTGTCGGCAGTGATAAAAGCTTCGAAAAGTGCGGTGATTCCTGGCGTGATGCAGTCATTGCTATAAGCTCCATCCGCGGGAGCAGTCAGGATCTCGTTGCCTTCGATGATCTCAAGCTGGAAATCCTTCTTTCGGGGATAAGCGGTACGGCCAGAGAGGAATACAGAAAAAAGATGCTGGGAGATCTAAAACCTGCGGAGGTAGAATTCTTAAAGACATACTATGATTCGGACATGTCTCTTAAAGCGACGGCAGCTAAGCTTTTTTTGCATGTCAACACAGTTCAGCAGAGGCTTAACCGGATTGCGGAGAAAACAGGGATGAACCCGAGAAATTTTCGCGATGCGGTTCTGTTCTGGCTGGCTATGAATGTCTGAATTAAAAAGATGAAAAAGTGGTCTGTCCCTTTTTTCACATGGTTTGACTTTTGGGGTGGGAATGTATATATTCGAGATAGCGCCTGTGATGAAACCGATAGCTTTGTGCTGATGATGGTGCTCGATGTGGCGCTAGGATAGTAATGAACATATAAGGAGAAAACAGTATGAGGCTTTTGATAATAGAAGATGAGGAGCAGCTTCTAGATGCCTTAAAAAGAGGGCTTATGAAGCGCGGATATGCTGTCGATACGGCAGAAGACGGGATAACTGGATCAGAGATGGCCTATCAGAACGAATATGATGTGATAATACTCGATCTGAATCTTCCTGGGAAGGATGGAATAGAGGTGCTTAAGGATATAAGAACCAGGAGTATGACTACCAAGGTGCTGATCCTGTCCGCCAGATCCTCTGTGCCGGATAAGATAAAGGGGCTGGATCTTGGAGCTAACGACTATCTTGGAAAACCCTTTGATTTCCTGGAGCTCGAAGCAAGAATCAGAAATCTGATCCGAAGAGACTTTGTACAGCAGAGTACGGTAATTCACCTGCAGAATCTCACATTAGATACTGCCCAGAAGAGTGCAGCAGTAAATGGACATAAGCTGGATCTTCAGCCGAAGGAATATGCGATTCTTGAATATCTGGCGTTACACAGTGGAACTGTAATCAGCGCAGAGGAGCTGATAGAACATATTTGGGATGAAGAGGCAGATATGTTTTCGATGTCGGTAAAGGTGCATATCAGTAATCTACGCAAAAAAATATCAGCCTACTGTGACAGCAGTCTGATAGTAACAGTACGCGGCGAAGGATATATGATAGCAAAAGGAGATAGCCATGAGTAAAATATCACTTAGAATGAGAGTGACACTGATAACGGCAGTGACACTGATTGCAGCCTGCCTTGTGCTGGCGGCACTTATTGTATACAGCTCTAAAGTCTTGATCATAGATTTCTCTTCTAGTCCAAAATCCGAAAGTACTCAGGTAAGCTCTGAAGATGATCAGGATTCCATGGT
>JAQXXU010000015.1 GCA_029226225.1 Lachnospiraceae bacterium | reverse complement strand
AAGATCATCATCGCGCAGAGGATCAGCTCAGTCCAGGATGCTGACAGGATAGTAGTAATGGACGAGGGAAAAATAAACGGAGTAGGAACTCACGATGAACTCCTGAAGACAAACGAGATCTACAGAGATGTGTATGAGTCACAGGCTGGCGGATCCGGAGACTTTGATGAAAAGGAGGAAGACTGATGCCTAGACCGAGAAATCAGGGAAGAGCGACTAAAGCAGACAGAAAAGCCGCAAGAGCGACGATGAAGCGGCTGTTTCACGATATTTTTACGACGTATCCAATCCATCTGATACTCGTAGTCATTTTTATCATAGTAAGCGTGCTGGCGAATGTCCAGGGAACCCTTTTCACAAAGACCCTGATCGACAGCTACATCACGCCGATGATAAAAGACGGAAGCCACGACTTCGGACCGCTGCTCGGAGCCATCAGGCGGGTAGCAGCATTCTACATCCTGGGTATTTTTTCTACATATATGTATAACCTCCTGATGATCTACGTCAATCAGGGTATGCTGAAAAAAATGCGTGATGCCATGTTCACCCACATGGAGACGCTGCCTATCAGATATTTCGACACGCACGCTCACGGTGACATCATGAGCTGCTACACGAATGATATCGATACGCTGCGTCAGATGATCAGCCAGTCGATCCCTCAGATCATTAATGCTACCTTCACCATAGTGGCAGTACTTATATCGATGATATACCTCTCCCCGATACTTACTGTTATCACACTTGGAATGACAGCTGTAATGATTTTTGTGACTGGTAAGGCAGCTTCGCTTTCGGGCAGGTTCTACACGCAACAGCAGTCAGACCTCGGTGAACTGAACGGTGAGATCGAGGAGATGATGAATGGACAGAAAGTTGTAAAAGTATTCAACCACGAAGAAGAGGCTATAAAGGACTTTGACAAGTTAAATGATGCGTTATATAAGAGCGCGTCAAATGCGAATTCCTACGCGAATATCCTTGGACCTATAAATAACCAGCTTGGAAATGTCAGCTACGTGCTCATAGCAGTAGTCGGCGGAGCTATGGCTATTACAGGATTTGCGGGACTTACACTCGGAAAGCTCGCCAGCTTCCTGACATTCAACCGCAGTTTTAACATGCCTATCTCGCAGGTCAGCCAGCAGATTAATTTCATCGTAATGGCTATGGCAGGAGCAAAGCGTATCTATGCTCTTCTCGACGAGAAGTCAGAGACAGACGACGGTTACGTAACACTGGTGAATGCGAAGGAAGAGAACGGAAAGCTGACAGAGACTCCGGAGAGGACAGGGCTCTGGGCATGGAGACATGAGCATCAGGCAGATCACACAGTCGATTACAGAAAGCTGGTAGGCGATGTGGTCATGGAAGATGTGAATTTCGGTTATGTGCCTAACAAGCAGGTGCTCTATGACATAAATCTCTACGCTAAGCCAGGCCAGAAAGTGGCATTCGTAGGAGCTACGGGAGCCGGAAAGACCACGATCACGAACCTGATCAACCGATTCTACGATGTAGAGGACGGTAAGATCCGCTACGACGGGATCAATATAAATAAGATAAAGAAGCCGGATCTCAGACGCTCGCTCGGAATCGTACTTCAGGATACGCACCTGTTCACAGGCACGGTAGCCGAGAATATCCGCTACGGAAAGCTTGATGCTACAGATGAAGAAGTCAGGGCAGCAGCAAAGCTGGCGAACGCTGATGGATTTATAAACCATCTGAAGAATGGCTATAATACAGTGCTAAAGGGTGACGGTGCCAATCTGTCAACTGGGCAGCGGCAGCTTTTAGCAATAGCCCGAGCAGCAATAGCAGATCCGCCAGTTCTTATCCTCGATGAGGCTACATCATCCATCGATACACGTACAGAGAAAATCGTGCAGGATGGTATGGATAAGCTGATGGCTGGCAGAACCACTTTTGTCATCGCGCATAGACTCTCGACGATCAGAAACGCTGATGTGATCATGGTCCTCGACCAGGGACGCATTATCGAGCGTGGTAACCACGACGAACTGATCGCGAAGAAGGGCAAGTATTACCAACTCTATACCGGCAGAATAGTGAATGCGTAAACTTGTAGAAAGTTGTAAAAACTTGTAAAAGCTTGTAAAAAGACAGCATGGAGATAATGCTATGTTTCTTTACAGAGCTCCAAAGATAAATCTCGCTCCTCTGAACATGGCTGCTATAGCAAAAAAATATCAGCAGGTATTTGATCTGCCGAATGAGAAATCAGCTGAAATGTCACAGCTCACGCTGGGCTATTCGTTTGCATTACCACGCTTCGCAAACTTTGTAAAAGAACGCTCGATGTTTTATGAGATCTGAATCCGAAAAGGCGCCTGAGGGCGCCTTTTTTAGTGGAGAAATAAATAAATTGAAAAAATCACCACCTAAAGGACAAAAATATGGTAAACTATTTATAAAGTCCGCCGAAATAATAATTAGATATACTGTAAGTGCGCCTAAACGGTAGGTGGCAGAAAGACGAGAGTTTGCAAGAAAACCACAAGGAACACAAGTGGAGGTAATACATGGAGACAAGAGGATTATTAAAGAGAATAGCAGCGATCACAATGGCGGCGCTCACGATAGTGACATCGTCAGGTGTGGATGTAAACCTGCTGACAGCAAAAGCAGGCGAATTGACGGAACAAGCAACCGATAATAAAGTTGATGAAAATGTCAACGATACGAGCTCTGGCGAAATGCAAAAAAAAGAGGCAAAAGTCGGTGCGCAAGCAAAACTGTCATTCAGTACAGACGATGAGTTAAAAAGTGCTGTAGAAGACGCTGTTTTTACTGTAGATGTAAAGACTAAAAAGGTTACTGCTGGACAGATAAAAGTGGGGAAGACACTCCTTGCACTTGACACAGACTATACAGCTACTGCAAAGCAGACCGCCACAAAAAAAATAAATTCAAAGAAATATAGATATACATATACAGTTACTGTCAAGGGTATTGGTGACTATACAGGAACAGCGACAAAGAAAGGCGTAGAGCAGCTATCGAATATAGTTCCTAAAAAGGCTAAAAAATCAAATAGTCCGAAGAAAGATAATGCTACTAGTTCTGCAGAAAATGAAATTGCCAGTGTTGAGGCGGAGACGACAGACGCTAGTGGAAATCTTATAAATAATCAAAAAATGGGAGGGTGGCAGATTTCGTTTGATGATACATACCATACAAATGTTCCTGTGACAGATGGGGATGGGAAGAAATATTACAGGATTTCATACTTTGATCATAATCATGGGGAGAGATTTACTGATCCATCTATTACAGCGACCTATGTTGTAAAAGATAAGGATGGTAAAGAGTTATATACTTATAAAATGACAAAGGAAAGCATTGAGGGAGAGAACATAGTGCCAGAGCAAAATGGGACTGGTTATGGGAAAAATACTGGCATTATAAAGATAAGAACAACTCCAGACTTCCAGAATGATGTAAAAGCAGATGTTGGGACAAATGGAATTCTGGATTATATAAAGGGTATTGATATTACATATGATACATATCAGTCTGTTATTCAGGATGGAACTTACACTATTAAACTAAGGGAAACAAATGGCACAGAGCATGATGTAACATTTGATACACGTAGAGGACGCGCGATGAAGACTTTTCCATATACTGGTGAAAAAGTCGAACCGCAGGTTTGGATTTCAACAAATACGTCATCTGGAACAGCGCGGAGAATAGGTGGCGGTGATAATAAGGACGGTACAGTAGGACAAATTACATATAGTAGTAATAGTAAAAATGCAGAAGTGGGATCAGATTGTTATTTGACAGTAGAAATGCCAAAGGATCTCAACTATGAAAAAATAACAATAAATTACTCTGTAGGTGCGAGAGATTTGACAGCAGATATGGTGGGCCAGCCAGCTGAATTAACATATAATGGGCAAGATCAGACACCGACTGTTACAGTAAAGAGCGGAAATACTACACTGACACAATCAAGCAATTATGAAGATGGCGTCGGCACAAACGGTGACTACTACATAGATAAGAACGGAGTTAATAGTGTGGATGCAGGCACTTATACACTGAATGTGATAGGCCGTGGACATTATGCTGGTTCAGTGCCGGTTAAGTACACCATAGCTCCGAAACAGGCGGTTGATTCAAATGGTAACTTAGCGAACGGTATGACTTTGACTGGCCTAGATACAGCAGCCTATGCTGGTGGAGAAAAGGTAGAACCAAAACCTACCATAACATATACACCAACCAGGTCAGATGCTCTGACACTAACTGAAGGTAAAGATTATACTGTGTCATATGGAAATAACGATGGGGAAATAGGTTCTACTGGTACAGCGACCGTTAATTTCATAAATAATTATTCAGGTTCCATAACAAAAACTTTTACTATAAGTAAAGGAAATCTTGAATCAGTAGGTACAGTAGTCTATCTAGGTACTACAAAAATAGGGACAATTACATCGGGCAGTGGAAAAGACGGTAAAATTACTATAGGAACAGATGCTGATGTAAGCACAGTATTTGATCCGATAGAATCTGAGAAACCAGATTTCAGACTTGGCATCGGAGGTGCCTCAGCGCAGAATGCAGTAAGAAACGGTACAGGAATATCCATATCTGTGGAACCGGTAACCGATCACACATGGCCTGAAGCTAGCAATAACGCATCGGGCAAGAGTAAAGGATGGAAATGGACAGCAAAACTTCAGGGGGATGGAGTTAGCTATACTGGTACGGTATATGTAGAGTTCAGCGTAAATCCACTGAGCCTTAGTGAAACTGACGATTCACCTATAAATGCAACAGCTTCTTTGGATGCCGATGGAAACGCAACAGCCAAGGTGACATATAAGTCGCTGATAAATGCAGATAAGAGTCCGGTTGAGATTTCTCAGAAGGATAATATTTCTCAGAAGGATAATTATGATATCGCTGTAACTGGAGACGACACTGCTGGTTCTAGGAAAACCATAACCATAACCGGAAAAGGTAACTATACAGGAAAAAGAGAGCTATCTGCCAGCAAGGGATACGATATAAGCAATAAGGCAAATCTCGGAAAAGATGTATCAAAAGCTCCTAATATCCTTGTACAGTTATATGACCCGTATACCGGTGAAAACATAACTGGAAGCAGCGAGGGTCTCACTTATTATGGAGAAAATGTAACACCGAAGTTTGTTCTTGCGGTTAAGACAGGTACAAATACGAAAGACAATAATCCGGTATATAAACAGCTTGAAGAAGGAGTAGACTACGAAGTATCTGAGCCGGTAGATTCAAGTGCGGGCTACAAAAAAGTGACAATTACTGCCAAAAATGGATCCAGCTATATATACGGAACAATTGATGCAGACGAATACACTAGATATAGGATTGCTCCGCTGAACCTTAATAGAGCGTATAAGTCTGATAACGGTACAAAAGAAGATGGAGATATAAAGGTAACTGTTAACACTGATGCTCTTGATACGTATAAAGATCTTGCCAAAATGCAGGATGAGATTAAAATCTATGTCAAGCCTAAAAACGCTGGACAGACCATATATGTATCAAAACAGTCTGGCAGTAATGTTTGGAATAAACCAGAAACTAGCGAGCCAAAAGATGTAACAGACTACATCTCATGGCAGGCTCCAAATGTGTGGACAGGCAGTAGCTTAGATGGAACTCTTCTTAAGCCGGGAGATAACAGTGACTATACACTGGCGAATCTGGAAAGTCAGAAAGTAGATGCTATAGGTCGTGGAATTCACTATTCAGGAACCTATCATATAGATTTGAATAAGGTAAATATCACAAATAGCTCTGACTACGAGATTAGTCCATTTACAGCTGAGAATGCTTACAATGGTGATCCGGTATTCCCAGAAGTGGGGTTGAAGCAGATATCAACTAATACGCAGGTAGATCCAGAGAGCTATTACATCATTTATAAGGATAAGGATGGACATAGCTATGTGTTCTCTACATATATAACTAAAGACAATAATAACGTAGTAACTAAAAGCGAAAAAACGGATCGGTTTACTATTACATACAACAATCAGAGCGGCAGTAGTAATACAACAGTAACCAACGTAACAACGACAGGCCCGTCGACAAGCGCCATTAGTAACGACACTACTCAGGTAAACCCTCTCGACGGTAAAACGACGAACAAAGCATCATATTTTTCTGATGAGGGAACATACACTGTAACTATACGAATGAAGGGCCAGGATGATGACCATAATTCAGAAAATACTACTGGACTAACGGGCGAAATCACTAAATCGTATACTGTAAAGAGCATGGACGAGAATCCAAATATAAAGGCAAGCTTCAGTCCAAGCGAAGTGGACTATGATGGCTTCGAGACTTCAGGAACTGATAATAAGACAGTAACAGCGAAAACTCCTAAGCCAATCCTGACTAGTGCTGATAGTAAAACAGGCAGTGATCCTGACCGTCCGAAGCTTACAGTAAACGACAAAAGCGGAAAAAAAGTTGTAGATGCAAAATATTATACCCTGGATCGTACTTCAGACGATAAGTATTTTACTTATCCGGGAAAGAAGACTGTCACAATAACTGCAAGTGGGGACTATGCGGGAATAAGTACAGTATCGTATATGGTCAAAGGTAATCTGGGAGATCTGAACGATAAGAATAAGTATACAGTATCTGGTATAAAACTTCCGGTTAATAAAAACGAAAGACTTATAGTATATACGGATGGTGATAATGGCTTTAAGTATGAGGATGGCACAGTACTCTCACTCGATAGTATAAGGATATCTATACCAAATACTTCAGTACGCCTGAATGCTGATGAGAAAGACTTTACTGTAACTCCATCAAAGATTACATCGACTGGAAATGTAGATATAACAATAGATGGTGCTGATGGAAGTCCATATGATGGTACAAGTTATACCATATATCTGAAAGTTATAGAAAGCCGTTCCGGTCTCAAGTGGACGAAAAACGGTACGGATGAGCTGGAGCTCCCATACAGGGCAAATGGTTATACGTTAGGAAATGGAGATCTTTCTATAAAAAGTCCATTTTCTACGAATAATGTGACTCTCGAAAAACAGGATAAGGATCATAAGACCGGTGATGCAGTAAGCATAAAAGGTGAGTATGGAGCATATGACCCAAGAACTGGAAGTAGTGACACAGAGACACCGACTCCTACGTTGACCGAACCAGGAAAATACATCATAAATATAGAGGGACCAACAGGAACTGGACAGTCATCAGAGTTAATTCTTTATATAAAGTATGATCTGTCGCAGACTGAGGTGAAGTTCGGCTGGGATCGTGAATATACATATGATGGAACAGACCCATACAAGCAGGATCAGGTAACAGTAACCCTGAATGGTCAGACGCTGGAAAGAGAAGAGACTTCAGGTGATGGAACAACAACCACCTATGAGAACTATACATTAAACGCAGGAACCACATCTGCAGACGTAGGTACATACACAGTAGAAATAGGAGAAACTAATAGGAGTAAATACTTCAGCGATAGCAGACCAGATACTACATATTCGATCAGGGCTATAGATCTCGACAATAATCTGAAAGCCGAAAGTCTTGGAACTATAGGAACGTATAATGGCAAAGAACTGACTGTTGACGACTTAAAGTTCAATAATAAGGTATATTATGAGAAGTCAGATGGATCAAAAGCTTATCTGCACAAGGGAAAAGATTATGATGTGACGTTCGTTGGCGGCCTGACCAATGCAGGAACTAGGAACTATCTGGTCAGTGCAAAAGGAAACTATGCAGGCTCAGCGAATATGGGCACTTTTACTATAGCACCATTTGATCTATCAACAGCTAAGGTCAAAGCAGAAGATCAATATTATCAGGGAGGGGCTGAGGTAACACCTGAATACGTGACGATTAATGGAATAGATGGTAAGGTTCAGGTAGACGATGTACAGTTTAAATCTGAATATACGGAGAATACCAAGTCAGGTGTTACAGTTACCATGACTATGACAGGTCTGTATAAAGAAGACCAGACATCAGGTAGTAACTTTAAAGGAACAGCAACTACTACTTATGTGATCAACCAGTTGGATATAGCAAAAGCTACGCTGATAGGTGATACAAACTATGCTACTTTCGGTGATAATGGTGGAGACTATCTGAATCCCGATAGATACATACAGCTGTATATACCTAGAGGAAATAATGCACAGTATAAGCTGCTATACAGCAACACCAGTGGCACTAAACCGGCAGATTATACTTTCAGCTTTAAGAGAGAAACAGATGGAAATGGGACAGCGGTAACTGAAGGACCTACTGATAGACCGTTACACGCAGGCTCATATACAGTTACGTTAACAGCGCTTCCGGGTGGACGGTTACTTGGAGGATCGGTCAAGACATTTACATGGAAAGTAAATCAGGAAGATATCTCGAACATGGATTCTCAGTTCCGTGTAGATGATGCTGAGTGGACTGGCAGTGAAGTAACACCGACTGTCAGGAAAGGTGATCAGATAATAAATAATGACTCTGAGAACTTTAGTGTAAGGCCAACAGCAAATGCAATAAAGGCCTGTGGAACACTTGAGGAAATGAGAGCTTTTGACGATACATTTGTCGCAACAGAACTCCCACAGGTGACTATATCAGGAACAGGAGATTATACTGGAGCACTTAAGAAGACATTCAGAATAGGTCATCCTTTTGAGTCGTATACTACTTATACGGTAAATGGAGGTACTATACGCTATGATGGTCAGAACCATGTACCTACATATACGCTGAACTCAGCTAATAGTAAAATAAATATAGCTGATGTTCAGTATACTCCACAAAATCCGAGTGAAGCAGTCAATGCTGGTCAGTACTCAATAATACTTACAGCTACAGATGGCCCCCTGTATGGAACAAAAGAGATCAAGTTCACTATATGGCCGGCATCTGGAAATACTTGGGGTGTAGAGCTTCCGGGACTGCAGATGGATTCAAGTGGTATGTACTCAGTTCAGTATCAGGGAGCTGAGATACGGCCGGAAGTGAGCGTTTATACATTAGGCGCGAATAATGTAAAAACGCCTATGGCCGCAAGTAATTATACGGTAACCTATGCAAATAATAATGCTGCCGGCACAGCATCAGTAACTGTTAAGCCTACGAACTACGAGGGTTCTAAGACGGTTTACTTCAAGATACTTGGTGTAGATCTGTCAGATAATAATGGTATTTTTGCAGCGTTTACAGATGGTATCACACGTAGAAAGTATACAGGAAGTGCGATCACACCGAAGATAACAGTCACATATTCTGGTACACAGGGGGCTGTTACATTGACTCAGGATAGAGACTTCGCTATTACCTACACTGATAACACAAATGCTGGTGCAGCGAATGCAAAAATAACTGGTATTGGCAACTATACCGGTTCAAAGGATCTGCCATTTACCATCTACGCCGACCTGAATGACAAGACCTCTACCTTCATCATCCCTAAGCAGATGTACACTGGACAGCCGATCACGGAACTTTCGGGTGCCACGATAAAGGCCGGCGGTAATGACCTGAAGCTGGGTACTGACTATACGTTGAGCATTACTTCGACTGATTCGTTCAGGACAAAGGGAACGGCCATTTTTACAGCAGAAGGCAAGTACTACGAGGGAACAAGGACTGTACAGTTCGATATAGGAAATGATTCCTCGATGTATAACATCCTGGGTGTCGCCGCGAACTACGTATATGACCGCCAAGCTCATAAGCCGGTACCGGTAGTTACTGATAAGCAGGGAACTGTATATCCGACTGATTCTGTAGTATATTCGAGTACCTCTGATGGTGATGCGTGCATCAATGCAGGAAATGTACGAATGCAGATCACTATCACAAGCCATGGACAGACAGTAACTATACCTTATAATTATGCTATCCAGGCAAGGGATATAAACACTACATCGATCACGCCTCTGGCTGATGTGGATTATAACGGAAAGGCACACACACCGGATATCCGTATAACCGATGGCACGAACCTGCTGACAGGTTCCCCGACATCGAATGATGGAACGGCTGATTTTACCTATACGTATTATAATAATACGCAGCCTGGTATGGCTACAGTGACCATTACTGGTATCAATAACTACACCGGAGTAGCGAATATCTACTTTGCTATAAATGTCAAAGCTGCTCCACAGATGATAGTTACTGCTATGCCGAGCGGTCGTCTGAAGGTGACCTGGAAGAAAGTCAGTGGAGTAGATGGATATCGTATATTCTACGCTCCGGAGAATGGTTCACAGAAGCAGGTGAACCTGAGCAGCAGCAAGAAGTCTACATATCTGACCGGTCTGACTCGTGGAGTTCTCTATACTGTAGGTATTCAGAGCTACATCACGGCGAACGGGCAGAATGGTTACAGTACAGCATCTGTACAGCAGATAGCGACATCGACTACACAGCCGAAGATCACCTCAGCCAAGAGCACTGGTAAGGGTAAGATCAAGCTGACCTGGAATAAGGTGAATAACGCTACTGGCTACATGGTATACCGTAAGACAGCCGGTTCAAAGAAGTGGACTCGTGTTAAGACTACTAAGAGCACTTCATTTACGAACACGGGCCTGAAGAGCGGCAGAAAGTACACCTACAAAGTCATCTCTTACAGGCAGTCAGGCGTGAAGCGCAGCTTCAGCAAGTATTCTGCTGGTAAGACAGTGAAAGCGAAGTAAGGCAGAAGGCTATTTTGCGAATGTCTTAGAGAATGGATAAGCATCTGTTAACTGGTGAGCTGAAAAAGCTCACCAGTTTTTTGACGTATTTATAATTCAGTGATAATATACTCGTTATGAGGAATAATGAAATCGATGAGGCTATGCGGCCCTACGTAGAGAAGGAAAAAAAGGAGAAAGAGGCGGAGAAGAACGCTGAACCGGAAGCATCATCAGACGCTGAAGCGGCCGGGAGTGATGGCGTCGTAGATGTGAACGGAGTCAGGAAGTTCAAGCTCGGAGAGTATTATTTTGACAGTTTCCATGAGTACAGGGATGGACAGAATGACCTGAAGAAGATCCAGCTGATCGAAGAGAAAGTAGACCTGACAGAACCGCAGCTGGTACTTAGACTCTACAATACTATCCGTGATGGAAAGATCACTTTCAAGACGAAGATCGGAGAGGACTATTTTTCTCATATAGGCGATATGGTGGCAGATAAGTCCGTAGGACTCCTGAAGGATAAAGAAGTGGTCGACACAGCTGAGAAAAAGGTCCGTCCGCAGAGATACATCGGTATGGTCGTGATCACAGCGGCTGTGGTGCTTTTTTCATACTTCGGCTTCAACCAGCTGGACGACTACCTGAATACGAGAAAGCTGAAGAATCTCCAGGCCCAGACAAACACTCAGACGGCTGACAGTGCAGGTAAGGCATCATCAGATAAGTCGGCGGAACTGAAAGGGAAGGATCCTTTCAAGCGGACTAAGACCGTGAAGGAAAGTGACCTTAAGGTCCTGAAAGATTACAGGCAGCTTAAAGCACAGAATCCGAACCTGATCGGCTGGCTGAAGATAGATGGCACAGACATCAACTATCCGGTCATGAAGTCCAAGGATAATTCATACTACCTGACCCATTCATTCGATGGGAAGAACAGCACGGCGGGAGCTCTTTTCATGGACTATCGAAGTGATGCGGTAAATCCGACCACGAATACGATCATCTATGGGCATAATATGAATAACGGTTCTATGTTCGGAGAACTGAAGAATTTTTTAAGTGAGAAATACTTCAACGAGCACACAACGATAAAGTTCGACACCATCTATGAACACAGAGAATACGAGCTTGTGGCCGTATGTCTCGCAAAGGTAAAAAAGGCCGATGATAACTCATTCCGTTACTATAATTTCATCCAGGCCAAAAATGAGAACGAATGGAATGCATTCACCGAAAGTGTAGGTGCGATGGTTGTAAACGGAGGCATGAGCGTGAAGGCCGGAGACGAGCTGCTGACACTGTCTACGTGTAACAGCTATATCGAGGATGGAAGGTTGTTTCTGCTTGCGAAAAGGGTTAACGGGTAGTATAATAAAATCTGTATGAATATACGCATTTATATATACAGGACAGGAAACTAAATGAAGAAGAGTACGAGAACAGGATGGATTCTTATAACTCTGGCGCTGGTGATGGGTGTGTGGATCTTTACCTCGCATAATTCACAGGCAGATAAGACTACAGACGCTGGATTTGTATTAAGTGATGATGGAACGAGGCTAAAGTCGTACCAGGGTTCAGGCGGATCGGTCACAGTCCCATCAGGAGTTACGACGATTGATTCCGGAGTATTTGCGAATAACACTTCGATCACGAATGTCAGTCTGCCAAGCTCAGTGACTACGCTTGGAAGCAGAGTATTCTCTGGGGCTACAAATCTCCGGAGTGTGACACTTGGCAGAGTCACGAGCATTCCGGAGAGCACATTCCAGAACTGCATGAGCCTGACACAGGTGTCCATTCCTTCGACTGTGACAAGCATAGGCAGCCAGGGATTTTATGGTTGTGCGGCACTAGGTTCCATATCGGTGCCGGGCGGCGTATCTAGTATTTCGGCAAATGCCTTCGGTGAGTGTAATAACCTGACTTCGATTTCTGCATCGAACAGCTTTTACTCGTCATATGATGGATGCCTCTATAATGCATCAGGTTCGAGACTTATTCTCGTACCGCCTGGTAAGTCATCGATATCATTCTCCAGTAATCTGAGAACTATAGGAGCCGGTTCATTCTCTTATAACAGGAATATACGAACTGTGTCAGTACCTAACTCAGCAGACTCGATCGAAGCTGGGGCATTCACGAATTCATCAGTATCATCGATCACTATACCTAAAGGAGTCGTAAGCATCGGCTCGCAGGGAAGCTGGAGACCGAGTGAGTTGTACGGTTACCAGAACAGTGCTGCATCGAAATTCGCTTCTGCGAACGGCATCACCTTCATAGCGCTTGACCCGGGAAGTGGCAGTGCATCTAGTAGAGATAACGATAATAACGATGACTCTAACTCTGGCATGACGAATAACGATGATCCGGATCAGCCAGGAGAAGACGATGAATTTTCGAATAACGACGATCCTGATCAACCGGGAGATAATGACGGAGGCGAAGACGACGGTCATGATGATACCGTAGCTTCTGGTGATGCCCGACGAGGCGGTGGTTCATCAGCTAACGGCGGTTCAGGCGGCAGCTCTACAGCTGGTGGTCGTGGAAGAAGCTATAACGGTAAGGACTACACACCTAAGACCGCTGATACGGATTTAGATCCGAGATACGCTATGTGCGGAGTTCTCCTCCTGCTTGGTATCTTCGTGATGGTATCCGGGAACAAGAGAAAGCTTACACTGGTAAGCAGAAAAAAGGACGATAAATAAAATGACCTCCCCAGTCGGGGAGGCTATTTTTATGATCAGTTATAGATGTCGAGGGATATGGTGGAGTTCGTAAGTGCCAGGCCGCTGACTGAATACTTGGGCTTTCCGGTAAGCTCCGTCGATAGTTTCGAGAAAGTGATGCAGCGGGTAGAGCCGCTGGCGTCATCGGATGAGCTGGTGAGAGTCACATCCTCATCCGTGTCTACCATGGTATCAAGAATAGTATCTGACGACGCCCTGGATCCATCAGCTTTTACACGAGTAAGCTTCAGAGCATTTGAAGTGCCGGACACTTTCGATATCAGCAGACCGTCTTTCTGGTAAGTTTTTATCGTGGACATCCGTCCGTTCTGAAAGCTTACTATAGAGAGCGACTTCATATAGCCGGTGTCTGTGTCTTCTGCAGAAACTGTACCATAGACGAGATTTTCGCCCATGAAGCAGAGAGCTTTGACTTTGTCTGAACCACTGGCACGGATCTCACGAACACTGCTTGAACTCAGGTCGCGGACTTTAAGAACTGTGTCAGGCGCGGAGGTTGAAGTCCAGGCTATATAGCGCATGTCGGCTGATACACAGTACTGGCCGTCCTGGAGGTTTTTCAGGATGAGATCTGTCTTCCTGGTGGCTAAGTCGATCCCCAGCAGGTTGCGATTCAGAAGACAGTAGAAACGGCCACCGGAAGTCCTGTAGAGAAGTTCTGAGAAGTTTTCCTGCAGATAGGAAAGCGGATTTTTACTATTGATAAAGCCCTCTTCCGTGGCGACATTCGACGAACTGTCGTAGTGGTAGATGTCTATTCCGCTCTTTCCCTCATGACTTCCACAGTTCATATAGCCGTAAACCACGAAGTCCATCGAACCGGATGCATCTATATTCAGGATGCGGATATCATGGTCAGTGGCAAGGCAACGCAGGTCATCAGAGTCTTTGAAAAATGAGAAGACCGAAGTTACCAGGTTCTGGTTTGCGTTATATTCGTAGAGGGCTCCTGCCTGGACAAAGGCAGCCACTGAGCCCGATTCGTTCGCGGTGATGACAGGCGCATCAGCAGATGCGCCGATCTGAAGTGTATTGCCCTTCACTGTAAAAGTGCCTGATTTCGGAACCACATCAAGCTTTCGGTCGAATGAAAGCAGATACATACGCGGTGAACCGTAGCGGATGCGGTATTTTTCAACGCAGAGATAACAGGAGTTCTCATGCTCGAGTATATAGCTGATGCTGACAGAAGCGGTATCATCAGATATGTCTGTGACTGATACGATCGGGTCAGACTTTTCAGTATGACTGAAGCTCTGCATACCGAGGTCGTTTACCGCAGAATGGATAGTCACATGAGAGATATCTCCGGAAGAAGCATCTGCCGAAGGTTCCAGGTACTGTCCGAGAGAATCATAGTCATCAGATAAGCTCTTCTTATGGAAATCTGTGGCAAACTTCAGGAGCTCTTTCAGATGGCTGTTTTCAGCGATGGTGATCTGACTATAGTAGTGCAGAGACTTTTTTCCGGAAGTCAGATTCAGCACCAGGGAATAAGTCTTACCGGGATCGAGAAGATTAGTAAACTCAGTGTCGAAAGTAACTGTGGAACCATTAGCACTAAGTGAATCTACTGATTCTGCGGAAATCGTGCGGGAAGTATCTACAGAATGGATTTCGTATGAAGCACGGCTTATCTGGTTTCCATAGGTATTCACAGTAAATGACAGCTTTCTGTCCTTGTCTAAGGGAATCAGGGTATCTGTCATCTGTGAAGGATCCATAGCTGATGTATAGCCGTGAAGCAGCAGCTGATCAGTATCGAAACTATTCACGGAGACAGTAGGCAGGGTAGGCGAGCTCATCTGAGAGACTTCCGGTACCTTATGCCGGTTCAATATACAGTAGAAAAATATAAGTGAGACAAAAAATACGATCACAAGCAGGATTATCCGATGCTTCGTGCTGCGTTTTATGCCAGTGGTACGGAACTTAAGAGCCATAATTCTCCTTCAGATGGAAATGGGACTGTCCCATTTTTTATCAGATAAAGTGAGTCAGGGCAAACCTGACACTGTATGCTACTATTATAATGCCAAGACCTGTGGCAGTGATGGCGGATATTTTTTCACGGAGGAAAAGCGTGGCGATGATGACCGTTACGACAATCCAGAGACTGTAGAAAAATGAAAGCCAGATATCATAACCACAGAGTGATTTCGCGTGTGAAAGAGCGATAGGAGCGTAGTAATACGCGATTCCTGTCAGAATACCGAAGAGTACATGGTAGGCGGTTATTTTTCGCAGGTCCTTATGATGGATGAAAAACGAAAGTATCAGAGCCACTATCACTACTATAAAAAGTACTGCCGTCTGCTGCAGTTCACCTAGCGGATTTCTCTTCTCATAGAGATGGCCTGCTGCCAGACACAGTGGTCCGAGCAGGGCGAACAACCACCAGAGCCCGTGCTTATGATGGGTGCCGAATCCCATCAGAAGTATGCCGACGGCTATCGCCAGATACAAGATCAGAGTGACGGCTGCGGGCATTTTTTTCTTAAAGACTGTCTCGGCGATAAAGACAAAAACCGGGACCAGCAGATAGAATGGAGCGGTAGAAAGAACCTCTGTCATCTGTATCGCCATGCACAGGAAAATAAATCCAAGTGACATCAGAACGCCTGAGATCACTATGTCTTTTATGCTTCCATGTGAAAAATGCTTTGCGCTTTTGAAAAATCCGTTAAATGAGAGCGTCGTAAATGACAGCACCAGCAGGGTAATGCCGGCTGTAAGTACGGTCTGTGGCGCAGAGAGTCCTGCGAGAGAGACCTTGGCAAAAACTGCCACGCAGCCTGCCAGTACCAGTGCTACTATGAAAAATCCGAGCCATCCGGATAAGAATCCTACTGCCATTAAAGTATTTCCTTTCACTTGAAACCTCAGCTTTACTATTATATAATAATAAATTGCTATAATCAAACTGTTTATGTATGGAGGAATTATCTTGAAACATACATGGAAGGGTTTCACAGCGTTTCTGGAAAAATACGCGCTGATCTTTCATATACCGCTGGCTATGCTCTTAGTTCTCGTAAACGAGTCTTTAAGCCGGCATTCACTGATCGACGGATTTGGATTCATAGTAAATCATCCGGGCGCATACCTGTATAACAGCTACATCATCTATGTGATACTGTTGCTGGTATTCCTGTCATCGCGACGTCTTTTCATGAGGCTGGTCATGATGGCGATCGTCATCCTGTTCGGTATCATCAACTGCATCATCCTGAATAACCGTGTCACACCGTTCGGATTTACTGATCTGGCTATGGTTGGCGATCTGCTGACCATGCAGAACACTAAGTATTTCACAGCGCAGCAGGCCGGTATTTCGCTTATCGCGATACTTGTGTTCGTGTTCCTGATGGTCATGCTCCATATGCGCGGTAAAAAGCAGCAGGTGAAGACCAAGCTCTGGGTCAGGATTGCAGTCTGTGTCATAGGATTCGTGAGTCTGGTTCCGGTGACCAGAGTATGCCAGAATACCGGGCTGGTGCAGACTTACTTCGGTAACCTCGCACAGGGATATCTGGATAACGGCTATGCGTATGGTTTTGCCATGTCAGTCGTAGGACGAGGCATGAACGAGCCTGCTGGCTATTCTGAGAAGACAGTTGAAAAGATAGTTAAGGACACTGAAAAAGGCGATTCCACTATTGGAAAAGTAAAGCCGAATATCATCGTGGTGCTCTTAGAGTCATGCTTCGATATCGACGAGTACCCGGCTCTCTCGTATAATCAGGATCCGATACCGTATTTTCACGAGCTTGAGAAAAATTACTCGACCGGACATCTGACTGTGCCTGTCGTGGGTGCCGGTACATGTAACACTGAGTTTGAGATACTTACGGGCATGAGCTGTAAGTTCTTCGGCCCTGGTGAGTACCCGCAGAAGACTATCCTTAAAAAGCGGGACTGTGAAAGTACTGCTGACGTCATAAAGAAGCTGGGTTATGGAACTCATGTGGTACATAACAACGGCGGTAATTTTTACAGCAGGGCAAATGCTTTTTCACAGATGGGATTCGATACTTTCACATCGAAAGAGCTTCTGGATATAACTGACTACACACCGCTTAACACCTGGCCTACAGATGATATCCTGGTAGGAGCGACGAAGGACGCGCTGGATTCGACGAAAGGACCGGACTACTGCTATACGATAACGGTTGGAACGCACGGAGATTATCCTACTGATAAGGTCATACAGAACCCGAAGATAAAGGTAAAGGTCAAGGGTGTCGATCAGGGAAGACAGAATCAGTGGGAATACTACTGTAACATGCTGAATAATATGGACCGCTTCCTGAAAGAATACACGGAAATGCTTGAGAAGCGCGGTGAGCCTACGCTTCTTATCTGCTTCGGTGATCATCTGCCTACTATGGGCCTGCAGAACAGCGATGTAAAGCAGAACGATATCTACCAAACGAAGTACATCACCTGGAATAACTTCGGCATGAAGAAAAAGGATCAGGATCTGACTTCGTTCCAGCTGGTTTCTACATATTTCGACAGGCTTGGAATCCATGGCGGTACCATGGTCGACTATAACCAGACTATGACTGAGCGTGGTATAAACGGTGAATCACAGAAGTACTTAAAGAACCTGCAGATACTTCAGTATGATCTGCTCTATGGTGACAGATACGCTTATCATGGAGTGGATATGTATCCGGCTTCAGACCTCGTCATGGGTATTCTCCCGGTGAAGATAGACAGGATATACGACTATGATGACCGACTGCATATATATGGTGAGAACTTTACACCGTGGTCAAAGGTCTATGTGAATGGAGAAAAAGTGAACACTACTTACGAGAGCGGACAGGTGCTCTCGATCAACGCAAACGGTATAGCGGACGGTTCCTACATAGTAGTGAACCAGATGGGGTCGAATAATACGATTTTCAGAAGTTCGAATGAATTCCAGCTGAAGCTGCCGCAGACAGATCAGTGAGTATAAAAAAAGCCTCTCCGGCAGCTGCCGGAGAGGCTTTTTTAGTATTAGTATTCACCTTTTCTGTACTTTGTGATCAGCTTGTCGATCCTCTCATACGGGTCAAGCAGGCTTGAAATAGAACAGTCATGATTTAAGGTATCTATGATGTAAGCGATGTATTTGCTCATGTCGCAGCTGATGTAGTAGTCTCTGGAGAGAAGCTCCGGTGTCTGGTACACGAGGTTTGTCGTAACGACTTTATAGATAAGACCTTCCTCTACGGCCTTGTCAAAGCTGTCAAGTCCATTTGTGAATAGTCCGAATGTCGATACGCAGAATATACGGTTAGCTTTTCTCTTCTTCAACTGTCTGGCTACGTCGATCATGGATTCACCTGATGATATCATATCATCTACGATGATCACATCCTTGCCTTCTACAGAGGAACCAAGGAACTCATGTGCTACGATCGGGTTTCTGCCATCTACGATCTTTGAGTAGTCACGTCTCTTGTAGAACATACCCATGTCAACTCCTAGGACTGTAGCCATATATACGGCACGTCCTGTACCACCTTCGTCCGGGCTTATGATCATCAGATGATCGTTATCGATCTGTAAGTCCTTTACGTGCTTGCATATGCCCTTGATAAACTGGTATGCAGGCTGCACAGACTCAAATCCGTGAAGAGGGATTGAATTCTGTACTCTAGGGTCGTGTGCATCGAAAGTGATGATATTCTCTACGCCCATGGCTACCAGCTCCTGAAGAGCCATAGCGCAGTCCAGGGACTCACGTGCCGTACGGCGGTGCTGTCTGCTCTCATAAAGGAAAGGCATGATGACTGTGATGCGCTTTGCCTTGCCGCCTACCGCAGCGATGACGCGCTTTAGATCTGCGTAGTGGTCATCCGGTGACATATGGTTTGTCTGCCCACAGAGGGAGTATGTCAGGCTGTAATTCGTGACATCTACCATGATGTAGAGGTCAAGGCCTCTGACTGACTCATTGATCTGTCCCTTGGCTTCACCGCTCCCGAAACGAGGGGTGGAAACTGAGATTTTGTACGAATCACTGCTGTAGCTGGCTTTTTCTACGAAATCCAGATGATCCGACTTGCGGTTCTTACGCCATTTAACCAGGTAAGCGTCTACCTTGTCTCCTAAAGGTTCACAGCTCTTCAGTGGGATGATACCGAGAGGAGCTACCGGTTTGCGTGTTGCCAGGGTGTCGTCATTACGTGGCATTTTTTTCCTCCAATTAAACTGTGGCAGGCTTCATGTCTTTAAGTTTGTTCTCGATCCTGCCATCGAAACCAAACAGATGATAAAAATTATACTTTTCAACGAGTCGCGAGTAAACCCTCTGTGAGTAGATATCCGCCACTTCGTCCAAAGTCAGGTTAGTAGATATGATCGTAGACTTCTCGTTCAGCAGTCTTTCATTTATCAGACTGAAAAATGCCGAAAGCGTGAATGTATTCGATACTTCAGTCCCAAGGTCATCTATGATCAGCAGATCAGCCGAAAAAAGGCTGTCATACGCGTAGTTATCGGAGTTTTTTTTATCTCCGAAAGTGTAGTCTGCCATCTCGTTAAAGAGACGTACAGCAGATATATATACGACAGGGTGGTCAGTCTTTATCAGTTCCGCAGCTATACAGCTGGTGAGGAAGGTCTTCCCGGAACCGGAGGCTCCGTAGATGAACATATTACGGAAATCGGAGTCAAAGGTCTCGACAAAGCGTCTGCTCTGCGTGAGAGCTTTCTCGGCACACTCACGGGAAGTGGAACCGGACTGATCCTTCTCGGAAGTATAGTTCGCCAGGTCAAAATCTTCGAATCTGTCTGTCATCAGACGATTCATGACTGGCTCGTCTCTGTAGACCAGTTCTATGGCGTATTTTTTGAAGCAGTGGCACGGTATGTCATGATCAGCTCCGACGTATCCTGTGTCTTTACAGTCAGGACAGTGATAAGGCGGCTCCAGATAGTCCTCAGCATAACCATTTTCTCTGAGAAGACGCTTCTCCTGCTCGATAAACTTCGCCGTAAGGCCTCCGTAGTTTACCCGCATCCCTCTTCGGCGGCCGGCACTGCGGAAAGCGTCTTCGAGGGCAGAAAACTCCGGGATTTTTCTGCGGAGCTCAGCGCGGCGGGATTTGACTTCTGCATCGCGCTCCTGCCTGTCCTCCTGGTATATCTGCATTATCTGGTTGTACTGTGTAGTCGTCAGTTTCATTCTTAAAAGGTATTATTCTTCAGAAGCATCGCCTCTATGGCTTTGCTGTCGTATTTATTCTTCTCTGAGTAGGAGTTGAATCCGTTCTTCTTTGGCTGATAACCGGATTTTCCAGAGCCGGATGCGGTGAACTTCGCACGGGTCTCCTTCGTATGCGCGGCATCATCTCCAGCCAGCTGCGCTACATCAGTATAGCCCTTTTCGTGCCACGACTCAAGGATAGAATCAGCATATTTGAAGTTCGGCGTGCTGATGTTCGTCATGGTACGGTTACATGCTTCAACTACCATCTCCTGTGAAAAGTGCCATTCGTTGAACCATTTGTCTACAAAGTTCATCTGAGCCTTTGCCAGTGGTCTGCTGAGACTGAAAGCCTTCTTCACCAGAAGTACGTTTTCATTATGCTGTTTTCTGTCGAGCATGGCTTCCTCTACAGTATGAATACCCTGTCTGTACCAGTCGATGGCTATGGCATTCATGTAGTTTATGGCGCCGCCTGCTGAACGACGCCCGGCGTCTAAAGTGCTTGTGATCAGATAGTCGATCAGATCCTCACTCATGCCAAGGTCTATATGCCAGTACAGGATGGTGTCCATGCCGCTGTTGTTTAAAGCGCTGCCGAGGTAACGCTCTGCGATGAACAGGATCTGACTGATCTCAGGATCATTCTCGAGATCATCATCAGACAGATCCTTATGAGAAGCTGATGGGACATCACCAGACTCCTCCGGGACTGCAGCCTCAGGCGAAGGCGTGGAAACTGCCTCGGAAACAGTAGTTTCCTCCTGGGCATGAGAAGACTCCTCCTGCACGGAAAAGTCAAAGCTCAGCTGTCCATCACCGTCCTCCTTCACGTCGTCAGAGAGCGGACGCATGCATATATCACAGAGCTCTCCTTCATCATCATAGTCGAGGGACAGAATACCGGCGGAAGAGAGTTGGTCTAAAGAAGTACGCACTTTGCGCGCAGTGATCCCCAGGCGCTCAGCCGTCGTAGAGATGGTAAAGCTCATCGACGGGTCATAAATGCAGCGGAGAAGGCATAGATATACCCTGACTGCATCGCCGCTTAAGTCCTTCATATAATGATCTATAAAAGAGTTTGACACGCATGTGACCGAGACTCCTGCCTCAGCGTGAAGATTGATTGAAGCCATCTACAAGTCCTTTCATTTACAAGTCGCGGTCATTATAGCACAATCAATTTTTTAAAAAAAGGCGTGTGGTTTCAACAACGGCGGTGCATAGCAATTGTGGATAAAGTGGATAACTCCGTGCAATTCCCGTGTTTTCGGCATTAAAAATCCACATCATTTTGTGACTGATTTTGCACAAAACGATGTGGATAAGGTGGATAACTATTCCTTAAGGAGCGCTTCGCCGATTTTATAGACGTCTCCGGCGCCCATAGTTATCAACAGATCACCGTCGATAACATTTTTTGATAAAAATTTTTCGATATCATCGAAAGTAGGGAAACACTCGCATGGTGTTCCGAGCTCACGGATTTTTTTACATAAATCTATCGAGTGAACTCCGTAGATGTCCTTCTCCCTGGCTGGGAAGATCTCAGCTAGGACTACCTGGTCTGCGACCGACAGTGCTTTCGCGAAATCATCTAAAAATGCCTTCGTTCTGGTATAAGTATGCGGCTGGAATACGACCACGAGTCTCTTATGCGGGTATTTTAAAGCTGCGTCTAACGACGCTCTGACTTCTGTAGGATGGTGCGCGTAATCGTCGATCACTGTGGCACCGTGATACTTTCCCTTGTATTCGAATCTTCGCTTGGCTCCGCCGAATTTCTTCAGGCCGTCCTTTATCTGGTCTAAGGTAAAGCCAAGCTCACGGGCTACAGCCATGGCGGCCAGGGCGTTGCCGACATTGTGTCTTCCTGGTACGGACAGTACGATCTCACCTAAGTCCTCACCGAAACCATACACTTCAAAGCGCGCCTCACCGGTCTCGTCGTAGCGGATATTCTCAGCGTGATAGTCTGCGCCTTCATTAAATCCTACAGTAATGACCTTTGCCTGTATACCGTCGACGAGTTCTTTATAGTCAGGAATCTCGTCATTTATGATGACGGCTCCGTCAGCTTTCGTATCTGCAGCGAACTGGTGGAAGCTCTTACGGATATCATTTATATCCTTGAAAAAGTCCAGGTGCTCTGCCTCGACATTCAGGATGACTGAATACTTCGCGTACAGTGACAGGAAGCTGTTCGTGTATTCACAGGCTTCTGTCAGGAACAGGTCAGAGTTTCCGACGTGGATATTGGAATTGATCGCTTTAAAAATGCCTCCGATCGAGAGCGTCGGGTCCTTTGACCCCTCTAGCATTATCTGGGAGATCATGCTGGAAGTGGTCGTCTTTCCGTGTGTTCCTGCTACAGCTACGCTGTTCGGGTAGTGCTTCATGATCTCGCCTAAGAGCTGTGCGCGGGTAAGCATAGGGATATGCTTCTCCTGGGCAGCCTTAAACTCCGGGTTATCCGGGTGGATGGCGGCTGTATACACGACACAGTCTATATCATCAGTTATATTCTCAGCTTTCTGAGGACAGCGGATATGGGCGCCAAGCCCTGTCAGATGCTTTGTCAGATCGCTTTCGGCACGGTCAGAACCGCTTACCGGGAAATGCCTGTCTAAAAGCACTTCGGCAAGTCCGCTCATGCTGATCCCGCCGATCCCGATGAAGTGTACGTGCACCGGTCTGTTAAAATCTATCTCGTACATGTGATTCTCACTTTCCTTTTTAAAATAAGCTTTCCTAAAAAGAATACATCAAAAACATGAAAAATACAACTGTCTCTAAACGGGAAGAAGATGCATTTTTTTGCAAATTTTCTCATGTGGGAACTGTGATACAATGATTATAGTTTTCAAAAGGGATATGATTGGAGGAAAAGCTATGTATGATTGTATAGTGATAGGCGCGGGTGCCATCGGAAGCGCCATCGCCAGAGAGCTCTCGAGATACAGCGGTAAGTTCCTGGTGCTTGAATCTCAGGAAGATGTATGCTCGGGCACTACAAAGGCAAACAGTGCCATAGTACATGCCGGATACGACGCAGTACCTGGTTCAAAGAAGGCACTCTATAACGTAAGGGGTTCAGAACTCATGGAGGCTCTGTCAAAAGAGCTGGATTTCCCATATGACAGGATCGGATCACTCGTTATCTGCCGCAAGGATCAGGACAGGGGCGAGCTGGAGAAGCTCTTAGAACAGGGAAAAAAGAACGGCGTAAAGGATCTGCGCATTATAGAGCGTGATGAGCTCGTGCAGATGGAGCCGCATATAGCGGATGATATAGAGTGCGCCCTGTATGCACCGACAGCCGCAGTTGTCTGCCCGTTCGGCATGTGCATAGCTTTTGCGGAGAATGCCGCAGATAACGGTGTAGAGTTTGCTTTCAATGCCGGGGTTAAAGAGATCACTAAGGAAGACGGTCATTTTGTCATAAAGACTGATACTAAGACTTATGAGTCAAAGACAGTCGTTAATGCAGCAGGTGTGTATGCAGATGTACTGCACAATCAGGTATCTGCGAAAAAGCTCCATATCACTCCTAGAAAGGGTGAATATGAGCTTTTCGACAAGTCAGCCGGAAACCATGTGAGCCATACTATATTCCAGCTGCCGTCAAAGCTCGGCAAGGGAATTCTCGTAACTCCGACTGTTCACGGAAATCTGCTTCTCGGTCCGACCGCTGAGGACATAGATGATAAAGAAGGCACGAACACGACAGCCGCGGGCTTATCACAGGTAGAAAAAATGGCTGCCCTTTCTGTAAAGGACTTACCATACAGAGATGTGATCACTTCGTTTGCCGGACTCCGTGCACATGAAGACGGTGGAGACTTTATCATAGGCGAATGCGATGACTGCAAGGGATTTTTCGATGCAGCAGGCATAGAGTCGCCGGGACTTTCGAGCGCGCCGGCTATCGGAGTAGATGTCGCAGAGATGGTTGCTGCTTCACTTTCATTGGCGAAGAACGAGAAGTTCAACGGTACAAGAAAGGGAATCCTCGATCCTAAGAAGCTCTCATTCGAAGAGAGAAATGAACTGATAAAGAAAAATCCTGCTTACGGTCAGATCATTTGCCGCTGCGAGAGCATCACAGCAGGCGAGATAATCGATGCGATTACAAGAACGCTCGGTGCGAAGTCACTTGACGGTATCAAGAGACGAACGAGAGCCGGAATGGGACGCTGCCAGGCAGGTTTCTGCACACCGCGTCAGATGGACCTGCTTGAGAAATACGCGCACCTGACACCTGAACAGGTCACAAAGTCAGGCGGAAACAGCGTTTTAGTATTCGGAAAGACTAAGTAAGGAGGCAGCTTCGATGGAAAATTATGATCTCGTGATCGTCGGGGGTGGCCCGGCAGGACTTGCAGCTGCCATCTCCGCGAGAAAAGACGGAATAGACAGCATTTTAGTATTAGAGAGAGATGACAGGCTCGGAGGAATCCTGAACCAGTGTATACATAACGGCTTCGGACTCCACACATTTAACGAAGAGCTGACAGGACCGGAGTATGCCGGCAGGTTTATCACCCAGCTCCTCGATGAAAAAATAGAGTACAGGCTCAACACCATGGTCATGGATATAAGCCATGAAAGAGTCGTTACCGCGATGAACTCAAAGGACGGACTTTTTCAGGTGCAGGCAAAGGCCGTAGTTCTGGCTATGGGCTGCCGTGAGAGAAGCCGTGGAGCTTTGAACATCCCTGGATACAGACCAGCAGGTATTTACACTGCCGGCTGTGCGCAGCGGCTTGTAAATATGGAAGGCGAGATGCCAGGAAAGAAGGTAGTTATCCTGGGGTCAGGTGATATCGGACTTATCATGGCCCGCCGTATGACGCTCGAAGGAGCAAAGGTTGAAGTAGTGGCAGAGCTGATGCCTTATTCAGGCGGACTTAAGAGAAACATCGTCCAGTGTCTCGATGACTTCGGCATTCCACTTAAGCTTTCACATACAGTGGTAAATATCGAAGGGAAGAAGAGAGTAGAGGCTGTGACCATAGCTGAGGTTGGTCCGGACAGAAAGCCTATCCCGGGAACAGAAGAGAGATATGAGTGCGATACACTCCTCCTTTCCTGTGGACTTCTTCCTGAGAATGAACTGTCAAAGGCATGCGGAGTCGAGATCAGCAGAGTAACAAATGGACCGGTCGTAAATGACTCGCTTGAGACAAGCGTTCCGGGAGTCTTCGCCTGCGGCAACGTGCTCCACGTGCATGACCTCGTAGACTTTGTATCCATGGAGGCAAAAAATGCAGGACATTATGCCGCTGCATTCATAAAGAATGGTAGAGAAACCGATGATAGGACTATAGACGTCATCTGTGATGGAAAGGTTCGCTACACAGTTCCTCAGATGATCAGACCTCTCGACATGGAGGATACTCTCACAGTCAGATTCCGTGTCGCAAATGTGTACAAGGGCGCGTCTGTAGTAGTTAAAGCCGGCGGCAAAGAACTGGTAAGGCGCAAAAAGCAGATCATGGCTCCTGGTGAGATGGAACAGATAGTTCTGAAGAAGTCAGACCTTGCAGACGCTGATAAGGTTGAGTTTGAGATACAGGAGGCATGACATGGAAGAAAGACATCTGACCTGTATCGGCTGCCCGATGGGGTGTGCCCTTACAGTTACTATGGATAACGGTGAAGTGGTTTCAGTTACAGGAAATACCTGCAAGCGCGGAGACATCTACGGCAGAAAAGAAGTCACCAATCCTACGCGTATAGTCACGAGTACAGTGGCTGTCGACGGTGGAAAGGATGCAGTCGTAGCAGTAAAGACCGCATCAGACATTCCGAAGGGAAAAATCTTTGACATCGTAAATGCTCTGAAGGGCGTCAGAGTCAAATCTCCGGTACATATAGGAGACGTGATCTTAAAAGATGTGTGCGGAACCGGTGTCGATGTAGTTGCTACGAGAGTGGACTGATTTTCACACCTCCACTTTGACGGCCCTAAAGTGAAAAAATAATATAAAAATGCTCAAAAAAGATTGACATATGAAATTCAATAAGTTATAGTAATACGAAAGAGCATGGAGGCTGTTTTGGAAAAAGAATTTTCCAGAAGGAGGTTACTATTATGGATGATTATCAGGCAGACGTACAGGACTCAGCAGCGGCTAAGAGAAGAGGCCGTCCGAGAGTTGCAAATAAAAAGAAGCAGTACACTCTTACGATGAGACCGGATATGTATGAACAGGCTCGCGAAGAGGCTGACAGAAGAGGTATTTCTTTTTCAGCCCTGATCGCGAATGCCTTAGTTGAATATCTTGATAAGTAATTACAGGAAGCCGCCATCGGCGCCGAGGATCTGGCCGGTTACATAGGACAGATTCATGAGGCTCCAGGCGGCTTCAGCTATTTCTGCAGGCTCAGCAAATCTGCCTATGGGGATCTCTTCACAGAGGTCTTTTTTTTCTTCTTCAGAAAAAATGGAATTCATATCTGTATCGACGCATCCCGGAGCTATAGCATTTACCGTGATGCCTGAAGGCGCGAGTTCTTTTGCCATAGCTTTTGTCAGCAGATTTACACCGCCTTTGCTGGCTGAGTATGCGGCTTCACACGAAGCTCCGGCAGTTCCCCACATGGAAGAGACGTTCAGGATCGAACCACTCTTTCGATGGATCATGGATGGCAGAAAGGCTTTCATCATATAAAAAATCCCGGAAAGGTTGACAGATATCAGCCTGTTCCATTCATCAGCAGACATATCCGTGAGCAGGCCTACATAGGAGATTCCGGCATTATTCACCAGATAATCCACCTGTGAAAAGTGTTCCCTGATATCATCTGCCATTCGCTTCACCGAAGCGGGATCACCGACATCGGTCTGATAAGTGTATACAGTTATCTGATATCGGCGCCTTAATTCTTTTGCCAGGTCATTCAGGCTGTCTATATTCTTCTCGCAGCAGAGCGCGAGGTTCACTTTTTCAGTGGCCATTCTTTCAGCTATGGCCCTACCTATGCCACGGCTGGCACCGGTTACAATCCCGTATTTATCAGTCATTCAGGCCTCCATTCTGTTTAATAAATCTTTCACTCCTCGTTCACAAAAAAGTCACAATGCGTCTGTATTATATAAAGCATCAAAGGAATTACAAATCCTTTGAGACGGAAATTGTTTTCGTTTTTCATACTCCCCCTCTTTTACAAGGGCCGCCGCACGGTGGCCCTTCTTTTTTGTGTAATAAATGAGCGGTGCTAGAACATAGTATATGCGCCGCTCATTATCCGCGCTCATTACCCGAGCATCTCTATGATCTCGTCGTGAACAAGCTTCGGCAGTTCTTTCTGCTCATCTCGGGTCATACCCTTTGTCTCGATAGGTTTTCCGAATGTCAATGTGACTTCGGATTTTTTTATATTCGGGAAATGGTACTCCAGAATGTCCCTGGTGCCGCTAACAGCTACCGGAACTACAGGACAGGCTGACTTTGTAGCTACCTTGAAGGATCCGGCGTGGAAATCATGTACTTTGCCGTCTTTGGAACGGGTGCCTTCAGGATAGATAAAGATACTGATCCCCTGTTTTACTTCTTCGATAGCATCAAGGATTACCTTAAGTCCGGAACGGAGGTCTGAACGGTCGAGCCCAAGGCAGTATAGACGTTTCATCAGGTAACCGAGGATAGGCACTTTAAAAACTGACTGCTTCGATATAAAGCATGTAAGACCTGGCAGGCGGCTGTAAGTGACTACTATGTCATAGAAGCTCTGGTGGTTACTGATATAGAGCACCGGACGGTCGGTTGGGATATTCTCCTGGCCTTTAACTGTCACATGGGAACCGGACAGCTTTTCCACGCAGCGGAACCCCCACTGCACATAGTGAAGCATCATCATATCCCGCCTGTGCTTGTCCTTAGGACTCATGAGCCACTGGACACCTGAGACAGGAAATGAAGCTATAAGAAAAACTACTACATAAATAAGCGTTATAACTGTACGCATCTGTAAAACTCCGGAAATAAAAAATAAAAGCGGCAAGGGGGAAGATCCCTTTGCCGCTAATTAGGTTACAAGACTGTTAGAGATAAGGAAGTTCTCATCTCGGAGCTTTCGGTCAGAACTCTGGCTCGATAAGTCCGTAGGTGTTTCCACGGCGCTTGTAAACGACATTTACCTCGTCGGTTTCGGCATTTCTGAATACGAAGAAATCATGCCCTAAAAGCTCCATCTGTACGCAGGCATCTTCAGGATACATAGGCTTGATGCCGAAGTGCTTTGTACGCTGAATCTTTATCTGAGAGTCATCCTCGTCCTCATCGCTGTCATCGTCGATGAAGTCTTCCTGGAAGAAGTCTCCAGGTTCCTGCTGCTTAGTGATCAGTTTATGACGGTATTTCTGTAACTGCCTCTCGATAACCTCCTCTACAAGATCGATAGATACATACATGTCATTAGATACTTGCTCAGATCTGATGATAGATCCCTTCATAGGGATGGTAACCTCGATCTTCTGCCGGTCTTTCTCGACTGAGAGCGTAACATTCGCGATGGTGTCATCGGCGAAGTACTTGTCCAGCTTTGAAAGCTTGTCTGTGACTGCGGTCTTGAGACCGTCGGTCAGTTCGATGTTTTTTCCTGTGATGTTGATTCTCATGGCGAAAACCCCCTTTTCTAGTAAGATTTGTGAAGCGGAAAAATCTCTTCACATCATTGGGTTGTCATGAAACTAGTATAACACATTTGCCCTTTTAAAACACCATAATTTTTGGTGAATTTTTCATAAAAGTGGAAACTGATGGCGAACCGGGGATCCTCGCCAGAAAGGATCTGATCTCAGAGACCGTTTCCTCACATCTGTGCGGAAATCCGCATTTCTTATAGTAATAGTATTCGCAGCGGAGAGACTTGCAGTACAGGTAAAATCCACCTGAACATGAGAAAAATGCCGGGATCATATCGAGATGACGCCTGGCTTCATTCAGGTCACCGTGCACCAGCTCAGAGACGCAGAGATTTATCAGAAGACAGATCAGACTGTTCTTGGATGGCGCATAGGGCCTCTGATTGTTTACCAGACAGATCAGCTCGCCGATAAGCATGCGGGCACGGATATATAGCGCCTCCTGATGTGTATCGAACATACCGCAGGCTATCGTATTCAGAAGCATGAATTCGGTAAGAGTCGGCACAAAGTCTATGTGGATGTTCTCCCAGCTAAAAGAAGACCTGGTGTACCTGAGTATGATAAAAGCACGCTCGCAGAGCTCATATCCAGTGAATTCGACATCTGTATAATAGCTGAGCAGCAGCTCGAAGAACTCGATCATCTGCTTCGCTTCGACTGATGGAGATTGATTCGATACTGCATAAACAGAAATGATATCGCCAACGCTGTCCCAGTGGTCCAGAATGGCTTCGTTCTGCAGACGCATCAGAATGGCACGGCTGTCAGGTATGAGTTCTGAGTAAAAGTCATTGTAACAGGCATTTCTTATCTGAAGACGTTCTGCCAGAAAGTAAAACTCCTGTCTGCTGGGTCTGTCAACTCCTGATTCTATTCTGGAATAATGTGGAACCGAACATATCCCGTAAGCCAGGTCCTCCTGCGTGATACCAAGACGCTGACGCCTGTCTCTGAGCTTCAGTCCGGGATTTGATAAAATGGTGGTATTAATAGGATAAGAGTTTTCTATACTACTGCTCCTTCTTTGATCGACTAAAGTGACAGTTAAAAGCATACCACTGAGGGAATTGTTACGCTTTGGTCAAATAAAAGCAAAATAGACGGAATATTTGTGAAAAGTTATGAAAATATTTATATATACTTTTGACATGAAGAAATAAAAATGCTATACTACATCTTGTGTTTTATCAAGTCATCACTTCTAAGCAGTGAAGCGATGACAGGACTGGAGGTATTTTTACTAATGGAACAGGCAGAGTACAACAAGATCCGCTATTCAATCCAGCAGCAGTGTGGGAATAAAGTGAAAATCCAGCTGGACCGGGGCAGGAATAAAGTCGATGTGCAGGAAGGTATTATCCAGCAGGCTTATCCAAGTGTATTCACGGTTCTTGTATCTGACGATGACGCAGAGCATCCGGATCAGTTACTTTCATTCAGCTATACCGATGTGATCACTAAAGAGATCAGGATGGAACTCGTATAAGAAAACAACGGAGGACGGTTCGCCGCCCTCTTTTTTTTTAGGTATATACGTGATATAATATTCATCAAATACGGTTTGATATATTATAGAGGTGCAAATGAAAAAAATATTGGCGCTAATCCTTGCCGCTTCAATGATTGTAACGGTACCGGCGTATACACCGACGGTCACGGCGCAGGCCACATCCAAGAAAGTGAAAAATCTCCAGAAAAAGCAGCAGAAGACTCAGGCTGAGGTAGACAGCCTTCAGTCAAAACTAGTGGACATCATATCCCAGATAGACGGTCTTGAAAGCGATATCAAGTCGAATGCACAGGATATAGAAGACACCAAAGAAGAAGTCAAAGAAGCTAAAAAGGCTGAGAAACAGCAGTATAAGGCGATGAAATCGCGTATCAGGTATTTTTACGAGAATGATACGGATAATAACGTGTTTAATATCCTGGTCGGTTCCAAGAGCCTTACAGACTTTATCAATAAAGTCTCATACATGAACTCAGTCTACAGCTATGACCGTGATCTGCTTGACTCATACGAAGCTACGAGAGTCGAGATCCAGGGAATGGAAGAAGACTTAGAGGACAAGCAGATAGAGCTGAAGAAAGAAAAGCAGCAGCTCAAATCCAACAAAGCAAGCCTGAATTCGCTTATAGATTCAAAAAAAGGCGAAGTAGCTGATATACAGAAGCAGGTGACAAAGGCTAAGAAGGAGGCTGCCAGAAAAGCTGCTGAAAAGGCAGCAGCCTTAGAGCGTGAGAGGCAGGCCAGAAATGCAGCCGCCGCAGCCGCAGCGGCCAGAAGATCCGCGAGAAGAGTGAATTCCGGAGGAGGAAGCAGTTCCAACTCTTCTGCGTATACACAGGATGCGGATCCGTCACCGGCTACGAGTGTAAGCGGCGGAGCAGTAGTGAGCTATGCGAACCAGTTCGTGGGCAACCCGTACGTCTGGGGAGGAAATTCCCTTACAAACGGATGTGACTGCTCGGGCTTCGTAGTCCAGGTATACAGACACTTCGGAATAAATCTTTCGGGGTCCAGAAACTCGGCAGCTCTTCGTTCTGTAGGACAGGCAGTAAGCCCGGGGAATATTAAGGCTGGTGATATAGTCTGCTATCCGGGCCATGTGGCTATCTATTCTGGAAATGGATGTATAGTCGAGGCGCAGAGTTCGAGAGCCGGTATCACAAATAACCGTGCCTGGAACCATGGAACAGTTCTGGCTATCCGAAGAGTCATCTGATGAACGGTATACGCAGCAGGCTGAGAAAAGCACTCGCGAAAGTAAAAAAAGCACTGCCGTGGATCATAGCCGCGGCAGCTCTTGTCGTGCTTCTGGGCATGGGGGTGAAAAATGGCGTAGAGATGCGCTCGGCCTTTGTATACAAAGACCATTTAAAAGACACAGCAGTGACAGTAGACGGCGAAGATCTGACTTTTAAGGATCTGGCCTTTTATGTGGTCTATGAAGAGTATCAGGTGCAGAAGAGCGCGTATGTATACGATCACGAGAAGCCTGCAAACTACTGGAACTCACATGTGAACGGGCACTTCATATCGGTGGAAGCCCGGAATATAGCCATGGATATGGCTGTTCATGATCATATACTTCTCAGAATGGCTCAGTCTGACGGAGTAGTGCTGAGTTCTGAAGAAAAAGCAGAGCTCGAAAGCCGTCGGACTGATTTTTTTGAGGATCTGTATGATGACCAGATGGAGAGGCTTCCGGTGTCCTACTCGGTGCTTAACGGCACTATGGAGGACATAGCAGTAGTGGAAAAGTATAGGAAGCAGCTGGCGGTGTCACATAATGACACCTATGCGAGCTACGGGTATGACGGAAAAGCATACCTGGAACTACAGAAAAAGCATGAAGTGAAGGTAAATAAAAAGCTCTGGAGCAAAGTGCCGATGGGCCGTGTTACGCTGAATAACGAAGCTGATTTTCAAGCGGCAAATGGTAAACAGAATTATTTTAGAGAAGGAACAGATCAGAAGAAATGAACGCATTAGGACTCAATCAGGGATCAAAGAAGAAAATCGAAAAAATTGGCAGAAATGACCCATGCTGGTGTGGAAGCGGAAAGAAATACAAGCAGTGTCATGAGGCGTTTGATAAAAAAATCGAGCGTATACGACTTGAGGGACATGAAGTACCGGACAGGACGATGATCAAGACTCCGGAGCAGATCGAGAAAATAAAAAAGTCTGCCGTGATCAATATGGCCTGTCTCGACGAGGTAGCAAAGCAGATCCATGAGGGCATGACGACTCTGGAGATCGATAACATCATAAATGATGTAACCTATGGCATGGGCGGAATCCCTGCACCGCTTAATTACGAGGGTTTTCCGAAGAGCGTATGCACCTCGATAAACGATCAGGTCTGCCACGGAATTCCGTCAGATGATGTAGTATTACACGATGGTGATATCATAAATGTCGACTGTTCGACAATCCTTGACGGATATTTTTCTGATTCATCAAGGATGTATATGATCGGAAACGTATCTGAGGAGAAGAAGAGACTTGTCGAAGTCACAAAAGAGTGCTGTGACTTAGGACTTGCCCAGGTAAAACCATGGGGCTTCTTAGGTGATATGGCTGAGGCTGTCCACACACACGCAGAAGAAAATGGTTACAGCATTGTCCGTGAGATCGGTGGACACGGCTGCGGTATTGAGTTCCATGAGGAACCGTGGGTCGGATATCTGTCAGATCGTGGCGAGGATATGCTTATGGTTCCAGGTATGTGCTTCACGATCGAACCTATGGTGAACATGGGCTCGGCCGACATCTATACAGACAAGGAAAATGGCTGGGAAGTCTACACGCTCGACGGAATGCCGTCAGCACAGTGGGAGTACCAGGTTCTGGTTACTGAAGACGGTTATGAAGTCATTTCCCACTGACTTTGAACTGATTAAAGTAAATCAGCTATTTTGTGGAAATTTTTATTAAATGTACAGTATATAGAACTGGAAAAGTATGATAAAAGAAGTTGTGTGATTTTCCGACACAATTCAGTGCGCCAGGCATTCTGGATTTTTTTAAAAAAGTGCTTGCAATCTGGATAACGATGTAGTATATTATGTTAGAAATAACTAACTGTTAGCGACAGCTAACATAGTTGCCTCCACTACATATTTTTCATACATACTTTTCCAGTTGAGCTTCGACCATTGGTCGGAGTTCTTCTGGTTTATGGGAAAAATACATGAACAAAGGATTTACATCTCACCTGTCCGAACTAGGTGAATTCACCGAACTTCAGGACTCACTGAATAAAGGCGGTATGTATGAACTGTCGGGCATACTCGACGTGGCCAAAGGCCAGATAGTCGATGCGCTGGGAAAGAACTGCGGGCGAAAGCTCGTAGTTTTTGCGTCTGAAAAAACGGCGGAAGAGTTCGCAGACGAATACAGGCATATAGAAGAGAATACGGTATATTTCCCGGCAAAGGATGTGCTGTTCTATCAGTCTGATGTCAAGGGTAATACGCTGACCAGGGAGAGGCTACGTGCACTCAGGGTACTAAAGGAAGAGGACCAGGTCACTGTCGTAACGACAATAGACGCCCTGATGAATAAGCTGCCAGAACCTGGCGAGCTTTCTGATGCCCTCATCACGATAAAAGATGGAGAAGAGACAGATTTTACTGCGCTCCAGAGGAGGCTCGTGGACTTAGGCTACGAAAATGTGTCACAGGTCGATGCACCGGGACAGTTTGCAGTCAGGGGAGGAATTCTAGATGTCTTTCCATTGACTGACGATACACCGGTCCGGATCGAATTTTTCGGAGATGGTATAGACTCGATAAGAAGCTTTGATATCGTAAGCCAGAAATCCGATGAGAACTTAGACGAAGTGCATATAGATCCGGCCATGGAGATGGTCCTGACAAAGAAAAAGCGTGACGCCGGATTAAAACAGCTGAAAGCCGACTACGAAAAGCACTATAAAGAACTACGGGACGACATGAAGACAGAGGAGTCGTTCCGACTGAAGACTACCTATGAGGACTTCAGGGACAGGCTTTTAGACGGTGATTACTCGCAGGCGGACGGCTATCTGACGTATTTTGAGAAAAATACCAAAGGACTTCTAGATTATTTCCCTGAGAATACGCTTCTTTTCTTAGATGAACCGGCGAGACTTGTAGAGAGAGGCGAGATCCTCGAGAAAGAGTTTACCGAGAGCATGGTCCGGCGTGAGGAAAACGGTTCTGCACTGCCCGGGCAGCTCCAGATGCTGGCTTCGTCAAAAGAAGTGCTTGCCAGATGCATGAATATGACAGGAGTCATGCTTCCTCAGATATCCGGAAATGACGGCGGACTGAAGGCAAAAGACAGATTTTATCTGCATCAGATCTCGGTCAACAGTTACCAGAATTCACTCGAGAACCTGAAGAAAGAGCTTGCTTCATATCAGAAGAAAAAATACCGTATCTATCTGCTGACTGCGTCGAGAACCAGGGGAAGCAGGCTCGCAGAGGATCTGCAGGCAGACGGTCTGAATGTATTTTTTTCAGAGAAAGAAGACGCGGAGGTCATGCCGGGACAGGCACTGATCACGGTAGGATTCATCCGCCGCGGGTTTGAGTACCCGGATATAGGCGTTGTATACATCAGCGAGAGTGATATTTTCGGTGCAGTAAAAAAGAAGAAAAAAAAGAAAAAACGCTATGGCGGCGGTGATTCGATCACTAGCTTTTCGGAGCTTACACCGGGAGACTATGTCGTGCATGAAGATCACGGACTCGGTATCTATGAGGGTGTGAAAAAAATAGAGCATGACCATGTGACCCGTGATTATATAGAGATATCCTATGCTGGAGGCTCAACGCTATACATTCTCGCGACCCAGCTCGACACTCTCTCGAAGTATGGAAGCATAGGTGATAAAAAACCAAAGCTGAATACCCTGGGCGATGGCCAGTGGAAGAAGACAAAGGCGAAGGTAAAACACGCTGTCGGTGAAGTGGCAAAAGACCTAGTCGAGCTCTATGCTCTAAGGCAGCAGAATCAGGGTTATGTCTATGGACCGGACACCGAGTGGCAGAGAGAGTTTGAGGAGTCATTCCCATACGACGAGACAGACAGTCAGATCGCTGCTATAGAGGATGTAAAAAGTGATATGGAAAGCCCGAAGATCATGGATCGTCTCGTATGCGGGGACGTAGGTTTCGGGAAGACCGAGATAGCCATGCGTGCGGCGTTTAAAGCTGTTCAGGAGAATAAGCAGGTAGTATACCTGGTACCTACGACCATTCTGGCGCAGCAGCACTATAATAACTTCAGAGAACGCATGAAAAATTACCCGGTCTCTATAGGAATGCTCTCACGCTTTCATACAGCGGCGCAGAATAGAGAGACGATACAGGGACTTAAAAATGGGACAGTCGATATAGTTATAGGAACCCATAGAGTTCTGTCGAAGGATGTGGCGTTTAAGGACCTGGGACTTCTGATCATCGACGAGGAGCAGCGTTTCGGTGTCACTCATAAAGAAAAAATAAAAGAGATGAAAAAAAACGTCGATGTGATGTCACTTTCTGCAACTCCGATTCCCAGGACTCTCCATATGAGCATGACAGGGATCAGAGACATGAGTCTGTTAGAGGATGCGCCTATGGACAGGACGCCTATCCAGACCTTTGTCTTCGAAGAAAATGACGAGATGGTGCGTGAGGCAATAGAACGTGAGCTCGACAGAGGCGGTCAGGTCTATTATGTGATAAATCGTGTAAGTCAGATAGCTGACGTAGCGGCGAAAATCCAGGAGATGGTCCCGGAGGCAAATGTAGCCTATGCACATGGGCAGATGTCAAAGAACAGGCTTGAAGAGATCATGACAGATTTCGTAAACCGGGATATCGATGTGCTGGTAGCGACTACGATCATAGAAATAGGCCTCGACATCAGTAATGTAAATACGATAATAATCCACGATGCAGATAAATTCGGTCTGTCCCAGCTATATCAGCTGAGAGGCAGGGTCGGCAGGGGTTCGAGAACAGCTTATGCATTCCTTATGTACAAGAGAGACAAGGTCTTAAAGGAAGTTGCTGAAAAGAGACTCGCGGCGATAAAGGAGTTTACGGACCTGGGAAGCGGATACAAGATAGCCATGCGTGACCTTGAGATCCGCGGAGCCGGAAATCTGCTCGGCGAGGAGCAGTCCGGTCACATGGAATCGGTCGGATATGAACTCTACTGTAAAATGCTTAACACTGCAGTAGCAAAGGAAAAAGGCATTACGGTAGGAGATGAGTACGAGACGACGGTAGACATCCCAATAAATGCCTACATCCCGCCTTCTTATATAAAGGACGAGGAGACGAAGCTCGATATGTACAAGCGTATCAGCTCGATAGAGACAGAGGAAGAAGAGAGCGACATTCTCGACGAACTGATCGACCGCTTCGGAACACCTGGCAAATCAGTGCAGAACCTGCTTCTCGTGGCACGACTCCGTGCGCAGGCACACGCTGTATACCTGACAAAGATCAAGCAGACAGGAGCGAAGGTGACTCTGACATTCTGGGAGAAGGCACGTATCGATGGCTCTCGTATCCCTGAAGTTCTGGATGCATTCTCGCCATACCTGACATTCAGCCCTACGAGAGCAGCACCTGAACTCGTACTGAACACCGCTCTGGATAATCGTTTCCCGAAGAAGGATATATTACAATATCTGCTGAGCATCTGTGAAAAACTGGCTACCATTGTTCTGAAATAGATGGTATAATAAGGCTTATGAAGAAAATCGCACTTATGATGGACAGCTGGCGTCGTTACATGATAGCGGCCTGGCCAATCGGCATCATCGAAGAACTGAAGAAGAGAAAGATCGACGCCTCGCTCTACATATTCTGCTGTGCAGGGAACTGGAGCCAGGATGAAGCATATAACGAGGGCGAGTACGGTATTTTATCACTGCCGAACTTCAGCCAGTTTGACGGTGTTATTGTCGACTTGAGCAATATGCACTCCGGTAAAGAAGTAAATGTCCTGGTCGACCAGATCAAGCACAGCGGCATACCGGCAGTGTCACTCCAGAAGCAGATAGACGGCTTTACATACGTCGGGGCCGACAACTATACAGCCATGAGACAGATGGTGGCGCATCTGCACGAGGATCATCACCTGGACAGATTCTGGCTGATGATGGGACCGGAGAATAACTACGAGAGCAACGTCCGTGAGCAGGGAATCCGCGACTACCTGAAGGAAAACGGGCTTCATCTGGCAAAGGACGATGTCGTGCATGTCGATTTTGACTATCAGGCAGGCGTCAGGGGATATCATATACTCCGCAGCATGCACCAGGAGCTTCCGGAAGCCATCATCTGCGTAAATGATAACCAGGCTATAGCAGCCTGCGAGGAAGCAGTCAGGGACGGATTCACAGTGCC
>JAQXXU010000014.1 GCA_029226225.1 Lachnospiraceae bacterium | reverse complement strand
GGTGATTTCTGTTCGAGGGCTTTCTGAAGTGATAGCTGCCCTGAGTAAGTGGCGTTGATACCTGGGTCCCGCGCAATGGGTGCCTGTGAACCGTGTCAGGTCAGGAATGAAGCAGCACTAAGCAGGATTTCTCATGTGCCGTGGGGGCGCCTGGGTTGAGTTAACTGCACAGGTAACGTATCGCGACAGGAGTTCGACAGCGGAAGCCCGGCCTTTTTATATAAAAATAAGACGCACCCTTAAGTAGATGCGCCTAATCATCTCTCACATACAGATACTCATCGAGTTTCTGACCGTTCAGCTTCGTGTGACCCTCCAACAGGGCCGTTCTCTTAAATCCAAGTCCCATCAGCAGATTCTGTGAAGGGCGGTTTGTAGTCAGTACCTCAGCTCTTATATGCCTGACTCCGTATTCCCTTTCTACTATGGGTATAAGAGCTGAGAGAGTTTCCTTCGCGTAGCCTCTCCTCCTGAAGTCCCGGTCAACCTTGTATCCAACGGTAGTAGAAGCACTTCCGTCTTTATCGAGATCCCTGAAACTCACCGTTCCCACCGTACGGAATGGATCGTATTTCTGGAACATATAGAACCTGATCCTTTTTCCGTCTTTCCTGAAGCTGTCCTCCAGATCAAGGATCTTATGCTGATATCGGGTCGAGAGTGACTGCCGTCTGATCAGAGGTTCATACTTCGCAAAATCCTCGAAATTCCTGCTATAAAAAGCGGACACCAGGATGGCTTCATTCGGTCTGAGGACACGAAGTATCAGATGTTCGGTTTCTATTTTGTTCTGCATCAGTCCATCTTTATCGGAGGTTTGCCGACATCCTCCTCTGCCAGTCTTTTCTCTTCACGAAGCTGTCTGAAAAATCCCGTGATCATCGCCGCGCAGTCATCATGCAGCACGTCATAGGTGATATCGCACTGGTGGTTAAACCCCGGCTGTTTTAACAGATTCATGACGGAGCCTGCGCAACCGGCTTTGGCATTCTGTGTTCCTATGACTACTCTTGGGATCCTCGCCTGCACTATGGCGCCAGCGCACATCGGACATGGTTCAAGTGTCACATATAGGGTGCAGTCTTCCAGTCTCCAGTCTCCTGTCTTTTTACATGCTTCCTTTATCGCTATGAGCTCTGCGTGGGAGAGGACGCTCCTGTCATTATTCCGGCGATTGTACCCGGATGCGATTATACGTCCATTCCTTACTATGACGCATCCTATCGGCACTTCTCTTATAGCAGCTGCCCGCCTGCCCTGTTCTATGGCAGCTCTCATAAAACGCTCGTCGGCCCTCTTCTGTCTGTCTGTATCCTTCTGAGCCTGTTTTATCGCAGCCTGACGTTCTCTTAAGGCCTGCTTCTCGTTCTTTGCCCTCTGCTTTTCGGCGTTTTTATCCTCTTTTGCCCTCTCGAGCTCGTCTTCGCGCATCTGCGCCTTTTCTCTCATTCTGTCAAAAATACTCATCGCTTCTCCTTTAAAAAACAAGCCCGTCGGCATTCCGTCTCAATTCATCCGCAATATCTGACCTTATCATATGCACCATATACGGAACTATATCAGGGTCGAACTGTGTTCCGCTGTTTTTTTCCAGCTCCTCGATTATTTTTTCACGAGGAAGTTCCTTCCTGTATACACGGTTACTGGACATAGCATCGTATGAGTCGGCCACACATACAATGCGCGCATAGAGTGGTATGTCCTTACCTGATTTTCCTGTTGGATAGCCTTTGCCATCATACCTCTCATGATGGTAGAGCGCCACTTCTTTTATGCCTTCTATAGCCGTATACCTACGTAGCATTCTCGCACCGTTCATCGTATGGCTCTTGATCAGCTCGAACTCGGCATCGTTCAATTTACCTGGCTTATTCAGCACAGCATCGGGAACGGAGATTTTTCCAGCATCGTGCAGAAGGCCTGCATAGTAGACATTATTAACGTCATTTTCTGGAAGCTTCATCTCCTTAGCTATCTCCCTGGCGTATAAGCCTACCCGGACCGAATGTCCCCTCGTATAAGGATCCTTTGCATCTATGAAGCTCGTGAAGGTATATATCGTCTGAAAAATGACTTCACTGTCCATTTCATGCTGTCTCATCCTCTTCCTGTATGCATACACTCCGATGATGTAGCTGACACCGCAGACAACCCAGATAAAAAGACAGATCAGAAGGATCCAGAAAGCTGCCAGCTCAGTCGTACCTACTCTTGTTTCCGCTGTAAGCTTTACATCTACCATCGAAGGAATCCTGCTGCCTGCCGCATTGACAATGGCCATTCCGAATGTAAACTCGTGGCCTGCCGGGATTATATCTATATCCTCCGGAGGTATGATGACGACTTTGTCGTCCTTCTTATAGCATCTGGCATTCCAGATGTTATCCACACGGCCTACATTATCGATTTTCGTTTCGATAGTCCAGTTCCTGACCGGTTTATTCGTATTATTATAAATAGTAACCTCGTACTGGACAGCCTGTCCGTAGAGTCTAGTTGCATCCGTACTCTGTATGATGCATCTGACCGCAAGCTGCCGACTCTTCGCTTCACCCTCAGTAATTCCCATATCCGACTGATTCTCAGTGATGGTAGTACTCTTACCTGAGGTATAATTGATTAATGTGAAAAATCCTACAGCTATAGCTGCAAAGACCACGATAATCAGAACAAGCTTAACTTTCTGTGCCAGAGTCATTTTTGTTCTGCTTCGCATTCTCATACGCTTACTCCTTCTTCCCCTCACCTTTTATAAGCATATATTTCTGTCTGTGGCTCAGTTGTTTTATCAGTGCTTCCCTTGACATAGCATCGTGTTTCGTGTCGTACTTTTCGTAGTAAACAAGTGTTACCGGTCTTCTCGACCTGGTATACTTCGCGCCTTTTTTTCCTTCATTGTGCTCTTTAACCCGTCTGCTGAGGTTCGTCGTGTAGCCTGTATAGAGACTGTCGTCTGAGCATCTGACTATGTATGTATAAAATACTTTAGCTGCCATCTTCTATTTCAGTTACCAGGACACCCTCGGAATTATCTGTGCTTCCATTAGTGTATATAGGCAGGTGGCCTACCATAATGCTGTTCCTGGTTCTAGTCTTCACTTTATACAGAAGGCCGTCAGCCTCATGCAGGAAGTGCCATACACTTCCATCCTGCTCTGGAATACCCCAGTACACTCCCTGGGATATCGTGACAAACTTCGAATTCGTCCGTGAAAACTCATGAACTATATGGCCTTTGTTTATAATGGTTTTGAGTTTCTTCGCCAGTGCAAAGACTTCCTGCTCAGTATAGTTCTCGTAGATCAGCACGAACTCATCTCCGCCATATCTGGATGCGAAGATATTATGGTCTTTCTGCAGCTTTCTGATACAGTCGGCTATATACTGGATCACTCTGTCACCAGCCTGATGTCCGTAGTTATCATTATATTCCTTGAAAAAGTCTATATCGAGAATCTCTACTGCAATCCCGGTATGGTTTTTAAGCCCTCTCCTAAACGCCACATCTCCATATCTGTTCAGCCTGAAACGGTTATACATACCTGTCAGAGGATCTGTCTCACTCTTCTTCTCGAATGACCTGGACTCTGCATATATCAGGCTGTTTTCCTCTGAAAGTCTGTAAAAACTCTGGCGAAGCTTTATCATGCTCTTGATCATCAGATCGTTCTCATGAACCATCATCTGTTCATTTTCGTAAAACTTCACCGCAGCCTTCCTGTAACTGTCCATATCACCTATGCAGCTATAGAACTGGAGCAGAAGATCTAAAAGGCGCTGCTCCATATTTTTCACAGAAGTCTTTTCGGCCATGGCATTTATAGGAGCAAGCAGGCTTGAAAAAGTAGTGTAATCCCCAGTCTCAAGCAGAAGTGAAAGAAAGTCATACAGGTCATCGAAAAAATCCATGATAGCCAGATCCGGTGAAAAAGCACTGATGACTTTCCTGATAGCGCGGTTCTTCTCATCCGGGTCATTCTTCTCGCTATAGTAGCGGGCAAGGAAACAGTATACATTTATTTCCTCGTCCTTTGTCAGATACGGTGTACACTGCACTTCTATGATAGCTTCATACCTCGAAGCAGTCACCATATCGTCTTTTTGCATATAGCTTCTGCCAAGTCCGACAGCAACAGCTGTAAGTGACTGTCTGAACGTAGGCATTTCCTTATGATCTAAGATGTATCTGTATGCTGCGTCGTAGCGTTTTATCGCCTCATCCGGACTTCCTATCGACAGAAAAAGGGCACCCATGTTCATCTGGACCACCCATTCTATGTCAGGCAGGCTGTACTGTCTGCAGATGGACTCTGCCCTGTAGTAATAGTCAAGCGCGAACGGTGCATTTCCGCGGTTTAAAGACATGATGCCTAGCATGTTATCTGCCATAGCGAGATAGCCCCATTCGCCTATGCGCTCAAACGGTTCCATGCACTCAAGCATCTCACGGTAAAATTCGACTACATCGTTCTTATGATAGTACAGTTCGCCCCTGACAAAGCAGGCGTACCCTATCAGAGCATCGTCGTTCTGGGCAGTCCCGTACTCCTCGAGCTTGTCGCACAAGGTCACAGTTCTGTCACTATAAGTCTCTTTTTCCCGATTTATCTCTCTGATCAGGGAGGCTATTTCTGTCCTGTATGACGATATATCCACTTATTTTACCTTGAGCACCTCTGTAAGCCTTATAAAATCATCAAGTGTCAGTACTTCTGCTCGCCACGTAGTCGTGATGCAGGAATTCCACATCGCGTCTTCCATCTCCTGCTTCGACAGGTCTGAAATCCCGGCGTTATATATGGCATTTATAAGCGTCTTCCGGCGCTGGTTAAAAGCAGCCCTAACCGTACGGAACAGCGGGCCCTGGATTTTTTTCTGTTCTTCTGTCAGTTCCTTGCGGTGAAGAGTAATAACTGCCGAGTCCACCTTTGGTCTTGGTACAAAGCTTTCAGGCTTTACCGTAAAAAGTATCTCCGGTTCTGTGTAAAACTCGACCGCAAGTGTCAGCGCTCCATACTCCGAATTCCCCGGTTTGGCCTGCATTCTCTCGGCCACTTCCTTCTGCACCATGACTGTGATCGAGTCAAACTGGATATCCTTCTGCAGGATCCCGAGAATGATAGGAGTAGTGATATAGTATGGCAGATTTGCCACGAACTTCACCGGACCGGTTATTTTTTCCTCTTTGAAAAGTTTATCGAAGTCCACATCAAGCACATCGTCATTTATGATAGTCACATTATCATAGGTGGAAAGCGTGTCATGAAGTATCGGCACTAGCCTGTCATCCAGTTCTATACAGATGACCCGGCCTGCTGCCTCGGCCAGATACTGGGTCAGCGAGCCGACACCCGGTCCTATCTCTATGACAGTGTCATACTCTGTGACTTCAGCACCCTCCACGATATCTTCAAGTACCTGGGAATCGATCAGGAAGTTCTGACCGTATTTTTTTTTGAAGTGGAAGTCGTATTTATTCAGGACTTCCATTGTCTTATGGTAATTATCCAGTTCCGGCATTAGTCCCCCTTATGTGGTTTTCGTATCCTGTAAAAATCGTATCCGTTCTCTTTAGTCGTCTGCATGACCCTGTATTCTGTCAGCTCTTTTAGCTGGGCTATCCGCTTTATGATGTAAGGCAGATAGCCAGAGTCATTTCTCATGCCTCTGAAAGGCTCAGGCGCCATGTAAGGACAATCGGTTTCGACAAGGATTCTCTCCAGAGGTAATTCTTTTACGACCTCCTTGAGTTTCTTCCCGTTTTTAAACGTGACCACTCCACCGACTCCTATATAGCAGCCCAAGTCTATGTATTCACGAGCCTGTTCAAGAGAGTATGAGTAGCTGTGGATTACCGCCTTCACACCGTCTGTGCAGGCTTCACGCATGATATTCATCGTATCTTCTGCGGCTTCGCGCGAGTGCACTATGACAGGAAGGTCCATTTCTCTGGCGAGCTCCAGCTGGGCCTTGAAAAAATACTTCTGCCAGGCTCTTGCCTTCTCGTCCTTTACCCAGTAGTAGTCGAGGCCTATCTCGCCTATCGACACACACCTGTCATCCTGCGCCATCTGGGAGATCCCCTGCATCACAGGATTTTCATGCCAGTCAGCATCAGTCGGGAAGTCAGCAGGGTAGAAATTCGTGCATTCCCTGCCATCTACTTCTTCCTTTATCAGCTGCCCCGGAATCCCGAAATCCTTTATCTCTTCAGGGTGGATTCCTACAGCCGCACAGATAAAACCGTGCGACTTCGCCAGTTCCAGAGCCTGCCTGCTGCTCTCAAGGGTCGAGCCGACATCGACTATCGTCTCTATCAGCCCGCCATGCAGCTTCTGCAGGAGTTCCTCCCTATCCTCGTCAAAGGCCGGGTCCTCATAGTGTGCGTGTGACTCGAATATCATGAGATCTCTGCTCCGGACGGCATGTCCTTCTCAGGAGCTATGAGTGCCAGCTTTCCGTCAGCGTCCTCTGCGCAGAGAAGCATTCCCTGTGACTCGACTCCGGCGAGCTTTGCCGGTGCCAGATTCGTAAGGACCATGACCTTCTTTCCGACCATTTCCTCGGCAGAGTAGTACTTCTTGATACCGGAAACTATCTGGAGAGTTTCCGAACCTACCTGAACCTGTGAACAGAGCAGCTTCTTTGACTTCGGTACTTCCTCGCACTTCAGGATCTTTCCTACACGGAACTGCAGCTTTGAAAAATCATCGTAGGTAATCTGCGGCTTCTTCTCCACATCGATCACAGCTTCGTCAGAATCCTCCTCTACAGCTCCTGTCTTTTTATCACC
>JAQXXU010000013.1 GCA_029226225.1 Lachnospiraceae bacterium | reverse complement strand
TTTTTGTATGGGAAGTGTTTTTATGTATTCGATCCAGCCGGACTGGGCCCTGAGCAGTGACGTATATAAAAAAAGAATAGTAAACAGAATGGGTATCGCGCATTTTTATGAGTTCAGGATAAATAACCTCGGGCTCGCGCTCCTTCCGTCGATACCGGATGACTGTATAGATGTGGTGTTTGATATATCATTTGACGGTGCGCAGGCAATGGCTGCCGGTACAGTCTTTGAGCGTTCTGAGACCTGGATGGTGGAAGGACACACCTATTTCGGAATGCGTTTTCTGCCAGGGGTAAAGCCTGTCTTTCTGGAGGGGATTTTTTCAGAATACAATTACGAACAGCTCGACCTGTCCATATGCACCAAAGACAGCTTCCTCATTGAAAAAATGTGTGAGCTGACTGACTTTAACAGCCGCTGCGATTTTTTCATGGATTACTATGAGAAAAAGCTGTCTGCCAGTGAGCTTGTCTTAAGCGGGACAGACCAGATAGTACGGTCTGTGCTGTCAGATATCTCTGATCACCGCGGGATCATCAGAATAGACTCTATCGCAGACAGCACCGGCTACACCTCACGTTATCTCGAGAAAGTATTTAAAGGCATGATGGGTATTTCTCCGAAAAAATATGCCGACATTCTACGCTTCCAGAGTGCGATAGATTTCATCGACAAAAATCCGTCGACAAACATAAGTGATGTCGCCTCCGACTTCGGCTACTATGACCAGCCCGCCTTCGTCCGCATTTTCAAAAAATGCACCGGCCTCACACCCCGTGAATACCGCGATATCATACGCAGCCAGGACTACATGAGCAGGATAGTGAACATGTAGCTATCCATCCATACTGCCCGGCAAGGCTTTAATTGACAAATGTCGGTCGCGACATTATAATTAAGATAATTTTATGATAAGGCTGGAGAAAAAATGAACGGATACAGGACTCTTGGCAAAAGACTGATTGATTTTTTACATAAAGGAGATGCATTCTATGAAGGCTAAGGAGGCAAATATGATGTGGCTTATCTTTGCGATCGGATCAGCGGTATTCGCAGCTCTTACTTCAATCCTTGCAAAAGTCGGGATTGATGGAGTGGATTCAAATCTGGCGACTGCTATCAGGACGTGTGTGGTCGTTGTTATGGCATGGGGAATGGTATTTATAACTCATGCACAGGGTGGCATCTCAGCTATAGGGACAAAGAGCTGGGTATTCCTGATCTTATCAGGACTTGCTACAGGGGCTTCATGGCTCTGCTATTACCATGCACTCCAGATAGGAGAAGTATCAAAGGTGGTGCCTGTCGATAAGATGAGTACTGTGATCACACTGATACTCGCATTTATTTTTTTCCATGAGTCATTTACTGTAAAATCGGTGATCGGTATGATCCTGCTTACGGCGGGCACACTCGTGATGGTAATGTAACATCAGGCGGATTGGCATTGTCCATTTTTTGGTTGCCTCAAAGTTTTTATCAACTAAGGCAGCATTTTTTCAGAAGCAGAGAAAGGAGAATTATGAATTATCAGATTTTGGGAGACAATGACTGTCCGCTTGTGGAGTTTCGTATGAACAGCGGTGAATCGCTGATGATCGAGCGCGGTTCGATGGCCTATATGAGCGGTATTGATCTGCAGGGAAAGCTCAATTCGAAGGGCGGTCTGCTAGGTGCAATCGGAAGGAGCATAGCAGGCGGCGAGAGCATGTTTATCACACAGGCAAATGCAGTCCAGGATGGCGCGGTTCTTGGCATAGCTCCGGCTATACCTGGAGAGATCAGTAAGCTGACGGTAGGAGAGAGACAGTACAGGTTGAATACCGGAGCTTTTCTCGCCTGCGCTCCGTCCGTGACATATAATATCGTTATGCAGAAGCTCTCTCATGCTTTTTTCGGAGGGACGGGAGGACTGTTCGTGATGGAGACAGCCGGGAGTGGAGATATTCTTATCAATTCATTCGGGAGCCTGATTACCCTTGATGTGACATATGATAACCCTATCACGGTAGACAATGAACAGGTAGTTGCATGGGATGCGGGTCTCGATTACAGGATCGAGATAGCATCGGGGATGTTCGGTTTTACGACAGGCGAGGGACTGGTAAACAGATTCAGCGGGAACGGACAGGTGATCGTGCAGACCAGGAACCTTCACAGCCTCGCAGATGCGCTGTCACGGTATATTCCAAAGGGAAACTGAGGCACAGGAAAATTTCAGAGGAGCCTGTAGGTCTGAAACAAGACAACAGAGAATATCAAGAAGACAAAGGCTTTTACTGTAGCTATGGCCACAAAGGATACTGTCGTAATATCTGATTACTTCGGAGTCGAGACCGGTAATAAGGTAAATAAGATCGAGAAGGCCGGGGTGCATGTACATAAGTCAGCTCATGTCAATGCTCCGATTATCGAGGAGTATCCACTGACTCTTGAGTGCGAGCTGAAATCATGGGACGATGAGACGGGCATCCTGGTAGGAACGATAGTAGCATCGCAGGTGGATGAGAGCATCATCACCGATGGCAAGGTAGACCTGGACAAGATGCAGCCGATCATGTTTGACGCAAGCACAAGTACATATCGTGTGATCGGACCGGTTGTGGGTCAGGCGTTCAAGGACGGACTGAAGCTGAAATAAAACACATATGAAATTTACAGAGGGCTTTCCTTTCGCAGGAGAGCTCTTTTTTCTTGCCTGCGTTTCTGATAAAATCAGAAATCTGCGGGAGGTGCCCTGAGGCTATTGAAAAATCTTTCAGAATGTTGTATGCTCATCAGTACCGCATGGTGGAACCTTACGGAATGATGCTATTGGGTCGCCAAACACAACAACGATCATCCGTATTCCAAGGAACGGGGATATGGTGCGGCAGCGTTTTATGCTCATGAAATCTGATGTGGTTGGGTATGTGATCGATTCAGTGAAGAGGGTCACGTCCCGTATACGGAATATGCGCCAGTACCTGCTTACTTCGCTGTT
>JAQXXU010000012.1 GCA_029226225.1 Lachnospiraceae bacterium | reverse complement strand
GGTAAAATCGAAAGTCTCCTCATAAACTGTATCAACCGGAGGCTCCGAAAATACTGTGCGGACCGCTTTATCAAATACTTCGTCCTTTAAATTCTCCACGTCATAACGAATAAGAACCCTGACGCCGGTGATACCACTAACCCCGACGAAATGACGTAACTCATGTGAAAGCTGCTTCGCCGCAACCGCGAAATCAGGCTTCTTTTCTACGTAAACGCGTCTAACTTTTCCCATGCTTTTTCCTTTCCTAACACTCGGAAACAACAGTCATCAGATGTGAAAAATCTACATCTGTATGATTATAGCACAATGGGAAGCATTTTCAAAACTGTTTTTGTATTTTTTACAAAATATATCTTTCAGCACTCTGTATCTTGTAGTGAAGCATATTCATAACCCTCTTCTTGTCGGTCACCCACTTCGGTGAGATCAGAAGCTTTCTCGGGCCATCACCTGTCATACGGTGAATTACCGTTTTCTCCGGGAGAAGCCTTAAGCATTCTACCACAAGATCAGTATACTCTTCCATAGTCATCTGAGAAAAAGGCTCTCTCTTATAATCTTCCGCCATCTGCGAACCTTCTAGGACATTCAGCATCTGAAGCTTGATGCCGTCAATTGTCGGATTCAGACTACTCAGGTATCTGACAGTCTCAAGCATGTCTTTATGACTCTCACCGGGAAGCCCGAGTATCACATGCACTATCACCGTAAGGCCTGCTGCCTTCAATCTATGATAACATTCTTCAAAAACAGATGTCGGATAACCTCTATGAATACGCTCTGCCGTACTGTCATGAATTGTCTGAAGTCCCAGTTCAACCCATACAGGCTTTATTCTGTTGAGTCTCTCAAGCATTTTGAGCTTTTCATCGTCTATACAGTCTGGCCTTGTACCTATTGATAGGATAATGATATCGTCCCTTCGGATCACTTTTCCATAAAGCTCATAAAGCCTGTCCGTATCCCCATAGGTGTTCGTGTAAGACTGGAAATACGCAATAAACCTTTTCAGGCCTGATGGTACTTTCTTTATTATCCTCTGCTTTGCTGCTTCAATCTGTTTATCTATATCATCAAGAGTGACCTGCTCTGCAAACTCACCCGAACCACCAGCAGTGCAGAAGGTACAACCACCAGTTCCAAGCGTCCCGTCCCTGTTTGGACAGGTGCAGCCGGATTCAAGTGACAGCTTATATATTTTCTGCCCGTATTTCTGCTTCAAGAAATCGGAAAGGGTGAGTATGTTCATAATTCTTTTATCGGTATAGTATGTATTATTATATCAAAAGGGAAAGAAATCCAGTAAGAAAAAAGCAAAATGTGAGTAAATTCAGAAGACGGCTCCGAATCCACGGAACCGTCTTTTATATTTCATTCTTTCTGATATAATGAGCATATGAATTAAATATTATCATTCTACCAGATCCGTAATGTCTAAGAATGAGCCGACTAACCCCGTTATCTCTCCATTCTTGTCATAAAGCGGCGACTTACTGGCGATTATATCACGCTGGCGACCCTGGATCAGGTTCTTCGTGCGGGCGAGGTTCGATTCATGCCCCTCAAGAACTTCCTCCTCACGCTTTTTAAAATCATCCGGGTCTGTGTGCCAACCCATGTCCTCATCAGTTTTTCCGATGATATCATCCTCTGATGAAAAACCATAGGCATTCAGGAATGCCTTGTTCACACCAGTGAACTTGCGGTTTTTATCTTTCCAGAATATAGCCGACTTAGTCGTGTCCAGAATCTGCTTATAGAAGCTGTCCTGCGGAGAAGCGCTGTTCTCGATCCCCTCAAGCTTCTGATAAGTAGTCGTCACATCAGCATATGTCACATAGCGGAGCACCGCATGCTTTCTTTTCTGCGGTACAGCCTTCCCAGCAAAGTATCTGGTCTCTCCGTCGAGTGAAGTGTACTTTATCAGGGGCTTAAATCCATTGACAAAATATGTCGCCAGTTCATCAAATGTCAGGTTCATGGTCTCGAGGATGTTATCACTCGCGAGGATGATCCTGTCCATGCCTTCGAGCACCTGAAAAATAACCAGCATACCCGGGAAAGATGTCAGATACTTTTTTTCCTGCTTATTGAAATGGAATTCGCCTTCCATATTTTTCTCCTTATGATATGTGAGCAGGGACACGCGTGTTCCCCTGCTCACCTGTTAATAGCATAAAACTATTGGCTTACTCCGTTACCTTGATGTGCAGCTCCTCGAGCTGTTTATCGGTGACTTTGCCTGGGGCGCCCATCATGAGGTCTGCTGCATTTTTGTTCATAGGGAACGGGATGATCTCTCTGATGGAATCCTCGGCTGCTAAGAGCATTACCATACGGTCGATTCCAGGAGCGATACCTGCGTGAGGTGGCGCGCCATAGCTGAATGCGTTGTAGAGAGCAGGGAACTTCTGCTTTACATCATCCTCAGTAAGTCTTACAAGCTCGAAAGCCTTTACCATGATCTCTGGATCGTGGTTTCTTACAGCTCCCGATGAGAGCTCTACACCATTTACTACAAGGTCATACTGATCAGCCATGATAGTAAGCGGATCGATCTCACCCTTCTCAGCCTTCTCTAAGGTCTCAAGTCCACCCTTCGGCATAGAGAACGGATTGTGACAGAACTCAAGCTCGCCTGACTCCTCACCGATCTCGTACATCGGGAAGTCTACGATCCAGCAGAACTGGTACTGCTCTTTATCCATATGGCCCGGTACCCTGGCACCGAAAGTCTTTATCACAGAGCCTATGGTCTTCTGCGCCTGGGTGAGCTTTCCAGCAGAAAGGACTACAAGAGTATTCTCTTTAAGTCCGAGCGCCTCTTTTACCTTATCTGCAAAAGGCTTTACAAACTTCGAAATGCCTCCAACTATCTCACCATTCTCATCGACTCTGAACCAGTAAGGCTTTGCGCCGCTAATGACTTCGACATCATCACATCCATTATCGATGAACTTTCTGCTCTCATGGAAATCAGAGATCACACAGGCTTTTACAGAAGCTCCTTCGGCATCAAATGGTCCGAAGCCAAGTCCCTTCATCAGCTTGGTGGCATCTACAGCTGTCAGGTCGATACGAAGGTCAGGCTTATCAGTTCCGTACTTTTCAAGTGCAGTCAGATACGGGATACGCACAAACGGAGCCTTTGTAGAACGGTCGTATGTACCGAACTTTTCGAAAACAGGGGGAAGAACATCCTCACATACATCGAATACATCTTCCTGAGTGGCAAATGCCATCTCCATATCGAGCTGATAGAACTCTCCAGGTGAACGGTCTCCTCTGGCATCCTCATCCCTGAAGCACGGTGCTATCTGGAAATACCTGTCGATGCCTGAGACCATAAGCAGCTGTTTGAACTGCTGCGGAGCCTGCGGAAGTGCATAGAACTCGCCTGGATGCTTACGTGCAGGTACCAGATAGTCTCTGGCGCCTTCAGGTGATGAAGCTGTAAGGATAGGAGTCGTGATCTCCATAAAGCCGTGCTCCTGCATAGCTTCTCTTAAAGCTCTGATAACCTGGCTTCTGAGGATTATGTTATTCTTTACCTCTGGGTTTCTTAAGTCTAAGTATCTGTACTTAAGTCTTACGCTCTCATCAGCTTCTCTGCTGTGATTTATCTCGAAAGGAAGTGCCTCGTGAGTGCACTTGCCGAGGACCTTTACTTCTTCAGGAACGACTTCGATGTCACCTGTAGGAAGCTTCGGGTTTTTTGAACTTCTCTCACGTACAGTACCTACTACCTGGATAGTAGACTCCTTGGTGATAGCCTTGAAAGCATTTACCATTTCCTCGGTGTCAGCAGTGATCTGTGTCACACCGTAAAAATCCCTTAATACTATGAATGCAAGGCCAGCTCCGACCTCACGGTCATTTTCAAGCCAGCCGCAGAGGGTAACCTTTTTTCCGACATCACCGATGCGAAGCTCTCCGCAGGTGTTAGTTCTCGATTGTGTCATTGTAAAACTCCTTTATCTCAGTATAGCCCGAGTCTGTAAGACCCTGCTTCTGGAATTTTTTATTTTTCTTCATACGCTCTATAAGGACAGTCTGTCCGTCGGCCCTGAGGCTGTTTGCCTCTTTGATGACTGCGGCTAGTTTTCCGCTGTCCAGCTTTTTGTCGATAAGGAAAGCAGTCTTCGGCTTCTGCGGGATCTGGAAATCATGCTCTAACAGAAGCATTATGATACGCTCGAATCCTATCGAGAAGCCACAGGCCGGCACATCGTGCCCTGCAAAACGACCTACCATATGGTCGTATCTTCCGCCGCCTCCACAGCTTCCGCCGAACTCAGGAATAGCTATCTCAAAAATAGTTCCGGTATAATATCCCATTCCCCTGACGAGTGTCGGATCGAATACAAGCTCGAAATCAGCAGTCTTGCAGTTATTTACATTCTCTGCGATCTCTTTCATATTTGAAACAATCTCAGGATCAAGGCTGTCGCCTAAGATAGAGGCTAAAGTCTCCACACCTTCGGTCACGTCTTTTTTGTCTTTTAACTGGTTAAAAATATCTAAGTATTTATCAACAGCTGCTGCGTCAAAGCCCTCTTCGATAAGCTCTGACTTGACACCGTCGAGGCCTATTTTATCCATTTTATCGAGAGTGATGAAGAGGATATCGAATCTGTCCTCATCGAAGCCGCAGTACTCAGCCATAGCCTTGAGGATCCTTCTCTCGTTTATCCTGATCTCGAATCCCTTGAAGCCTATCCTGTCAAGGCAGGTCGTAGTCGCAAGGATCAGCTCGATCTCTGCTAAATCTGAAGGTTCACCGAGGATATCTATATCGCACTGGGTGAACTGTCTGTATCTTCCTCTCTGAGGTCTGTCAGCTCTCCATACATTTCCTATCTGGAGTGCCTTGAACGGACTAGGAAGCTCGTTCTCGTGATTAGCATAGAACCTCGAAAGCGGAAGTGTCAGGTCGTACCTGAGTCCCATATCTGATACATCGAGATCAGTTTTTGCAGTATCGAGATGAAGCTTTTCGCCTCTCTTTAATACTTTAAAGATCAGTTTCTCATTCTCGCCGCCCTGGTTACTCGTCAGGTTCGCGATGTCCTCCATGCACGGAGTCTCTATCGGAGTAAAGCCGAAGCTTCTGTAAGTATCTTTTATGATCCCGGTCACATAGTCACGGATCTCCATCTCACGAGGGAGGATATCCTTCATGCCGTTGACCGGTTTTTTCTTAAGTGCCATATCTGTCTCCTGTTATTTAGCTATCCAGTTCTCCCAGTCCTTTACGATCGAGTCATCATCAAAGTAGTTTATACGCATTACCTTCTGCATCTCGTGGATTGTCTGGTTCGTCTCAGCTACTGCATGAGCCGTGCCAGCCTTAAGTATATCATAGACATCAGGAATGCGCTTCTCCCACTCGTGCCTGCTCTCTCTTATCGGATCAAGCACACGGTTTAAGACTTTGATCAGGAACTTCTTGCAGTCCATATCACCAAGACCGCCCTTTGTATAATGCTCCTTCAGTTCGTCAAGGTTAGCGTAGTCAGGCCAGAACTCGGCAAAGTCATCATCGGTGCAGAATGCATCGAGATAAATGAATACACAGTTCCCCTCGAGGTGTCCCGGATCGTCTTTTCTTAAGTGCTGCGGGTCTGTGTACATGCTCTTTACTTTTTTCTCAAGCGACGCCTGGTCATCTGATAAATAGATGGCATTTCCCAAAGACTTGCTCATCTTCGCCTTGCCGTCTATTCCCGGAAGCCTCATGGCTGCCTTCGTATCAGGAAGCATTATCTCTGGCTCGACTAAGACCTCTCCGTATGTCTGGTTGAATCTGCGGACTATCTCTCTAGTCTGCTCGATCATCGGCTCCTGATCTTCTCCTACAGGAACACAGTTTGCCTTGAATGCAGTGATGTCGGCTGTCTGTGATACAGGATATGTGAAAAATCCTGCCGGAATACCCTCGCTTCCCGGCTTATCAAAACCACGGAGAGTAATCTCGTTCTTTATGGTCGGATTTCTCGAAAGACGCTCTGTCGTGACCATATTCATGAAGTAGAAAGTCATCGCATGAAGTGCCGGGATCTGTGACTGTACGCAGATCGTGGTCTTATCCGGATCTATGCCGACTGACAGATAGTCAAGAGCGACTTCTATCATGTTATCCCGGATCTTCTGCGGGTTCTTAGCGTTATCTGTAAGAGCCTGGTCATCAGCGATAAGGATATTTATCTCATCGAACTTTCCGCTGTTCTGCAGTTCCACTCTTCTGCGAAGTGAACCTACATAATGCCCCAGATGCAGCTTTCCGGTCGGCCTGTCGCCGGTCAGGATTATATTTTTCTTCTTTTCTTCTGCCAAAATGTGCCTCCTAGGATATCTTTTTAAATATCAGTGCCGTCATCGGCTCGGATACTATTTTTTCATCAGCTATAACAGGTTCCCTCTCCCGCCAGTAGTCCGATCTGTCAGCATCTGCGCAAAGCTGCCACTTCCCGGAAGGGAGGGCCAGGGACTGCTGGAACTGTGACCCGTTATAGATCATCAGGACTTCTCCGCTCTTATCAGACCCCTGCACGAGCACAAGGCCATCAGGGAGCGAGTCCTCGCTGCCTCCGGAAACCCTGAAATCATCACATAGTTTCTCGTCAGTTCTGTTCAGAAGTGGGAGAGATTTTCTTAAGCCTATAATGCCTTTATAGTACTTTATCAGGTCAGAGTGTTCATAGAGTTCGTCCCACTTCAGGGCATTTTCTTCTATCGAAGCATTGTATGAATTCTCATCACCGTTCTTTGTCCTGGCTCCTTCTTCGCCCGACAGGAAAAATACCCGTCCCGGAGTCATCAGATAAATAGCCGCGCAGAGCCTGTTCTGTGCAAGGCGCTTTCCCTCCGGATCGCCCACAGGCTTAAGCCAGTTCACTGCAGAAAGTTTGTCCCAGAGAGTCAGGTTATCGTGACATGACAGGTATGTAATACTCTGCCCAGGATTTTTCACCGGATAGTTCTTACCGCCAAGACAGGAAAGAATGCCCTTTTTAAGCTCAAGGGTGTTCTTTCCGCCATCGGCAAATCCCGGCTCTTCCTTCTTAAACACAGAGCCTTTTACAGCGTCACGGATACTGTCATTAAACATGCCTATATCCGGGTTCAGTTCTTTATAGTGTGCCTTGTCAGAAGGAATGAACTTTCCCTCCATATGGGTCTTATCAGCTCCCCACGGCTCACCATAGACAAGCTTTTCACCTTTACCGAACTTCTCATCAAGCGACGACTGTATGTCATTCATCAGAGAAGTATCTAAAAGTCCCATCAGGTCGAATCTGAAGCCATCCATATGATACTCACTGGCCCAGTAGAGAACTGAGTCACGGATAAATCTATGAGCCATCGGCATCTCTGAAGCAAAATCATCTCCACAGCCGGAACCATTCGATGGATTTCCCTCAGGATCCACCCTGTAGTAGTACCACGGAACTGTCTTCTGGAACGATGAGTCCAGGCTGTAGGTGTGGTTGTAAACCACGTCCATGATGACACGGAACCCGGCCTTGTGCAGGGCCAGAATAGCCTGCTTCAGTTCCCTGATCCTGACCTCTCCTCTGTAAGGGTCACTCGAATAGCTTCCCTCAGGACAGTTATAATTCACTGGATCGTAACCCCAGTTAAACGGTTCACCTGCCTTAGAGCCTTTCAGATGATCAGCAAAAGAAGCCTCCTCATCTACACTACCATAATCATATACAGGCATCAGCTGTATATGAGTGACTCCAAGCTCTTTCAAGTAAGAGGTGCCAGTCTTTGAAGACTTGTCATCTCCGTTCAGATATGTTTTTTCTCTGGTGAAAGCCAGATACCTGCCTCTCATCTCATCCGGAAATCCGCCCGACTTATCCCATGAAAAATCCTTTACATGAACTTCACAGATCACAGTGCTGTCAGTCTTTGCCGGTGGTCGGTCTTCTACCCAGCCATCAGGATCTGTAGTCCGCAGATCTATGACCATGCTGCGCTTTCCGTTTACTCCACAGGCTTTTGCGTAAGGATCCGGTGTTATGTAGGTCCCATCCTCATGCTCTATCTCAAAATCGTAGTAGGTGCCGGAGAGATTTTTCCTGCTGTGCAGTGTGAAGACGCCATTTTTTCCGTACTGCATCTGATAGACAATGACAGGCGCGTCTTCTTCAGTTCCGTCTTCTTCTTTTGATCCATGCGAAAAAAGTCTTAAGCCTACCCTCAGTGCGCATGGGCTCCAAAGTGCGAATGTCGTCCCACTGTCATCGGCAAAAGCTCCGAGGCGGCCGTTATAATCGTATTTTGATGAAAAAGAACTGCTCAGATAAAAATCTTTCCATTCTCTTGGTGTACGGCTCATTACTTGTACTCCCTTACATGGTGGTCTTCAATACAGCCTGCTCTTACCAGATTCTTATAGCCTTCCTTCCTGAAAAGCTTTACAGCCTTCGAAGGTCTGGTGTTATAGTCGCCATAGATGTATATCGTCGTCTCCGGATCAGGTATTCGGTTGTGTATCGTGCCGACATTATTCATTGGAACATTTATCGCCTGAGGCACATGATCCTTTTTAAATGTCTCCTTGTCCCTGATATCCACAAGAGCCGTGGCTTCCGTAGTGCGGGTAATATTTATTGCCTGGTTTAAGGTTATCTCTTTAGTTCTTGAAAAAATTCCCATACATAGTAAAAGGGCGCCATAGCGCCCTCAACTTTAATCTCTATAAATCAGTCAGCCTCTGCTTTATCCGGTCCAAGACCCTTTCAGGAACTGTACCGTCCTGATACAGGTCTTTAAACAGGCTCTCTGAATCTAACAGTGCTGTCACATCCAGCCACCCGCCGTTCCGGAATTCCTCATCGAATATACCAAACACTTTCCTGTCTGAAAGCAGATCCTTCAGAGGAACATTCTCATACTGCATTTAATCGATCTCCATTTCAGACTCTCTTCAGATATTCTCCTGTACGGGTGTCGATCTGAAGCTTATCTCCTGTATTTACGAAAAGAGGAACCTGAACCTCGGCACCTGTCTCAAGTGTAGCCGGCTTCGTAGCACCTGTAGCTGTATTTCCTTTAAGTCCCGGCTCAGTATCTGTAACCTCAAGCTCTACGAAAAGAGGAGGTTCTACGGCGAATACGTCTCCATTATGAGAGCAGATCTTTACCATTTCGTTCTCTTTAACGAACTTAAGCGAATCTCCGATGTCTTCCTTCGGAAGTGAGATCTGATCGTAAGTCTCTGTATCCATGAAGTAATACAGGTCACCGTCATTATACAGATACTGCA
>JAQXXU010000011.1 GCA_029226225.1 Lachnospiraceae bacterium | reverse complement strand
CGTGTTCAGAACCATGTAGACCGTTTCCATCTGGTACAGGCAGCTCTCAAGTATCTGCCTGAGCTTGGAAACAGAGGCTCATACCTCTTCCAGAAGATGAGCGACAAGCTCGTCGAGCATAAGCAGTACATCCATGAGTATGGTGTGGATCTGCCGGAAGTATCTGAGTGGAAGTGGAAAGACATTCAGTAATTTTAAGGAGGTTATAAGAATGAAGTTTTTCATTGACACAGCGAATGTAGACGAGATTCGCGAGGCAAATGACATGGGGATTCTTGCCGGTGTTACGACTAACCCTTCACTTATCGCAAAGGAAGGCCGTGACTACAAGACAGTCCTTAAAGAGATCACAGAGATCGTAGACGGCGCCATTTCAGGCGAGGTAAAGGCTACGACCACTGATGCAGAGGGCATGATAAAGGAAGGCCGTGAGATCGCAGCAATCCACCCGAACATGGTAGTAAAGATCCCTATGACAGCTGAAGGACTCAAGGCTATCAAGACTCTGACAGCTGAGGGGATCAAGACCAACTGCACCCTGATCTTTACTGCAAACCAGGCACTTCTCGCTGCAAGAGCCGGAGCTACTTATGTATCTCCGTTCCTCGGCAGACTTGATGATATCTCTGAGCCGGGATTTAAGCTGATCGAAGAGATCGCTACTATATTTAAGAACTACGATGATATTCATGCACAGATCATCTCCGCTTCTGTAAGAAGCCCGCTCCACGTAGAGCAGTGCGCACTTGCAGGCGCTGATATCGCTACAGTTCCTTATAAAGTCATCAAGCAGATGATCCACCATCCGCTTACTGACGAGGGAATCGTAAAGTTCCAGAACGACTACAGAGCTGTATTCGGTGACTGATACTTTAGATAATAACTGACGGAAAGTCCGGAGAAGACTATGGGTTTTCTCCGGACTTATTTTTTCGTGAGATTGATAAGTCTGTGAAAATAATATAATATAGAAGACATGAAATACGATATCGCAAAGCGGTCGGAAGAAAAAGACCTTGTCAGGAAGCTTGAAGGCCTGGCGGAAGTTTTCATTCTGACCGTCCTTTACTTCTATATATGGAAAACTGAATACTCTGTCATGTACGTCCGAACCTTCTACGGTCGCGGCCGTATAGTACTGATGGGCATATACTTTATCATCATGTACGTGATCATGTACCTGACAGAGGGCATGAGGTTCGGAAACCTGAAGATTTTCGATATAGTGGTGTCACAGTGGATCTCTGTCATCGTGACGAACTTCATCACCTTCTGGCAGATCTGCCTGATCCTGAACGTGATGACGACTCCTGTCCCGATGCTCTGGCTTACGCTTTTTGACCTGGGCATCACGGTGGCACTGCCGTTCTTTTTTACCTGGCTGTACCATCTGACCTATGTGCCGAGGAATATGGTACTCGTATATGGCAAAAGAGCTGCCCTGAACCTGCGCTTCAAGATCCTGGAACGTCCTGACAAGTACGCCATTACTTCTACCATCAGCTCATCTGAGCCTGCTGAAAAAATCACGGAAGAGCTTTTGTCTCACGATGCTGTCATCATAAATGATGTGCCGGCTGAGATAAGGAACGACATCCTGAAATTCTGCTATGAGCGTGATATAAGGACCTATATAGTCCCGAAGATTTCCGATGTGATAATCGGCGGAGCGTCAAATATAAACCTCTTTGACACGCCACTTCTTCTGGTCAGAGGAACTGGCCTTAGCATAGGTCAGAAGGCGGTCAAGAGATTTTTTGACATAGTACTTAGCGCACTGGCAATCGGAGTGCTGTCACCAGTTTTTCTGGTTACAGCCATAGCGATAAAGGCAGAGGACGGCGGAAGCATTTTTTTCAGGCAGAAGAGAGTGACGAGAGACGGACGGATATTTACCATATATAAATTCCGCAGCATGCATGAGGATGCTGAAAAAAATGGCGCGCAGTTTACGATAGACGATGATCCGAGGATAACGAGAGTGGGAAAGTTCATCAGACGATGCAGGATAGACGAACTGCCGCAGCTGATAAATATCATCAAAGGAGATATGTCGATAGTCGGCCCGCGTCCAGAGAGAGTCGAGAACTACCAGATGTATGAACAGACGATCCCGGAGTTTAAGTTCCGCACGAAGGTAAAGGCAGGACTGACAGGCTACGCACAGGTCTACGGGAAGTATAACACGACTGCCTATGACAAGCTGCGCCTCGATCTGATGTACATAGAAAACTATTCGATCATCCTTGATATAAAACTGGTGCTTATGACTTTTCGGACACTGTTTCAGAAGGAAAGCACAGAGGGCTTTTCGGAGAGCTTTCCGGATGATCGCAGGGAGGATTTATGATAACAGCTTCTGTAGTGCTCTTTCATACTTCACAGGAACTGATAGATACAGTTACAGAAAGTTTTTCGCCGTCTGAAAACAGGCGGCTGTTTTTAGTGGATAATTCACCGGAATGTCCACGTGATACGGACTTTACGGAAGTTTCTCCAGACGTGTTCATATATCACACAGGAGCAAATCTGGGCTATGGCTCTGCGCATAATATCGCTATAAAAAAAGCTATAGCGCTTGGGAGTGAGTTTCATGTGGTATTAAATCCGGATCTGTCTTTTGATCCGTCAGTGATCGACGAACTCGCGGACTATGCACGGAAGCATCCTGAAGTGGTCTATATGCTGCCAGAGGTGGTGAATGAATATGGCCAAGTACAGCATCTGTGCAAGCTCCTTCCCACACCGGCGGATCTGATTTTTCGCAGGTTTTTTTCATTTCTACCATCAGCATCTGAGAAAAATGACCGGTACATCCTTCTGGCTACAGGCTATGACCATATCATGAATGTCCCATGTCTTTCGGGCTGCTTTATGTTCATGAGGACAGAGACCCTGGCTAAGTATGACCTGATTTTTGATGAGCGGTTCTTTATGTACTGCGAGGACTTTGACCTGATGCGCAGACTTCACAGAGTAGGACAGACCATCTACTACCCGTATGCGCAGATCACGCATCACCATGAGCGAAGTTCCTATCACTCTATGAAAATGCTGATGCACCATATAGCAAGCGCCGTGAAGTACTTTAATAAGTACGGATGGTGGCACGACCAGGAGCGGGAACACGTGAATTCTGAGACTTTATTGCATCTGAAAACCTCCTAAAAAATTTTTTGAAAAATTAGCACTCACCACTTGACAGTGCTAACAAACCGTGATATAACATACTTGTCGGAAGGGAAGAGGGATAAAGAAAAGAAATTAAATAAGAATTCAAACATAAGGAGGTTTTTACTATGGCTTATTTACCAGGATTTTTCGGAGAGAATTTATTAGATGACTTTATGGACAGTGTAGATCAGCTCTGGAATGGACCAGCTACCAGAAGCGCAAGCAACCACGCATATGGCCTGATGAGAACAGATGTGAAAGAGAACGGCGATAACTACGAGCTTTCAGTAGAGCTTCCGGGATACGATAAGAACGATATCGCAGTGGAGCTGAAGGACGGCTACCTGAATCTCTCAGCAAAGCATTCAGAGAATAAGGAAGACAAAGACAAGGACGGCAAGGTCCTTCGTCAGGAGAGATACTACGGAAATCTACAGCGTAGCTTCTTCGTCGGTAAGGACTTAAAGCAGGAAGACGTTCACGCAAAGTACGATAACGGAATCCTCGAGATCACCTTCCCGAAGGAAGACGCCCGCGAAAAACTCCCAGAGAACCACACGATAGCAATCGAGGGCTGATCCGGTATCGGGAATGAATGCTTGATGTCATCTCTTAGATAGAATTGGAATGAATGTTTAACGGCATCTGATAGATTGAATTGGAATGAATGTTTGACGGCATCTGATAGATTGAATTGGAATGAATGTTGTTGGACGGCATTTGATAGATTGAATTGGAATGGAGGCGCGACGTACACAGATGTCTCGAAGAACCCTTATAGAACGCCGGCGCTTAGCGGCTGTATTTTAGTCGCTTATGCGTCCGTTGCGTTCTATACGGAGCGAGAGCGTGTTCTGAAAGACAGACTGTGTGCGGAGCGCCGTCTTCATACCTCAAAATGGAGAGGAGGCAACACATGAATATAAGTAAATTTACTCAGAAAAGCATGGAAGCCGTGCAGTCCGCTGAAAAGCTCGCAGTCGACTACGGCAACCAGGAGATAACGCAGGAGCATCTGTTGCTCGCCCTTATGCAGCAGGACGGCGGCCTTATCCCGCAGCTTTTCGAAAAAATGGAAATAGACGTTAACTATTTTACAAATGACGTGACGATGATGGTCCAGAACTTGCCAAAGGTGTCAGGCAACGGCCAGAATTACGTAGGCAAGGGCTTAAATGATGTGCTGATCCACGCAGAGGATGAGGCGAAGAAAATGGGCGATGACTATGTGTCAGTCGAGCACATTTTTCTTTCAATGATAAAGTATCCGGACCGTGCGATCGGAGATAAGTTCAGGGAATTCGGGATTACCCGTGATAGGTTCCTTCAGGCGCTGTCCACAGTCAGAGGAAACCAGAAAGTCACGACAGACAACCCTGAGGACACATACGACTCACTGGAAAAGTATGGCGAGAACCTCGTAAAGAAAGCCAGAGAGCAGAAACTAGATCCTATCATCGGACGTGATGACGAGATCAGGAACGTGATCCGTATACTTTCACGAAAGACGAAGAACAACCCGGTGCTTATCGGACAACCTGGTGTTGGTAAAACAGCAGTAGTTGAAGGACTGGCACAGCG
>JAQXXU010000010.1 GCA_029226225.1 Lachnospiraceae bacterium | reverse complement strand
TATGTGGAAGGAGATCGTAATGATTTACACAACCGAAGTGGAGAACATGTGCCCGGTTGCTAAGGGCGCAAAGCATGAGCCGGCTCCAATCCCTGAAGAGGGTAAGTGGGTCCATGCCAAGAAGATCGAGGATATCTCAGGCTTTACTCATGGAGTAGGCTGGTGTGCTCCTCAGCAGGGATGCTGCAAGCTTTCTCTGAATATCAAGAATGGCATTATTGAGGAAGCTCTTATCGAGACAGTAGGATGTTCAGGAATGACTCATTCAGCAGCAATGGCAGCAGAGATCCTTCAGGGCAAGACAATTCTTGAGGCTCTGAATACAGACCTTGTATGTGATGCCATCAATACAGCTATGAGAGAGCTCTTCCTTCAGATCGTGTATGGCCGTTCACAGTCAGCATTTTCAGATAACGGACTTTCAGTTGGTGCAGGTCTTGAGGACCTTGGTAAGGGACTTCGTTCACAGGTCGGCACAATGTACGGCACCAAGGCAAAGGGTGTTCGTTACCTTGAGATGACAGAGGGCTATGTCACAGAGATGGCACTCGATGAGAACGACGAAGTAATCGGATACAAGTATGTCAACCTCGGTAAGATGACCGACTTCATTAAGAAGGGTGATGATCCTAATACAGCCTGGGAGAAGGCTAAGGGTCAGTATGGCCGTATTGATGATGCAGTGAAGTTTATCGATCCACGTAAAGAGTGATCATTTTTAGAATAAAGAAAGGAGACTATAATGGCTTTATTCGAAAATTATGAGGCCAGGATCGATCAGATCAATGCCACATTAAATAAATACGGAATCAAGGATATAAAGGAAGCAGAGAAGGTTACTAAGGATGCCGGACTTGATGTATATCATCAGGTAGAGGGAATCCAGGGTATCTGCTTCGAGAATGCAAAGTGGGCATACACAGTTGGTGCAGCCATCGCCATCAAGAAGGGATGCCGTCGTGCAGCAGATGCAGCAGCAGCTATCGGAGAAGGACTTCAGTCATTCTGTATTCCTGGATCAGTTGCTGACCACCGTAAGGTAGGTCTCGGACATGGTAATCTCGGCAAGATGCTCCTCGAGGAGGATACAGAGTGCTTCTGTTTCCTTGCCGGACATGAGTCATTCGCAGCAGCAGAGGGTGCCATCGGTATCGCCAACAACGCCAATAAGGTACGTAAAAAGCCTCTTCGTGTAATCTTAAACGGACTCGGCAAGGATGCAGCTCAGATCATCAGCCGTATCAATGGATTCACATTTGTAGAGACTCAGTATGACTACAAGAATGCCAAGCTCAATATCGTAAGTGAGACTGCTTATTCAAAGGGCGACCGCGCCAAGGTAAGATGCTATGGCGCTGATGATGTTCAGGAAGGTGTTGCCATCATGTGGCATGAGAACGTTGGAGTATCAATCACTGGTAACTCAACGAACCCTACTCGTTTCCAGCACCCGGTAGCAGGTACATACAAGAAGGAGCGTATCGAGGCTGGCAAGCCATACTTCTCAGTAGCATCAGGCGGCGGCACAGGACGTACACTTCATCCTGATAACATGGCAGCAGGCCCTGCTTCATACGGTATGACAGATACTATGGGACGTATGCATTCAGATGCTCAGTTCGCTGGATCTTCATCAGTTCCTGCACATGTAGAGATGATGGGACTTATCGGAATGGGCAACAACCCTATGGTTGGTGCAACAGTTGCAGTAGCAGTTTCTGTAGAGGAAGCAGCCAAGGCTGGCAAGTTTTGATAATTTTTTAAAATAATAAGAGACGCCACTCACCTTGTTATGAGGTGGGTGGTTTTTTGCTGTAAGAATTCATAAGAAATAAAAGCAATAGGGACGCGTATCTTGAGGATGTGCGTCCTTTTTTCGTATAGTAAAAAATATACGGGTATGATAAAATAGTAAAGAGATTTTCAGCATCATATAGAGGTATTTTATGAAAGTTCTTTGCATTACAGACCACGAGCTGCTTCCCGATGAGCATATAACAGATATGGCTTATAAGGATTGGAAAAAGTCTTTTTTATATTCGGTCAGAGCTATGTCAGCGCTTCACCCTGAGGCAGTTATTTTACGGGAAAAACTGCTCTCTGGCATAGATTATACAGATCTCTTTACTGCTGTAAAAAAACAGGAGAGTCCATACGGCACGCATCTGATCTGGCATGACCACTATGAGGCTCTGACTCTTTTTATGAAATATCACCCGAAGTCAGAATGGCCGGATGGGGTGTTTTTCTCACGCCGTGAGGCCGGGGCTCTCTCGATCATAAATCTGCGCCATATGGAGCTTCGCTTCGGCATGACAGTCCATGATGTAAATGAACTGGCTGATGCGAAAATAGAGCACACTCCGTACATCCTCGCCAGCAATATCTTCGAGACCAGCTGTAAGCCGGGTGTGAAAGCAAGGGGACTCCATTTTTTAAAAGATGTCTGCACAGAGTTTAATAATCCAGTCTACGCCCTCGGTGGCATTACTCCTGAAAACGCCGCCTCCTGCCTTGAAGCCGGCGCAGCAGGCGTCGCCGTCAGGTCACTGTGCATGGCAGACGACCTGCATGAGTTAGGAGAATTGATAGAGATGTAGTAGCATTTTACATATGATAGATAATGCTGAAAAAGTCTTGTCACAGAAATATGCGTATTATAAAATAGTTTCAGGTTATAAAAATACGGGAGGCTATATGGAGTATATAGCGCATAGAAAAGAAAACGGAAATGATCAGCTTCTTCTGGATCATCTGACAGGAGTCGCAAATATGGCAGAATATTTCGCAGCAGATTTTCGAGCTGAGGATTTTGGCAGATGCGTAGGTATGCTTCACGATATCGGCAAATATTCTAACAGATTCCAAAGGTATATACGTGGAGAAGAAAAACTGAAAAGAGGAGATGTAGATCATTCCGGTTTATTGGACGGCGGATCGAAGTATGATGATAATGAGTCTGCGGTGAGAAAAACGGAGGAATTTATGGACATACTAGCATCATCAAACGCAGCGTACCTGCCATATCTGGCGGTCATGCTCACATCTGTCAGAATAAATAACCCGGAGTCAGAGATCACAGCATGGATCTTAGAGAGTTCTGTAAGTGAGAATGATCTGGATTTTTTGAAAAAATGTCTCGAAGGGCAGCACATTACGGTAAACAGGCTCCATGTGGAGCTGGATGATGCGCTGACTGAGAAGCTTCCGCACACGAGACTCTGGTCACTTGAGACATATTACCGGCTGATGATGACGGAGCTGGTTCCAGATACTATCGACAGGATCCTGTACCTGGACGTGGATATGGTGGTGAACGGGTCACTTAATGAGCTATGGCAGACGGATCTCGAAGGTTTTGATATGGCAGTCTGCGCCGACAGTAACGGGCTTACGACGGCAGATAGCATGACAGAGATCCAGCGAAAAATGCTGGCAGAAGCGTTAACAGACAGTGATTACCACTATTTTAATGCTGGGATGATGCTTATAAACCTGAAAAGACTCAGGGAACACTATTCTTTTGAGACATATCTATCTGCCATGAAGGACTGGGACTACCAGATGACGGCGCCTGACCAGGATATCCTGAACTATGTGCATTGGCGCCATCTGAAGTATGTCGACTGGCGAAAATACGATTGCTTCTCGACTAAGTCGTATGAAGCTGGAATGACAGCTGATGAACTGAGAATGAATTCGACGATCATACATTTTGCAGGAGAAAAGCCATGGAATAATGTATCGGTCCATTACCCTACAGAGGAAATCTGGTGGGATTATGCCGAAAAGACGCCTATGTATGTGGACTTTATGAAAAGCTTTGTCCATTCGGCAATGACATCACATCAAAGCGTGGTAGATTCTGTCATGAAGGCCACCGGAGCTGTAGTGCGCATAAATGATCTTCAGCAGAGAATCATGAAGGATGAGGAGCTTCTGAGACAGGCTTCTGCTCTGCTAAAAAAACTGGGCGGGGAATGTTGAATTTTACAGACAGGTTCTGTATAATAGGAGAGATGGTTCGCTAAGCGGCCATTAGATTTGATTAAGGAGAATTACTAATGAGTCAGGCAAAAGTAGAAGAACATAAAGAGGAGAAGCTTCACAGAAAAGAGATAGTAAAGAAGCAGAGGAGAAACCGCTTCATAGGAGCTGTAGTGGCAGTTGCTATCTGCTGCGCCGCGGTTATCTGGATAGGATGGTCGCTCTATGGTACAGTGAAGAGCTCCCAGGAAGAAGCTTCGAAGGATAAGCAGACTGTAGTTACACCTGTTGATATGTCAGCGCTTTCGGATTATGCCAGCAGCATCCTGAAGGATTCGTCATCTTCGAACTGATCATTTTTTACAGAGACATGAACCTCTCGGTTATGAACACCGCGGCACAGGCAGCGGCGGCCACGACCGGGAGGCTTTTTTTATGGAACCCGAGTACCATGGCTACCGCGAAGCCGATGGCGGCGCTTATCACGCTTTTGGTACTTGAAAAAATAGCCGGAATAGTCATAACAGTAAGGCAGGTATAGGGTACATAGTATAGAAAGCTTTTGACGAAGCGGCTTTTAATCGGCTTCTGAAAGAGTACAAGAGGCAGCATTCTGATCAGGTATGTAGTTACTGCCATAAGTATGATGTATGAGTATATTTTCATGAGGCGTCACCTCCGTCGTCTTCGGGTATAGGGAAAAGCCATGCTGCAAGCGCGCTGGCTGCTACAGTACAGATGATTATCGAAAAACCGCTGGATACCTTCGTAAGCATTGGAAGGTAATGGAATGCGAGTGATAGCGCCGCGGCGAGAAGAGCTGCGATGGCTACGCTTCGCTTTTCTCTGGCTACAGGCATTACGATCGCTACGAACATGCCGTAGAGGGCGATGCCTAAAGCCGATGATACAGCAGCAGGCAGCAGATTGTTCGCGAAGGCGCCGAAAAAAGTCCCGGCAGCCCAGCTTATGATAGGAAAAATCTCAAGCCCTGCCATATATGACGGCGAGACCTGATGCGGCTTACTGACAGAAACCGCGAAAATCTCGTCAGTGTTTGCAAAGGCGATAAGAAGTCTTTTTCCGGTCGTGGCTTTTTTATCCAGATGCTGGGAAAGTGACAGGGACATGAGTCCGTAGCGCAGATTTATGACAAGCTGCGTTAAGAACATCTCTATATATGAACTCTGTGCGAGGATCAGGTTCAGCCCCGCAAACTGCCCGGCACTCGTGACATTCGTAAGGCTCATAAGCGTAGCGATAGCTGGTGAAATGCCTGCCTGAGCAGCGACTATCCCGAATGTGAAACTCACAGAAAAATATCCAATTACTATAGCTATGGAGTCTTTTGCGCCCTCCACGAAATCTGTTCTTTCCATACGAGCTATTCTATCACTTATTATTGCATTTTGCGATGATTTTATTTATAGTTTAAGCAGGAGACAACCAGAATGAAAAATACTTTTCTTAAAAAAATAATCTCAGTTCCGGCAAGTCTGGCTATTATAGCGGCCTTGCTCGTGTCACCGGCGACGCTCACAGGCTGTACGCAGACAGCAAAGACTTCAGTTGAAGCAGAAGCCAACCCGACGCCATCAGGCTTTAAGTATTCAGATGTGCCGAAATGGGATAAGAAAAATGCGTATGTGAAGGTAAATAAAAATAAGCCGTATTTTTCAAAGAAGGAGCTGAAGAACAGAAAATCATATGAAAAATACGGAAAGCTTGATTCTTACGGCAGGTGCACGAGGGCTACTGCCTGCATAGGAACTGATCTGATGCCTACAAAAACCAGGAGCGCCATAGGCATGATAAAGCCTACTGGCTGGCATACAGTGAAGTACGCTGGCATAGATGGCAACTATCTGTATAACCGCTGTCATCTGATCGGTTATCAGCTGACAGGTGAAAATGCTAACGAGAAAAATCTGATAACCGGAACCAGATACTTAAATGTCGACGGAATGCTGCCATTTGAGGACGAGGTCGCGGACTATCTGCATTCGAATCCTGACGATCATGTACTATACCGGGTGACACCTGTTTTCAAAGGAAAGGACTTAGTCGCCAGAGGCGTGCTGATGGAGGCGGAAAGCGTCGAGGACAGCGGACGTAGTGTGAAGTTCTGTGTGTTCTGCTATAATGTGCAGCCGGGCGTTACGATCGACTACAGCGATGGATCGAGCAAGGGACCTGAGTATACCGGAAGCACACCTTCGACCAGGGAGAAGACCGAGAACAGCAGGAGCAGACAGAACGACAGTGGAAAGCATACCTATGTGCTGAACACCAGCACGAAGAAGTTCCACAGGCCGTCCTGCTCATCGATAAAACAGATGTCTGATAAAAATAAAAAGACTGTCAAAGAAAAGAGAAAAACACTTATCAGCGAAGGATATAAACCGTGTAAGCGGTGTAATCCCTAGCTTAGACATATGAGAGGAAGAATATTGAATTGAGTTAATTTTCTAAATGTTAGGACTTTAACCTTTTTGAAAAAAGTTCTTGACTTTAAGCCCTGGTTCTAGTATAGTATCTATTGTCGCCGACAGAGAGACAGCGACAGAGATAAATAAATGCGATGGTGGCGTAGTTGGTAACGCGCGACCTTGCCAAGGTCGAGACCGCGGGTTCGAGCCCCGTCCATCGCTCTTTTGAAAGAAGTTCCGGAATGGAGCTTCTTTTTTTGCGTATAAGAAATAACCGTTGGTAGTCTGACATTTTTCACAGCTTTTCATTTATACCCGCCTGCTTTAGGATCCCATTGGCAGTATGCTTGTTGTTTAGTTTGGATGGAACCGGAAAACATATCCCATTTATCGGGCTATACCAGTATTCGTGGTCGCCTTTTGCCTGTCTACGCATATAACAGTTATGTTTGCGGAGAATCCTGGTCGTAGCTCTATAAAAATCTGCCATCAGTCATCCTCCAGATCAGGACCTTTAGTAAAATGAATCACAAATGACTTACGTTCCATATTATTCAGGTCAATAAGTTCATCGGCACATATGTAACACTCTTTCTGCAGTTCATTAAAGGTATCTTCCTCAGCTACAAGACCAGGGAAATCATCACCAATAGCCGTCCACCGTCCTGATTTCATTCCGCGATTACAGGTAACATGGTAGATAACGAGATCTTCAGAAGGAATCTGAAAATAATTTATCATACTGTCTTTATCTATCTTTGTGGATTTGCCTTTCTTGTATGCTACTGACCATGGTGAACCCTTACGGTGCGTAGCATCTACCAGCCTTGAAGTAGAGAACTGATTAAAGTAGCTGTACGACATGAGCAGTACGGAGAGGTCATCCTCAGAGAGCCTGTTGACAGAGTAGTCTTTGTCTATGACGTCAATATTATTTTTTTTGAAACTCTTGTACTTCTTATAGACGGATGGAACAACCGGTCCATAGTCCCAAGTCTCAAAGTCCTCGTCAAAAAGCGGCTTCTTATCCTGAACCAGAGACCATGCCTGAGCATAGTACAGGAGCTTGTTTATCCGCATATTCGTGATAGTGTCATTTTCGTTATATCTCGCCATATCTACGAAAAAATTGGCGATATAAGTTGCTGAATGTTCTGCCATTCTCATCATCTCCTTTGCCCTAGTGTATCATGTGAAAAAATAACCGTCAACATTCATTTTTATGATGAGAATATAAAAACTTAGTGAAAAACAGGACGGCATATGATATAATGGAACAAGGGTTTTGAAGAGGATATAAAAGAGAGTTTAAATGGATTATATAGCGCACATATGTTATGACGGCGAAAAACGAAGAGAGCAGTCATTATATGACCATTGTGTCCGAACGGCCAGATATACTTCATGGGCACTGACTGATCTAGGCCTGGTAAACTGTGGCCATTTGACAGGGCTATTACATGATGTGGGAAAGGGGAGTAGTAATTTCCAGAACTATATTAGGCATTCATCAGCGTATGATGCGTATAATAGCGGTCTGATCGACAAACCGGATTTTCCATGTCCAGTCAGAGGAAGTGTCATACATACATTTCATGGATGTATTTATCTCCTTGAGAGATTCCATAGAGATTGTGATCAGATGTCACAGGTGACAGCAGAGATATTAGCTACAGCAATCGCGTCACATCATGGCCTGTTTGATTGTAAGGGGCTTGATGAATCAAATGGATTTCTTCACAGACTCAGATATGATAAAAGCAAGCTGGATTATGAAGAATGTATAGAGACTCTTGAATCAGAAATTTGTACGAAATCAGAGATAGACAATCTTTTCAATAAAGCAAAAACTGAAATCGGTAATACCATGAAGTTGATTGGCAACAAATTTTCAACAGACGGTAAATGTCTTCAATTTCAGATAATCATCGTTACGTTATGCGCTTTATCATGCAAAAAAATTTAAAAAGAAAAAAATTATATATGTGATTCCATTGCTATCAATAATGGATCAGAACGCAACTCTCATCAGAGAATATCTGCCAGGTGAGACAGTGCTTGAGCATCATTCAGATGTGGTAACAGACAACATGACTCAGGATGAACTGTCAAAATATGATATTCAGAAGGACAGATGGACTGCGCCAGTGATCATTACTACACTTGTACGTATACTCGATATTCTTTTTGGCGCAAAGACAGCTGATATTACAAGGATGAGAGCATTATGTGATTCGATCATAATCTTTGATGAGGTGCAGAGTGTTCCGGCAAATATGACAAGTCTGTTTACAGGGGCATTAAATTTTCTTAATACAATATGCCATGTTGATGTGATCCTATCGTCAGCGACACCGCCGTCTTTTGATCACAGCAACTGGCCACTGTTTATTTCAGGAGACAGGCCGGTAGAATTGTCAGAAGAAGACAGGAAAGTCTTTGACAGGCATACTTACCATTTATACAACGATAAAAAGCCTGTACAGATAGATAACGTATCTTCATTTGCCAAAGAGACAGCTATGAAATACGGATCTGTAATGATAGTATGTAATACCAAAAATGAGGCAAGAACCATATACCATCAGATTAAGGAGCACAATGATGGAGAAGTGATCGTAAAGCATTTATCAGCAGGAATGTGCAAAGCCCATCGGCAGGATGTGATCAGTTATAGTATAGAGCAGTTTGCAGAGATTCAGAAAGGATATGCGGATAAACCGTTCATACTTGTAACTACGCAGATAGTAGAGGCAGGTGTTGATATTTCATTCAGATGCGTTATACGTCTGATGGCAGGTATTGAAAATGCGGTTCAGGCAGCAGGCAGATGTAATCGAGGCAATGAGTATGGTTCGGGAGATGTCTATATCATCAATCTGGATGGTGAGGAAAAAGCTCTGAAACATCTGCCAGATATAATAAATGAAAAGAAGGCCATGAGTGATTCAATTTCCAATGAAAATGTAAATGACTACAATCCAGAATCAGATAAGGCTATCAGAGATTATTACATCAGATTATACAGGCTACAGAGTATTGAATATCAGTTGTATCCGTTCGAAGAAAATGGTATGAACTATACGATAGGCGGAGTGTTGGGAAATAATCAGAGAAGGCCGGATGAAGATATATTTTTTATGTGTCAGCCTTTTAAAACAGCGGCTGAGAAATTCAGTGTGTTTGACAGCAACTCATATACAGTTGTAGTGCCGTATGGTGATTCGTTGGAGCTGATTAATCCTTAGATGAGTGCAAAAGTAACACTACACTCAATATTCTTTGCTAAATATAGCTTCAAACTTGAATTTTGACAACAAAATATTGCATTATCCTCTGAAAGGTATATAATAAATGTAGTGTTACTTACAACTGTTTTTGCT
>JAQXXU010000009.1 GCA_029226225.1 Lachnospiraceae bacterium | reverse complement strand
GATATCAAAGCTCGAGACTTTAAAAAATCATGAAGCTCTGGCAAAGACAGCCGGCTACTCAGCTAAGGAAGTCATAGACCGGATGTTCCCGCATATGAGGCGTGAGGTAAAGCAGATCCTATCAGCTTACTGGATCTATGTCGGACAGCCGATGTCGTCTCTGCCATTTACGATCTATTCTTTTCTTATGGCAGACTACATGCTCGGCGGCTCATTTGTGGCCAGAGGCTTTTCGCATGAGATGAGCGTTGCGATGGCAGAACGCTGCATGGACTTAGGCGTTCAGATGGAGTTCGGCCAGACAGTCGAAAAAATCCTGGTAAAGAACGGCCATGTCTACGGAGTCCGAACTGCACACGGCGAGGAGATACACGCTGACTACATAGCATCAGCTCCATATCCGAATGTCGTCTATGGCAAAATGATCGAGCCTCAGTCAGAGGTTCCGGCAGAGGCCAGAAAATACGCTGATGCCATGCCTATGTCAGTAAGCTGTTTTTCAGTAGTTTTACTTCTCGACGCAAGGCCAGAAGATCTGAATATCCACTCTTATTCAGTTTTCTCAGCAGAGACATCGATGGATACTGATAAATTCTGGGCGCAGGGAAAGCATCTGGGAAACTGGGACTATCTGACTACTATCTGCCTGAACTTCGCTAACCAGGAGGGCGTTCCGGACGGAATGACTTCTCTTTCTATCACGAACCTGCCGCTTCCTGAGTGCTTTGACGGCGTTACAGCAGATAACTACTTCGAGACGAAGAGACGGATAGCGTCCGGGATGATAGATCAGGTATCGAAGAGACTCGGAGTGAACCTGAAGGACTATATATACGATATCGAGGTCGAGACTCCGGTAACGATCTCACACTACACGGGAGATTACCGCGGAGGAATCTACGGCTATCAGCATTCGATGGATAATTCCGTTGTGGCGAGACTCGAGGACGTCGAGAGAGACCAGTACATAAAGGGACTCGTCGGCTGCGCCTCGCATCAGCTCGTCGGCGACGGTATGGCTTGTAACATAAATAACGGCAAAATAGCTGCTACGATGATCCTTGCGGAAATGGAAAAGGAGGGTGCCAGATGAAGGTCAATGGATTTTTTAAAGACGTCACCGGAGCCTCCAGAGTTACAAAAGCCAGAAGAAAGCTGATAGAGTCCGGAAGTTCTGCAAATACTTACAGCGACCATATAAGGGAGATAGCACAGGAAGTCCACCCGAAGGTGACTCACGTCAGGGTCACGAAGGTCGAGGAAGTCTCGCCTACAGCGAGAAAATTCACCTTTGTGGCAGATGAGGGAGACGTACTTCCACCATTCCAGGCAGGGCAGTACTGCTCGCTTGACTTACAGATCGGTGATACTGTCACGACACGTCCTTACTCTATCTGCTCAGCGCCTTACCAGGCAAGGCAGGGAGAGGATTCATTCTTTGAGCTTACTATAAGAAACGGAAAACCGGGAGCCGGTTTCGCTTCATCATGGCTATATGATAACGTTCACGTAGGCGACAAGTTCACAGCGCACCTGCCGTTCGGAGAATTCCACTATGAGCCGCTAAGAGATGCAAAGCACGTCGTGGCATTGGCCGGAGGATCTGGCATCACGCCGTTCTACTCGATGGCACAGGAGATAGAGCACGGAACGCTTGACTGCGACCTGACGATCCTCTACGGCTCAGTTTCCACGAAGGACATCATCCTCGAGAAGCATATCAATCAGATAAAAAGCGACAGAGTCCGCTTTATAAATGTGATCTCAGGCGAGCCTGACTATGAAGGTGAGAAGGGCTTCCTCTCGAGAGACATCATAAAGAAATACTCAGAGGGTGATCCATCTGACGGAAATACTTCTTACTTCGTCTGCGGCCCGCTCCCGATGTACCAGTTCGTTAGTGGAGAACTCGAGGCTTTGAATGTACCGCGCAGAAGGATCCGCATGGAAGTATTCGGAGCTCCGCGTGATGTGACAAAAGCTGGAGGCTATCCGGCTGATTTCAAGCCGCAGACCTTCAAGCTGACAGTCCAGAGGGGACTTGAGGAGACAGTCATAGACGCTTCCTCAGGCGAGCCATTCGCTGTATCGATGGAGCGTGCGGGCATCCCGAACAACACCCGGTGCCGTTCAGGAGCCTGCGGTTACTGCCGCGCGAAGCTCGTCTCGGGCGATGTCTTCATCCCGACAGAGGGTGACGGCCGACGCTGGGCCGACAAGAAGTATGGCTACGTACACGCCTGCTCGACATATCCGATGAGCGACTGCACCATAAAGATAATAATCCAGTAACAAAAGTCCCGGCTTTCCGGCCGGGACTTTTTGTATTATAATGAATCCCATGAATACAGAAAAAAAGCCGGCAGTCAGTGTCATCTGCCTTGCCTTCAACCAGGAAAAGTACATAGCAAAGTGCCTTAAGGGTTTTGCGATGCAAAAGACTGACTTTAGATACGAGGTCTTAGTCCACGATGACTGTTCTACTGACGGGACGCTTGATATAATACTTGCCTACGAGAAAAAATATCCTGATATTTTTACAGTAGTTACCGAGGAAGAAAACCAGTACTCAAAGGATGTCGACATCTATGACGATATCATGATGCCTATAGCACAGGGTAAGTATATAGCGACCTGTGAGGGTGACGACTACTGGTGTGACGATACGAAGCTGCAGAAGCAGTACGACCTTATGGAAAGCCACCCTGAATGCTCGCTCGTCTGTCACAACACTCTTATGCATGACATGAGCGGAGCGGAGCCGGACAGCCCGTTTAACGGCTGGAGCAAGGTGCACCGGATGACAGAAGATGATGTCTTTATCGGATGGAATGTGCACACTTCGTCTTATTTTTTCAGGAGGGAGTGTTTCGGCCGGAGAGACTTTGAGAGGCGATACAGGATATTCGGGGATTTCATCGAACTGTGCAACGCCAAGGACTACGGAGAAGTCTATTCACTTCCGGAGATCATGAGCGTGTATAATTTCAAAAACCCGGAGGGGCTTACTGTCGTTCAGAACCAGGACTTTAAGGAGTCGATGAAGCTCATCGAAGACCGGATAGAGTTCTTAAAGGAATACGATGAATACACTTCTCACAGGCATTCGGAGGTTATAATCAAACGTCTTACGATGCAGATGAACGATCTGAAGGCAGCTCTTGGGAACCTGTAAGAAAAGATTGCATTTGCATACAGAAAATATTAGAATATAACCCATCAAAAAATAGAAAGGCTTTTATTTTCAATGAACACGAAAAAAGAGACCCTCAGTATGGTGCTTACGGCACTTTTTACGGCAATCATCATTATCATGGCGTTTACGCCCCTGGGATACATTCCGCTTGGAGTCATTAACGCGACGATAATCCACATTCCGGTAATTCTCGGAGCCATTTTCCTGGGACCGAAGAAGGGAGCATTCTTAGGCTTTATCTTCGGACTCACGAGCTTTATCAAGAACACGGTGACGCCTGCTACAGTCAGCGCCTTCGTATTCTCACCGGTGCTCGCGGCATCGCAGTTCGGAGTCAGCGGAGTCTTCAAGAGCGCGTTTATCTGCTTCGTTCCGCGAATTCTGGTCGGAGTATTCCCGTACTTCGTCTACGTCTTTATCATGTGGCTTTCATCGGGAAATGCCGCAAAGATTAAAATGGCGGTGCTCGACGCGGTCATCAGTCTTATCGCTTTTGCGGGACTGACACAGCTCCTTGGTAAGCAGATGAAGAGCGGTTCCACAGTGCTTGCGGTCGTGATTGCAGTAGCTATTTTTGCGATACTTATGGTAGTCTCTGTAAAAAATGACACCGGCGTCATAGCCTATGCCTACGCAGGACTTACCGGAGCGCTTACGAATACACTTATAGTAATGCCTTCTATATACCTGCTCTACCACGATGCCTACGCAGCCGCTACGAATGTGGCACAGGACGCTCTCCTCGGAGTCATCGTCGGGGTAATCGGATTTAACGGAGTCATAGAGGCAGTGCTTGCAGCTATAATCGTCGCAGCGGTATCCGGCGCCTTAGTCCATGTGGTGCCGACCTACGCCAACAGAAAGTAAAAGCCGCCTGAGGCGGGGAGGAATTATGCAGCAGATTCTTAAAAAAAATGAGACCTGTACCTACCAGCTACTCGACCACCGTATTATAAAGGATGAGACAGGAGATTACTACTGCCGGGCAGCCGATACGGTGCTCTGGGACGGAATTTCCTTCTGTAATGACTGTCCTTTAAGAAGCGGCGAATTTCCATATAATTACTGCCGGTATTTTGACCTTGCTGATCCAAATGACAGGAGGGATGAGTCGGAGCCGACACCGGAAGAAGAAAAAAGCCGCATAGACGGACTTATGGCAGCAGGCATAGGTGGAGAGTTCCCGGAGTTTATTGAAGAGGACGCTTCGAAAGAGGAGCTACTTATCGAAAAGGCCATCCGTTTTGCTGCAGTCTGGCATAAGGGCGAGAAGCGTAAAGGAAACCACATCCCTTACATCGTCCATCCGATGGAGACTATGGGAATAGTTGCCAAGATGACCGATGACACCGACGTGATCTGCGCAGCGGCGCTTCACGACGTCATAGAAGACACTCCCTGTACACCTGAGATCCTGAAGGAGAACTTCGGAGACCGTATAGCTTCACTCGTGGCTTCAGAGTCTGAGAACAAGCGTGAAGGCCAGCCGAAGGACGAGACCTGGCACATAAGAAAAGAAGAAAATCTCCTGCATGTAAAGGACGCTCCTATTGAGTCCAAAATGATAATGCTAGCCGACAAAGTCAGCAATATGCGCTCTACGGTCCGTGACTTCCGTGTAAGCGGGGGCAGGATCTGGGAGAAGTTCAACATGAAGGACGAGGCGCAGCAGGCCTGGTACTACAAGAGCGTCGCTCACGTGCTAAAAGACCTCGCTTACCTGCCGGCCTATCAGGAATACGTCTACATGCTCAAAGAAGTATTCGAAGGTGTTGACACTCCGACACTGATCGACTAAAACTGACACCACTTTTTTATCTTGTGCTTGAATTTTTGGGGCGGATATTTTATACTTGAGGAGTTGGTGAAATTATTTTTACGAGGACAAGTAATAGATGAGCTTATCAGTAGGAAGAGTTGGAAGGGTAGGAAGCTCCGCAGTTTCAGCGGTAAGTTCCCGTAACTACGCATACCAGGTCGGGAAGGCTTCTGAAGTATCAGAGGCTTACACCGAGAGGATTTCGGGCATAGATGCCACGCATCAGGTAGACCCGACAGACCCGGTAAAGTACGCGACGGCAGCCAGAGGTCAGGCACAGGCGTCAAAGGTAGCGAACGCAGGATTTAATGATCTGGCGGAGACCTTTGAGACAGGCGGCTATGACAGAGCCGGAGACGCATATGCGTATTCAGTAGTTGGAAAGAACTACGACGAATTTGTATAAGGAGACACAGGGGCTGCG
>JAQXXU010000008.1 GCA_029226225.1 Lachnospiraceae bacterium | reverse complement strand
GGTCGTTCTTTGAGATTAGTGAGAGCGAGTGAAACGAAGCTCGAACTTAACGAAAAGAACTTCATTAGAAAGGAATTACATGGAATCAGCAAGAGGAACAGTTCATAAATTCGGCGATAACGTAGATACAGATGTCATCATTCCAGCAAGATACTTAAACTCATCGGATCCAGAGGAGCTTGCAAAGCACTGTATGGAAGACATCGATAAGGATTTTGTAAAAAATGTAAAGAAGGGCGACATAATCGTAGCAGAGAAAAACTTCGGCTGCGGTTCATCGAGAGAGCATGCCCCTATTTCGATAAAGGCAGCAGGTGTCAGCTGCGTCATAGCAGAGACATTTGCACGTATTTTTTACAGAAACTCGATAAATATAGGCCTTCCGATCATCGAGAGTAAGGAAGCTTCTGAGAAAATAAAAAATGGCGATATAGTTTCCGTGGATTTCGACAGCGGAGTCATCACGGACGAGACCACTGGTGAGACCTTTAAAGGACAGGCATTCCCGCCATTCATGCAGAAGCTCATCGATGCTGGAGGACTCATAAACTACGTGAATAAGAGGGAGGAAGCTTAAATGACAGTCGACGAAGAGGCTATGGAGCTCCACCGCAAGCTCAATGGAAAAATAAGCACCGAGGCGAAGGCACATGTAAAAGACAGGCATGACTTAAGCGTCACCTATACCCCAGGAGTTGCGGCACCGTGCAGGCTCATAGCAAAAGACCCACATGAGGCATATAATTACACGATAAAGGGCAACACCATAGCGGTGGTATCAGATGGCTCAGCAGTCTTAGGCCTCGGTAATATCGGCCCATACGCAGCTCTTCCTGTAATGGAGGGAAAGTGCGTTTTATTCAAAGAATTCGGCGGAGTAAACGCCTTTCCTATTGTCCTAGACACGCAGGATACCGAGGAGATCATAAAGACAGTAAAGGCCATAGCTCCTGGCTTCGGAGGCATAAACCTCGAGGATATCTCAGCCCCGAGATGCTTTGAGATAGAAGAGCGTCTTAAAAAAGAACTCGATATCCCGGTATTCCACGACGACCAGCACGGCACAGCTATTATAGTTCTTTCAGGCATCATAAACGCTCTGAAGGTCACGAACCGTACAATCGAAGGCACGAAGATCGTCGTAAACGGCGCAGGTTCAGCCGGAGTCGCCATCACAAAGCTTTTACTCAGATACGGATTTAAGGATATCACGATGTGTGATAAGACCGGAATCCTCTCGAAGAGCACGAAGGAAGACTTGAACTGGATGCAGAAAAAAATGGTCGAGGAGACGAATCTCACCCAGAAGACCGGAACCCTGGCAGATGCCCTTAAAGGAGCAGATGTCTTCATCGGAGTTTCAGCACCGGGAATAGTCACAAAAGAGATGGTCGCCACTATGAATAAAGACGCTATCATTTTCGCCCTCGCAAACCCGACACCGGAGATCATGCCGCCAGAAGCAAAGGCAGGCGGAGCCGCAGTCGTAGCTACAGGCCGAAGCGACTTCCCAAACCAGATAAATAATGTCTTAGTCTTCCCAGGTATCTTCAAAGGCGCTTTAGAGTGCGGAGCAAAGGCCATCACAGAGGACATGAAGCTTACCGCAGCAAAGGCAGTCGCTTCCCTGATCCCTGACTCAGAACTCACCCGAGATAACATCATCGCAGATGCCTTTAACCCAGGCGTCGCCGACGTCGTCGCCAAAGCAGTGAAGGATAACTACATCTCAGAAGAGTGATTAAAAAACTGGCTTTTTCATCAAATAGGATAAGTATAAGAGGGCAGGCATTGTAGTTGTCTGACATTTGTAAGAGGGCAGGCATTGTAGTTGTTTGATATTTGATAGAGGGCAGGCGTACGCATCCTGACCGAGTGCCAGCGTGCCTGTTCATTGTAGTTGTCTGACATCTGAGAGAGGGCAGGCGTAGGACAGTAGAATGCCCGCGTGGCGGCATGCGCGCATCGAGTCCGAGCTCACGGCCACCCACGGAAGTCAAATTACTTCCGGAGACGGCGGCCGTGACGGACCGATGCACGACATGCCGACAGAAAGCGGGCTTGAAATTATTCAACGCCTGCCCGTCTCAGTAATTATCGCAATACTTGAAATCGTTCCACAAATCGCATATAATAATCGCATTCAGTCATTTTATTTTTCATATCTACGAATTCAAATTCACTGAATATATCTGAATATCTACGAAAGGACATGCATGGCAACAGAAGAGACATATAAGAAAATGCAGCTTCCGGAGCTGAAAGCTCTGATCAAAGAGAGACATATCAAAGGCACATCTACGATGAGGAAGCCGCAGCTTATCGAAGTATTAGTAAACGACGATAAGAAGCAGGGAGCAGAAAACACCGGGGAGAAAAAAGAAGTAGAAAATACTGATGAGAAAAAAGAGGCAGAAGATGCCCAGAGGAAAAAGCCTCAGAGGCAGAGGAGAACGGAGTACCAGCCGAAAGATCAGGACGAGAGGAACAACAGGGGCGAGAACAGGGGAAGACAGAACAGATTTAATAAATCCGATAACAGACGTAACTTCCAGAATAACAGAAGAAACAACAACCAGCAGAATCATGGCCAGTATCAGCAGCAGAACCACGAAGAAGAGCAGAAAAAAATAGTAAATGACGCAGTTATAGCAGAAAAGCCTGAAAGCACTGATCTGACACCGAGAGAAGCCGCCAGAGAGGCAGCACGTGAGCAGGCAGAGATCCCGAGATATAAGGATGCCCACCCGTGTAAGGGAATGCTTGAGGTTCTGCCGGATGGATTCGGATTTCTGCGCAGCAACGGCTATGCCACAGGTGATGATGATGTCTATGTATCGCCTTCGCAGATCAGGAGATTCCGCCTGCGCACCGGAGATATGCTGACCGGTGAGACCAGAAAGAATAACCAGACAGATAAGTACGGCGCTCTTCTATTCATGGATTCTGTAAACGGGAAAAATCCAGATGTAAATGCCAGAAGAGTTCCATTTGAAAAATTAACACCGATTTTTCCAAATGAGAGGATCAGGCTTGAGAGAGAGGGCGGTTCTACAGCGGCAAGGCTTGTAGACTTAGTATCCCCGATAGGCAAGGGACAGAGAGGAATGATCGTCTCACAGCCAAAGGCAGGTAAGACGACACTTTTAAAAGAAGTCGCTCTTTCAGTCATGCATAATAATCCTGAGATCCATCTGATCATCCTGCTTATAGATGAGAGACCTGAGGAAGTTACGGATATGCGAGAGACCATAGCAAAGGCAAATGCAGATGGGGCAGCCGATGTAGAGGTAGTAGCTTCCACCTTCGACGAAACGCCTGAAAATCATAAGCGTATATCAGAGATGGTCATAGATCACGCGAGAAGAATGGTAGAGGATAAAAAGGATGTCATGATACTCCTTGATTCGATCACGAGACTTGCGAGAGCCTATAACCTGACAGTTCCGCCATCAGGAAGGACACTTTCAGGAGGACTTGATCCGACAGCGCTTTATATGCCGAAGAGATTTTTCGGAGCAGCGAGAAATATGCGTGAGGGCGGATCGCTTACGATCCTTGCCACAGCACTCGTAGAGACAGGATCGAGGATGGATGACGTCGTATTCGAGGAATTCAAAGGCACTGGTAATATGGAACTCGTGCTCGACAGAAGCCTTTCAGAGCGCAGAGTCTTCCCGGCTATCGATCTCGCCAAGTCATCTACGAGAAGAGACGACATGCTCCTTACACGAGAGGAGATGGTCGCCATGAACATCATCCGCAAGGGACTTAGCGGTATGAAGAGCGAGGACGCTATAGAGACAGTCTTAAACCTTATCTCCCGTACAAAGGATAATTACGAGTTCTGCCGCGAGATAGTAAGGATGAGGGTTATTTAAGGCTTGAAAGATATTTTTTTATGTAGTATATTCATGCTTATGGAGGTGAGACATGGGCGCAGAGGTAAGCATAGTATTAGACGCGTGTGGAGGAGATAACGCGCCGGATGAGGTCATAAAGGGAGCATATGAGGCACTGAAGAAAAAGGATAATCTCCGGATCATTTTTGCAGGACCGGAGGATGAGATCAGAGCAAAGGTCGAAAGCTATCAGGATATGCCAACTGACCGCGTCAGCTACTGTAACGCCACAGAGCGGATAGAGATGGCAGAGCCACCGGTAAAGGCGATAAGACATAAGAAGGACTCTTCGATAGTAAAAGGCCTTAATCTTGTAAAAAATGGCGAGGCTGATGCCTTCATCTCAGCAGGTTCTACCGGGGCTATTCTTGTAGGCGGACAGCTTATCGTAGGAAAGCTAAAAGGCGTAAAGCGTGCTCCTTTAGCACCGCTGGTACCTACGACAAAGGGAGTCACCCTTCTTATCGACTGCGGGGCAAATGTCGACGCGAGACCAGAGCATCTACTCTCTTTTGCCCAGATGGGTTCTATCTACATGGAGCATGTCCTGAAGAAAAAGAATCCTACAGTCGGACTTCTAAGCATAGGGACAGAGGAAGAGAAGGGAAATGCTCTCGTAAAGGAGACTCTCCCACTTTTAAAAGAGTGCAAGAGCATTAACTTCATCGGACCTGTCGAGGCCAGAGACCTTCCATTCGGAGCAGCTGATGTCATAGTCACAGAGGCTTTCGCTGGTAATATCGCCCTGAAGACTTACGAGGGAACAGCGAAGATGCTGATGGGTGTCTTAAAGGATTCACTTACAGCAAATCTCCCATCGAAACTGGGAGCAGCGATGGCACTTCCATCACTTAAGAAGCATCTGAAGGCTTTTGACTCATCACGTTACGGCGGAGCACCGCTATTAGGCCTCAAGGGACTAGTGGTAAAGGCGCATGGCAGCAGTACGGCAGTCGAGATAAAGAACGCCATCCTTCAGTGCATGGTATTTTCAAAAGAAGACATAAATGGAAAAATAGCAGCAGAGCTTAATACGGAGGAACAGTGAAATGGAATTTGAGAAATTAAGAGACATAATCGTCGATGTCCTTTCAGTAAACCCGGATGAGGTAAAGCCGGACACTAAGTTCATCGATGATCTCGGCGCAGATTCGCTGGACATCTATCAGATCATCATGGGTGTCGAGGAGGAACTCGATATCGAAGTAAGCGAAGAGGATGCAGATAAGATCGTCACGGTGCAGGACGCGCTTGATATGATCAATAAAGAAAATAATTAAGAGTCCGGAGTTCGGGTTTTATGTTCTGCAACCGTAGCTGCTTATGGATTGCAGAACATGAATTCAGGACTTCAGACTAATGACACAGGAGACAGAATGAACAGGAACTTAGATGAACTGATGACGAACATTGGATATCAGTTTAAGGATAAAGAGCTCTTAAGGCATGCGCTGACACACAGCTCATATGCGAATGAGAAGAACCTGAAGCCTTTTTCTGATAATGAGCGTCTGGAATTTTTAGGAGACGCTGTCCTTGAAGTGGTATCCAGTGATTTTTTATATAAGAACTATCCGCAGATGCACGAAGGTGATCTATCAAAGCTTCGTGCTTCTTTAGTGTGCGAACCGACACTTGCGTTCTGCGCTAAGGAAATAAACTTAGGAGATTTCATAAGGCTTGGTCGTGGCGAAGATGCTACAGGCGGACGGAAGAGAAAGTCAGTGACGTCAGATGCTTTCGAGGCAGTTATAGGCGCCATGTACTTAGACGGCGGGATGGAGCCGGCATCTACATTCATCAGGAGATTTGTGCTTACCGACATCGAGCATAAAAAACTCTATCATGACTGTAAGACCGCGCTTCAGGAGATAGTGCAGGCTAAACACGACGAGCCACTGGAATACGAAGTCATAAATGAGTCAGGACCTGACCACGCGAAGGTATATACTGCTGTCGCAAAGGTCGGGGAGGAGATCCTCGGAACTGGAAACGGCAGCTCTAAAAAGCATGCCGAGCAGGAAGCAGCATTTAATGCCTTGGTTTCTCTTCATGAAGAAGACAGGGCGGACGTACTGAAGGACTAAAGACTCATGTATTTAAAACAGATGGAACTTCTGGGATTTAAGTCCTTCGCGAACAAGATCGTGCTTAAATTCCACAATGGTATAACGGGCATAGTGGGCCCTAACGGTTCAGGAAAATCAAATATAGCAGATGCAGTCAGATGGGTTTTAGGAGAGCAGTCGGCGAAAACTCTTAGATCCGGTTCCATGACAGATGTCATTTTTTCAGGAACAGAGCAGAGGAAGCCTCTAAGCTATGCCTATGTGGCGATCACCTTCGATAATTCAGATCATGTGCTTCCGACAGACTATGAGGAAGTCACGGTAGCAAGACGTGTCTATCGCTCAGGCGAGAGTGAATACCTGATAAACGGCTCGACCGTAAGACTTAAAGATGTAAACGAACTCTTCATGGACACCGGTATCGGAAAAGAGGGCTACTCTATCATCGGACAGGGTCAGATCGATAAGATCCTTTCAGGAAAGTCCGAAGAGCGCCGTGAACTGTTCGATGAAGCAGTCGGGATCGTAAAGTATAAAAAGAGAAAGGCCGAGTCGATAAAGAAACTCAACGAGGAAGAAGACAGCCTCGTAAGACTTGAAGATATCCTATCTGAGCTGGAGAGACAGCAGGGTCCTCTGAAAGAACAGGCAGAGACCGCACGTGAGTATTTAAAAAAGCGCGACAGGTTAAAGACTCTTGATATCAACGCCTTTCTTTTAGAGACAGCCTCGCTCTCTTCAGATGATGAGAAGATAAAGTCTGACCAGGACGTGACCAAATCCCAGCTCGATGATTTTTACAAGAAAAGCGATGAGATAAAGGATTCGTTCCACCAGATAAAGGAAGATATCGCGGCAAAGGAGACTGAGCTTGACGCTTTAAGAGAAAAGAAGCAGCAGGCCGATGTCGAGAACGAAAAGCGCGAAGGTCAGATAAATCTCTTAAACGAGCAGCTCAAATACGAGAAGCAGTCAGCCGAAGAATTAGAGCAGAGAAGAAAAGATACTCTGGAGACTCTGGAAGCTCACAAGGCTGATAAGGCAAAGGCGGAAGAAGACTTAAAAGAGTTAAACGGAGAAACTGCCTCTGTAAATGACGAGGAGAAAGAAACGGAACACCTATTAGCTAATGCTAAAAGGTCCGCATCTGAACTCGAAGAGGACATCGCGAAAGTAAATAAAGCTTCAGACGAAGTCGCTTCATTCAAATCAGAGCACGAAGCCTTAGTCCTTAAGAATAGAGCTTTAAAGGAACAGCTTTCGATACAGAGGAGCCAGACCGCTGCGAGACTTCTGTCGAGAAAAGAAAAGAACTCAGATCTCGACGGACAGATAGAACAGGCGACGAAAGAAAATGAGACCCTCGACAGCCAGCTTAAATTAATCTCTGATGAACTTAATAAACTCACTGAAAAAAAGCAGCAGATCGAGGCTGAAAGAGACTCACTTAAAAATGAGTTAAAAGAAAAGAACCAGCAGTATTCTGTCTATCACACCCGTCTCGAATCCATCAGGAATATCGCTGAGAGATACGAGGGTTTCGGCAATACCGTAAAGCGGGTCATGGAGAAAAAGAGCCAGTACCCGGACATATACGGGGTGGTGGCAGATCTCGTAAGCACAGAGAAAAAGTACGAGGTAGCTATCGAGATAGCCTTAGGCGGAAACGTAAAGAATGTCGTAGTCGATACGGAAAATACTGCCAAAGAGCTTATCTCTTACCTAAAAAGAGAAAGATTAGGCCGTGCCACCTTCCTCCCGGTAAGCTCGGTAAAAGGCTCATATTCGAGGATCCCTGACGGAGTGTTTAAAGAAAAGGGAGTCATCGGGACCGCTGATACTTTAGTGAAGCACGACAGCAGATACGACGGTATTTTTTCATATCTATTAGGCAGGACCATAGTCGTAGATACTATAGATGACGCTATAGCCTTAGAGAGAAAATACCACCAGAGTCTTAACCTCGTGACCTTAGAGGGAGATACGATGAGACCTGGAGGCGCCATGACAGGTGGTGCTTACCGCAGGTCTGAGAACCTTCTCGGAAGAAAGAGACAGCTCGATGAGTTAAGTGACACATGTCATAAATTGCAGGAGAGACTCAAAGAGATAAACTCATCGATGGATGAGTCTTCTAGGCAGAGAGAAGATGCGGCTTCGACTGAGAAAGAGAAGCGCGACCAGTATAATTCACTCCTGATCGAGAAGAAAAATAAAGAGCATGACCTCTCACTTCTTAACGAACAGAAGGCAGACGAGGCAAAAGCCTACGAAGACATCGTAAAGGAAGAAGCTGAGATAAAGCGAAAGCTCGCTGAGATGGACGAGGAACAGAACGCATTCGATGAGAAGCTTTCTGAGATCCACTTAAAAGAAAGTGACGTCGCCGCGAAGTCTGAAGAGCTCGAAAAAGAAAAGGCAAGACTCGACGGAAGCATCACGAGACTTTCAGGTAAGCTTTCTGACATCAGGGTGAAGAAGGCTTCTCTTTCCGAGAAGCTTAACGCCGCTGAGGAAAGACTCGAGCGCTTTAAGGAGAACGAGGCAAATGCCGAGAAGCTTATCGAGGACTTAAAGAATCGGAGCAAGTCAGGATCAAAGGAGACCGAAGATAAGAAAAAAGAGATCGAAGACTTAAAAGCAGAGATCGAAAACGGAAAAAATGATAAGGATGCGCTCGTCAATCAGATAAAAGAGCTCGCGGCTTTAAAGGAAGAACTCGATACAAAGAGTCAGAGCATCTTTGACCAGAGCGAGAGTATATCCTCAGAAATCTCAGTCCTCGAAAAAGAGAGCTTAAGGCTCGAGCAGCGCGCCGAGAAGAATAAAGAGCGCTTCGATGAGCTGACGAACTACATGTGGGACCAGTACGAGATAACTAAGCATGAGGCGGAGGAACAGAAGGATGATACTCTTAACGACCTCACGGAGATCAGGAAAGAATCGAAAGGCCTACAGTCAGATATCAGGCAGATGGGTTCTGTAAATGTTAATGCTGTAGAAGAGTACGATGAACTTTCGAAGCGATACACCTTCATGAACACCCAGCACGACGATCTGCTCGCGGCAAAGGAGAAGCTCCTTACGATCATAAATGACCTCGATACCGGAATGCGCGCGCAGTTCGAGACTGGATTTGCAGACATCCAGAAGGAATTCGACAAGGCATTCAAAGAGCTCTTCGGAGGAGGTCATGGAAAGATAACTCTTGCTGAAGACGAGGACATACTAGAGGCAGATATCAATATCATCGCTTCTCCTCCAGGCAAAAAGCTTACGAACATGATGCAGATGTCAGGTGGCGAGAAGTCGCTTACAGCGATAGCGCTTCTATTCGCGATACAGAACCTGCACCCGTCACCGTTCTGTCTGTTAGACGAGATAGAGGCAGCCCTCGACGATTCGAATGTCGACAGGTTCGCGCAGTACTTGAACAGGCTCACGAATCACACACAGTTTATCGTGATAACGCACAGACGAGGCACGATGAACGCCGCCGACAGACTCTACGGTATCACGATGCAGGAGAAGGGTGTGTCGACCTTAGTCTCCGTAAACCTTATAGAAGACCAGCTGAAGTAAGGAGGATACATGGGATTTTTTCAAAAATTAAAGGACGGCCTTTTTAAGACCAGAAGCGGCTTTGTCGCTGACATGGACGCCGTCTTTATGGGGCATGAAAAGCTCGACGATGATTTTTACGATGACCTCGAAGAGACTCTTATCATGGGCGACATCGGGGTGCACACGACAGAGAATATCATCGAGGAATTAAAGCGGGCTTCGAAGAAAGAACACATCAAAAAGCCGGGACCTCTCCGCGAATACTTCGTGAAGTATGTCACAGAAAAAATGGCCTTGCCGGATGACGCCTATGCCTTTACCGAGACTACTTCAGTGGTTTTCGTGATAGGAGTAAATGGTGTCGGAAAGACGACGACGATAGGAAAACTCGCCGCAAAGCTTCACGATAACGGGAAGAAGGTAGTCATAGCGGCAGCCGATACTTTCCGTGCCGCAGCAAAAGAGCAGCTTGAAGTCTGGTCAGACAGGGCCGGAGCTGAGATCATCGGAGCCGGAGAGGGAGCAGACCCTTCATCTGTGGTATTCGATGCAATAGCAGCCGCCAAGGCAAGACACGCCGACTGTCTTCTGATAGATACTGCCGGCCGTCTGAATAACAAAAAGAACCTGATGGACGAGCTGTCCAAAATGAATAAGATAATCGACTCGCACTTCCCTGAAGCTCACCGCGAGACTCTAGTAGTAGTTGATGCAACCACAGGACAGAATGCCCTCCATCAGGCAGAGGATTTTTCACAGGTGGCAGATGTGACAGGAATCGTCCTTACCAAAATGGACGGAACTGCCAAGGGAGGCATAGCTATTGCCATCGCGACCGAGCTGGGAATTCCTGTAAAGTACATCGGAGTCGGCGAAAAAGTCGAGGATCTGGAACGGTTTGATCCGGAGCAGTTTGCGAAGGCACTTTTTGAACTTGACGAAAAAGACGAAACAGATGTAGAATAGAACATACTTACGGAAAAAGAAAAAGACGAAAGGAACAGAGATTATGCTTACGAGAGAAGATTTTGACGAGGCTTTTAACAAAGTTCACGAGGTGACACTTGAGACAAAGCTTGTCTACAGTGATTACTTCAGCGCGCAGACCGGGAACAAGGTCTACCTGAAGCCGGAGAACCTGCAGAGAACCGGCGCCTATAAGGTAAGAGGAGCTTACTACAAGATCTCGACCTTATCAGACGAGGAGAGAGCGAAAGGACTCATCACGGCCTCAGCTGGAAACCACGCGCAGGGAGTGGCATATGCCGCAAAGCATTTTGGCTGCAAGGCAGTTATCGTAATGCCTACTACTACTCCTCTGATAAAAGTAAACCGTACAAAGAGCTACGGAGCGGAGGTAGTGCTTCACGGAGATGTTTATGATGATGCCTGTGACTATGCGCTGAAGCTTGCAAAGGAGAACGGTTATACCTTCATTCATCCGTTCGACGATCCTGTAGTCGCTACCGGTCAGGGAACTATCGCCATGGAGATCATCCAGGAGCTTCCGCTGGTGGACTATATCCTCGTGCCTATCGGAGGCGGCGGACTGGCCACCGGAGTTTCTACTCTGGCAAAGCTTATAAATCCGAAGATAAAAGTCATCGGAGTAGAGCCTGCTGGAGCTGCCTGCATGAAGGAATCAATTAAAAACGGTGAAGTCACGACACTTCAGCATGTAGACACCATAGCAGACGGCACTGCGGTAAAGACTCCTGGGTCACACATCTTCCCATATATCAAGAAGAATATCGATGACATCCTGACAGTCCGCGATGACGAGCTTATCGTGGCTTTCCTCGATATGGTCGAGAACCACAAGATGGTTGTAGAGAATTCAGGCCTACTCTCTGTAGCTGCTGCCAGACAGCTGAAATGCAAGAATAAGAACGTAGTCTGCATCCTTTCGGGCGGAAACATGGACATCATCACGATGTCATCAGTAGTACAGCAGGGACTTATCATGAGAGACCGTATTTTTACAGTGTCTGTACTGCTGCCTGATAAGCCGGGCGAGCTTGCCGCTGTCGCTGAGACTGTCGCCAAGGAGCAGGGTAATGTCATCAAGCTCGAGCATAACCAGTTCGTCGCTGTAAACCGCAGCGCGCAGGTGGAGCTGCGTATTACGCTTGAGGCATTCGGAACTGACCACAAGACCCAGATCATGGATGCGCTTGAGAAGGGTGGCTATAAACCGAAGATAGTAAGGACTGTTTTATAATTCAAGTGAAGGGGGCTCATGGCACAGTATGTTTCTCGAGACACGCTCTCGCTCCGTATGAGACGAGTCAGCTTCTAGGCTCACTTCGTTCACCAAGTGCGCTGACATGCGTCGCACGTAGGCGACCAAAATACGGTCGCCAAGTGCTCATCGCGAAGCGGACGCATAAGCGGGCAAAAGACGCCCGCTAAGCGCCGGCTTCTCATAAGGGTTTCGCGAAACATCTGTGCCATTTGCCCCCATTGTTAGGAGATAAAATTCAATGAGTAAAAAAACAAATGACAGCGACTATGGTGCTGACAGTATCGCTGTCTTGGAGGGGCTCGAGGCCGTCCGGGTCCGCCCCGGCATGTATATAGGTTCTACGACCCGCAAGGGTCTAAATCACATGATCTACGAGATAGTCGATAACTCAGTCGACGAGCATCTCGCAGGTTACTGTGATACGATACACGTGTCATTAAATGACGACGGTTCATGTACCGTAGAAGATAACGGACGAGGCATCCCGGTGGGAATGCATGCCAAGGGAGTTTCTGCAGAGAGAGTGGTGTTTACGACACTGCATGCCGGAGGAAAATTCGACCACTCTGTCTACAAGACCTCAGGAGGACTGCACGGAGTAGGTTCGTCTGTCGTAAATGCGCTTTCGTCATTCATGGATGTGCAGATAAAGCGTGACGGACATATCTACCACGACAGATACGAGAAGGGGAAGCCGGTTCAGAAGCTGATAAAGGGACTGCTCCCTGTCATAGGAGATACGAGGGAGACTGGGACGACTATCACTTTCCTGCCGGATCCGACTATTTTTGAAAAAACGAGATTTAAAGAGGATGAGATAAAGAGCCGTCTGCATGAGACTGCTTACTTAAATCCTGCGCTTACTATCATCTACGACGATAACCGCGAGGGAATGGATGAACACGAAGTCTACCATGAAGAGGACGGACTGTCAGGTTTTATCCGTGACCTGAACGCGAATAACGAGCCAGTCACCGACATCGTGACTTTAAGCGGTGAGAGTGACGGCATCCAGGTGGACGTAGCCTTCCAGTTCGTGAATGAATTCCATGAGAATATCATGGGTTTCTGTAATAATATCTATAATGCCGAGGGCGGAACCCATATCACAGGATTTAAGACTATTTTTACGACGGTCATAAACTCATACGCGAGGACTCTCGGAATCCTTAAGGATAAGGATCCGAACTTCACCGGAGCCGACGTCAGGAATGGTATGACAGCTGTCATTTCTATAAAGCATCCTGACCCGAGGTTCGAGGGACAGACGAAGACGAAGCTCGACAACCAGGACGCTGCGAAGGCAGTGTCCACAGTCGTAAATGAGCAGGTAGTTCTTTACTTCGACAGGAATGTCGACACGCTGAAGGCGGTCATAGAGTGCGCCCAGAAAGCGGCGAAGATCCGTAAGACAGAGGAGAAGGCGAAGACGAACCTTCTGACTAAGCAGAAGTATTCTTTTGACTCGAATGGAAAGCTGGCAAACTGCGAGAGTCGGGATGCTTCGAAGTGCGAGATTTTTATCGTAGAGGGAGACTCAGCCGGCGGTTCCGCTAAGACCGCGAGAAACCGTATGTATCAGGCCATCCTCCCTATCCGTGGCAAAATCCTTAACGTCGAGAAAGCTTCGATAGATAAAGTCTTAGCGAATGCCGAGATAAAGACGATGATAAATGCCTTCGGCTGCGGATTTTCAGAAGGATACGGAAATGACTTCGATATCACTAAGCTCAGATACGATAAGATAATCATAATGGCAGATGCCGATGTCGACGGAGCGCATATAGCGACTCTTTTACTCACACTTTTCTACAGGTTCATGCCTGAGCTTATCTACGAGGGACACGTCTATATAGCTATGCCTCCTCTCTATAAGGCTATGCCGAAGAAGGGCAAGGAAGAGTACTTATACGACGATGAAGCCCTCGCCCAGTACAGAAAAAAGCACAAGGGACCATTTACTCTCCAGCGTTACAAAGGACTTGGAGAAATGGACGCCGAGCAGCTCTGGGAGACTACTCTTGATCCCGCCCGCCGTAAGCTGCGCCAGGTGGAGATCGAAGACGGCCGTATGGCAAGCGACGTCACAGAGATGCTGATGGGAAGCGAAGTGGCTCCCCGAAAGCAGTTTATACATAAGCATGCGAGGGAAGCAGAACTGGATCTGTAGTTATTGAACTGAGTATGTAAGGGGCTGGGGATACATGTGCTGCGAGAGACTCTTATGAGACGCCGGCACTTAGGCCGCGTTCTTTGCGGCCTTATGTGTCCGCTGCGTCTCATACGAAGCGAGAGCGGGTCTCGAGCAGTCACATGTATCCCCAGCCCCGTAAATGATAAGGAGAATAAATGCCACAAGAACTGATTCACTCGGAATACTCCGAGATAATGCAGAAATCATATATAGACTATGCGATGAGTGTCATCGTGCAGAGAGCCTTACCTGACGTAAGGGACGGACTGAAGCCGGTGCAGAGGCGTACTCTCTATGATATGTACGAACTCGGCATTCGCTATAACGGTCCTTACAGAAAAAGCGCCCGTATCGTAGGTGACACGATGGGTAAATACCATCCGCACGGTGACTCTTCCATCTACGATGCGCTCGTAGTAATGGCACAGGACTTCAAGAAGGAACTACCGCTCGTAGACGGGCATGGAAACTTCGGCTCTATAGAAGGCGACGGAGCAGCTGCCATGCGTTACACCGAGGCGAGACTCGCGAAGGTGACACAGGAGACATTTCTCGCAGACTTAGATAAGGATGTCGTAGATTTCGTTCCGAACTTTGATGAGACTGAAAAAGAGCCGTCAGTCCTTCCGGTCCGTATCCCGAATATCCTGATAAACGGAGCCGAGGGAATCGCGGTCGGAATGGCTACATCTATCCCTACGCATAATCCGGGTGAAGTCATCGACCTCGTCATCGCCTACATGAAAAATCCAGACATGTCTACAAAGCAGGCGATGAAGTACGTGAAGGGACCTGATTTTCCTACAGGCGGGATAGTCACAAATAAGGACGATCTCGAGGAAATCTACTCTACAGGTCAGGGAAAGATAAAACTCCGCGGCAGGGTAGAGACAGAGCCTGGAAAGGCCGGACACACGAAGGTCGTGATCACAGAGATCCCTTACACGATGATAGGTTCAGGCATTGGCAAATTCTTAGCCGATACTGCAGCGCTTCAGGAGAACCATCTGACGAATGACATCTCTGATATCTCAAACCAGTCTTCGAAGGAAGGCATCAGGATCGTTATTGACCTGAAGAAGGGCGCGGATGTTGAGAATTTTATAAATCTACTGTATAAGAAGACAAAGCTCGAAGACACCTTCGGCGCCAACATGCTCTGTGTCTGCGATGGACGTCCTGAGACCCTTGGCATAGTTCCTATCATAAGGCACCATGTAGAGTTCCAGTACGAGCTTGCCAGACGTAAATATACGACACTTCTGAATAAAGAGCGAGAGAAGAAGGAAGTCCAGGAAGGTCTTATAAAGGCCTGCGACTGCATCGACCTGATCATTGAAATCCTCCGTGGCAGTAAGGACCGCGCCATGGCAGAGGCCTGCCTTGTCGAGGGCAAAACTGATGGCATAAAGTTCAAGACGAAGACATCTGAAAAAGCAGCGAAGACCTTACTTTTTACAAAAAAGCAGGCTGACGCAATCCTCGA
>JAQXXU010000007.1 GCA_029226225.1 Lachnospiraceae bacterium | reverse complement strand
AGCAAAAACAGTTGTAAGTAACACTACATTTATTATATACCTTTCAGAGGATAATGCAATATTTTGTTGTCAAAATTCAAGTTTGAAGCTATATTTAGCAAAGAATATTGAGTGTAGTGTTACTTTTGCACTCATCTAAGGCTAAAGAATATAAAAACAGGATATTTGACAGCTGTGAAATATATGTGACAAATATCAGAAAAATCATGTGTGACATCGCATGTCTACAGTTCTTATGGTACAAAAAAACCGGGCATCATGCCCGGTACTTGTATGTAAAAGGAGCGTCTCATTCTTTAGCAGTCTGATCAGAAGTCGATGCTTCCGAAGTTATCATCTGCTACGAAGTAAGCCTTTCTCTCTTCCGGCTTTACATAAACACGGAGATCTTTGAATGCCTTCTTCGATTTCTTCGAATAAGCCTTCCTGGCAGCCTTCAGTATATCATCAAGGTTATAGTCGTTTCCAGCGAACTGGATGATAACCTTCGGATCCTGAGCCTTTGCCTCGACTGCTTCCCTAGCTGCTGCAGTTGCTTTTCTGACAGCTGCTGAAGCTTTCTTTGTGGTAGCCTTAGCTGCTGCTGTAGCTTTCGTAGCTGCTGTAGACTTTCTGGTAGTAGTCATCTTAGCTGTAGCTTTCTTCTCTTCTGCCTTTGCTTTTGTCTCTGCTGCTGCTTTTACTGTAGCCATCTTTACCTTCTCTGTCTCCTTTTTTACTTCTTCTGCAACTTTCTTGGTGTCTTCTTTTCCGGCATTTAAAATGTCACGGACGGTAGCAGAAAGATCTGCATCTGCTGATTTCTTTGTCTTTAATGCCATCAGTGATCCTCTTTTCTGGACTTTACGTAAAATTTATATTTACAGAACAGATTATAATACTGTTCATTAGAAAATCCAATGCTTTATTTAACTAAATTTTGCAAAAATCAGATAACTTTTTTGTACATTTTTGCCAAACGACGGTTACACTATTCAGAAGTTTGTATTTTCAGACAGAGTTTCAAAGAAGCTGTCAGTCGTTATCTTGTCATCCAGGCTCTTAGTCACGGACTTCCATTCATCCTGATCGATGCTCGAATAGTCCTTTTTGTTCTGAGCGCTTATGATACCATCGAGCACTTTCTGCTTTCTCGAGTCGATGATCTTATCTCGGTTCTCCTCAGACTTCTCCTCATCATACTTCGATACACAGTAGATGATGTATAAGGAGTTTCCACTCTTTACAGGGACAGAATATTCACCGTCCTCAAGGTCAAAGGCCGTACTTACCACTTCATCAGGCCAGCTGCTCTTATCTATAGTGACTGAAGTCTTCTTATCAGTGGAGTATTTTTTGGCGACTAGCTGAATATCATTCCCGGCATCCAGCTCGTCTTCAGCCTTGTCAGCCTTATCCTCAGAGCCTGCCGCGAAGGTAATGACTACTGCGTCCATGACTCTCGCCTCATCGTCTGATACTTCGTCATCCGCCTTTGATACGATTGACTTATATACCTTTGAAGCTACAGCCTCTTTCTCGTACATTTTCCGGATGTCCTTCTCACTCACATCAAGACCCGACTTGTCTGCGGCGCTCAGGGTATCCATGTATTTAGACGCTGCCTTTTCCACCAGATCCTTCTCCTGAGAATTAAGCGTTATATCATGCTCTTCGGCATAGACATTCAGCGCGTAGACCATGGATAGCCTATGGAGGCATGCCTTGTCTATATTCTCCTCGAGACGGTCTGTATTCAGGTCTGCGTCCCATAAGTCTATGTCTCCGGCCACACCATAGATATTATGGTAGTTCGCCAGATAGACAGCTGCAGTCTTTTTCGAACAGGACAGTGAGCCTATCCTGAATACAGTATTTACAGAGGGTATTACCTGAAAAAATACCTGTTTTCCATCTACTGTGCATCCCGAAAGAGCCGCTGATGATATGCACGCTGCAAAAGCCACTGCCAGAATCTGCTTTCTCATCTCAGCCCTCCACTATCAGGTATCTGCCGTCGCCTATATCAAAGACCTCGGCACTCTCAAGTATCTCATCATCGTCCATTCCGTCACAGTCGAGATTATCCTTCATATAGGATAAAGTGTCTTTTCTGGAATCCTGTATAACGGCACAGCAGTCATCTAAAAACTCATCTGCCTCCTCAAGTGTCTCTGCAACAGGCTCATCAAAAAGCTTCTCCTGGTTATCTAAAAAAGCCTGAAGTGCCTCCTTGTCATAAGTCATAGTTATATCCTTTCATATCAGTGGAACCGTGACGGTCTTTCCCAGCGCAAAAGAATACAGATACATCTCACTGACCTTTAGGTTCATTCCACGCTCAAGCGCCAGTTCGTACAGCTGAAGCTGCTTCGTGTACTTTTCTCTCAGTTCTTCTTCTGACCTGACAAAGTCCGTCTTATAATCTAACAGAACTATTTTACCATTTTCTACAAAAAATGCATCAATAATTCCCTGAACTATGACCTGATCTGCAAAAGGCGCGTCAGAAGGCTTCCCGGACAGGTCTTTAAAGAACAGATCCGGTGCATCTCCTGTGACAAATGCCTGCTCACGGTATAAGTCTCCTCTCAGATAAGCCTGCTGCATCCGCTCTGCCAATGACGATGATAAAAACACCATGAGCTTACTTTTATCAAGCATTCCTTCCTGCTCAGGCATCAGGAAGCCTTTATCAAGCTCTTCAGCTATCTGCCCGTCAAGCGAGTCTGCCAGCGGTTCTTTTGAAAAATCAAGCTTTTCTAAGAACCTGTGCATAGCGGTTCCTTTTTCCGCACCTGAGATTTCTCTTGCCTTCTTTTCCCTCTTTAAAAAGTCAGGTATCGTAGGCTTCGTGAATACCTTTTTCTCAGGCTTGTACAGATCCTCTGCCTCATCTCTTATCTCATCATCGAGAGAAGAATCCTTTATCTCAGAAACTGAATACTTCTGCTTAGGTATGACTGCCTTTTCATGAGCATAAGGATGCGTAAATACTTCATAGCGTTCATATGCCCTCTTTCTGATATCAGCTTTATTCTCCGATAAAAGCTCTTCCCTTATTTCCTTCCGCTTCGTCTCTATCAGGACTTCATTCTCAGCGAAGTCTTCGGCTGCCGGCGTCTGTATCTGATAGCCTTTTTTTACAAGAGGAGGGATGATCAGTTTGTAGAAACACGAAGCCCACTTCAGGTCAGTATAAGTCATCCGCTCTGTTGACAGGTCCTGTCCCTTTTCTATAAGCGAATCTCTGTCCTTTGCCGTCAAAGAGCCCACGAGATAGAGCTTTTCCTTCGCTCTCGTAAGTGCCACATAGAGAACACGTAGGTTCTCTCCCAGGTCACTATCCGCTTTAAGAGACCTGAGCATCTGAAAGTGCACCGTATCAGTCTTCGTATGCCGCTTCAGGTCAGTATATGGCATCGAGATATCACTGTCACCCACAGTCTCGACCTGATCTGTGTCGTTCGGAAATCTGTTTCCGAGTCCTAATGCAAAGACTATCGGGAATTCGAGACCTTTGCTCTTATGGATAGTCATGATCTGGACAGCATCTCCACCGTTTCCGGCATCAGCTTCACCCTCATCGGCGTTGTACTTCTCAAGTCTTTCGATGTATGCTATAAATGCTGAAATACCTGAAAAACTCGTCTTTGAAAATCCTACGGCCTTATCATAGAGCTTTAAGAGGTTCTGTCTCCTGCGTTCGCCTCCAGGCAGACAGCTTACCAGAAGGTCGTAGCCTGTATCTGAATATAGCTCCGCCAGAAGCTCATAGACCGGAGTATCAGTTTTTTTACGTCTCAGCTTAAGTAGTTCATTTAAAAAATCATCGAGTCTCTTCCGTTTTTCTGGATCGAGTACAGCTTTTTCAGTGTCCAGTTCATCGTCTTCTCCATCTGATGGCGCTTCTGACAGCACTGCCATATGAAACCTTCTGTGCTTATGCGCTGTACTTATAACAGCCAGATCCTCTTCCGAAAGTCCTACGTACATAGACGTAAGGACAGATGCCATAGGAAGGTCCTGTCGTGGGTTATCTAAGAGTCTCAGATAATTAAGTGTGGCAGCAACCTCCGGAGCACTGAAGTATCCGGTATCGGCAGCATTCTCAGCAGGGATAACATATGCATTGAATACATCCATGATCTTCGCTGCATTTACCTTTGTGCTCCTTAGAATTACCGCTATATCCTCGTATCTGACAGGTCTTGTACCGCCGTTGCCATCGGCCACCTGAAATCCAGAATCCATCAGCTGCTTTATCTGCTGCGCTGTCCATGTCGCCTCCAGTGACATCTTCTCATCAGATATCTCAGCCAGCTCGTCATCGTCTCTTAAAATGATCACAGTCTCTGTAGAGTTGTCCTGTCCGTCTGGCACGGACGGATAATAGGTAGCTCCGAATTTAAGCTCAGCGTCCTTATCGTACTCGACTCCTCCCATCTCCGGGATCATGACCATCCGGAATATATCATTTACCGTTTCTGTGACGCACTCACGGCTTCTGAAGTTCTTATCGAGGTCTATGCGTCTGAAAGGTGCCTCAGGCTCTTTCTGGTACTCTGATGATTTACGAAGGATGATTCCCGGATCAGCATTCCTGAAGCCATATATAGACTGCTTCACATCACCTACCATGAAGTAGTTCTTCCGGTCACGGCTTACAGCTGAGAGGATCATCTCGTTTAACTCATTCGTATCCTGGTACTCATCTACCATGACTTCCCTGTATCTATTCCGGTAGTTATTCGCTGCATCGGTAAGCGTTCCGTCTTCATTTACCAGCGCCTTTACCGCAAAGTGCTCTATATCTGAAAACTCAAAAGACTTCCTGTCAGTCTTCTCCTCAAGGAACTTCTGGTCAAACTCTGTAGTAAGTCTTATGATCTCACTAAGAAACGGAACCTTTGCATTTTCCTCTGCTACTATCTCAGCCAGCGGCTTTGTCAGGAATTTCTCCTGTATCTTCTTTACGAAGAAATTCTTATACTCGTCTCGTCTTGCCTTCCAGCCATCTGCTAAAAGCTTCTGATCCTCTGTCCCTTTTCTCGCTTGAGCTCTTCCGACACCTTCGAATTTATACGTATCTGAAAGCGACATCATGTCATCAAAGCTCTTCGCTTCTGACAGGCTTCTGAAAAAAGCCTCGTCTTTTGACAGGTTCTCTATCAGTTTATCAAAAATACCATCATCGTTCTCAGCTGAAGCTTCTCTTTCCAGAGCCTGAACCTTCTCAAGACTTTCTGCTGAGAAATCCTTAAGCCAGTCCACGAGCTTTTTCATCCAGCTGGTCTCAAGTACAGACTTCTCATCCACTTCCTTTATGCTGTCGTAAAGCGACTTATAGTAATGCGATACCCATGGATAGGCCTGAGCCTTACCGTACAGCATCAGTATGATGTCTCCAAGTGCAGCATCAGAACCCTTCGATGAGAATACGTCTGAAAGCCTTAGAAAGTCCTCACTGCCATTCTCGTATTCCTCACGAAGCATTTCTTCTAAGACATCCCTTTTCAAAAGCTCAGTCTCACCACTGTCCATGAATCTGAAATCGGGGTCCAAGTCTATCTGTGAAAAATACTCTGAGACTACATTCTTACAGAAGCTGTCTATGGTTCTGATGTCTGCTGAGAATACTCTGTCACGCATCCTCCTGATACGATGGTCTGCTGGGTTTACAGAGAGCTTTTCATTTAACGCTTTATAGATTCTCTCCTTCATCTCCTTAGCAGCTGCCTTCGTAAATGTAACTACCAGAAGCTCGTCTATATCCCACGCTTCTTTTTCATCGGTCAGTTTCTCTATGATCCTCTCGACGAGTACTGCCGTCTTTCCGCTACCGGCTGCCGCAGTCACCAGAAGAGACTGTCCCTTTGAATCAATGACTGCCTGCTGCGCATCTGTCCACTTCATCGGCTGCTCTCCTTTCCTGACTGCTTACTGCCGCTTATCTTGGCTACAAGCGACTTAAGTGAAACTGTCTTTTTCTTCCCGTCATCATCACTTTCTGCAGTGTCATCATCAAGCACGTGGCTTATATCCCTGTAATAATAGCCATTCAGCCGCGGGTCAAAATGGCAGACTCCCTTATAGATACAGTATTTACACCCGGTGTCTGACCCCTTCCTGTATGGGAGTACTGAAGCGTCCCCATGCACTATCCTGCTTCCGAGCGAGATAGCTTTATCCTTTGTAAAATCCCGTATCGTACTGAAGTCTTCCGGTGTCACAAGCGAGCCTGAAGCACTAAGTCCTCCCTTTGACTTAGTCTTTAGATCTACAGCCTTTGAAGTATAGCTTTCTTCTGTAATAAGCTTCTCATCAAGTGCTCCTATGACAGTCTCATCATTTATCATGATGCCTGACGGTCTTAATACCTTCTCTATCTCATCCCGTCTGCTCTGATCATCAAGCCTTCTTTCTTCCGGGATTCTCGGATCGGTCAGCATATAATAAAATACCGCTGCCGGAAGGACTTCCCCAGTACTTTTCTGGCTGAGGCCTTTTAAAGCCATATCCATATACAAAAGAAGCTGCATCTGGATTCCCTCATATATCCTTACCGGGTCGAGCTTATTCGTACCAGTCTTGTAGTCTATGATCTTTACATAGGTCTTCTCTCCACTCCTGGCTAAATCTATGCGGTCTATTTTTCCAGTAAGTGAAAGCGTATGTCCATCTCCCACGTCAAAGGTCAGGTCACTGGCTTCACATAAGTCTTTTAACTCCTGCTCAAAGTATGATGGCATGAACCTGCCTGCCTTGAGTTCTTCGGTCATGACCTGGGTATTTAGAAGCAGATTCAGATATGCCTGCTTTGAAAAGTGGTCTTCCCTGGCGTCTTCAAACAGCTCACTGCCGGCAAAGTCTTTAAGCTCATCATCAAATCCTGCCTGAAGCCTCCTGTTCATCTCGTCAGGAGTTACTGAATCCCAGCCCAGACCGTCAGCCTTGAGCCCCTTGGCATACTTCTCGATAGCGCCATGATAGAGGTTCCCGAGGTCAAGTGAAGCGAATTCGTTCTTCTTCCTCGGAGTCAGCTTAAGCCCGTACTTTAGCAGATAAGAGCATGGACACTTCGCGAAAGTCTCCAGTCTGCTGACAGACATAGTAAGAGACTTGCCATATAAAGCATCGGTGACAGCCTGCTTCAGTGGAGTCTTCTGATTTTCTGAAAAGGCTGCGTCAAGGAATGCCTTGCGGATGCCGGTGTTCCCGGAAACTGCCTTTACATCGAGCAGTTCTGCCGTGCGGTCTCTGACTAAAGACGTGGCATCTTCATTTATGAGTTGCTCGAGGCCTCTGGTCATTACGGCGTCAGCGCTGTTCTCAGTCTCTAAAAATACCGGATCATCAGAGCTTATCCTATGTATCACCAGATCAGTAAACAGACGCTGCATCTCTTCAAATAGGTACGAGGCATTGGTATTTTCTCCGTCACTTCCAGCACCATGATATGTGATAAAAAGCTTCTCAGATGCCTTCGTCATGCACAGATACAGGTAAAACTTCTGCTGAGCCGATCTCTCCCTGTCAGTAGGTGCCAGTTCAAAACCATTCTCCTTTAGGAGTACTCTCTCCTCCTCTGAAAAAATACCTGCGTCTGACCCCGCCTTCGGTATCTGGTCATCTCCTGCCCCTATCAGGAAAAGCACCTTCACATCTGATAATCTGGTGCGCTCTAAGTCTCCGAAGATCACCGTATCATTACTCTTAGGGACAGTAGCCGGCTTTATCTCATCGAGACCGTCGAGGAGCATGTCTCTGAAGTCTGAGACGTTTACCTTCTCGTCTCCTAGAAGCTCCACCATCTGGTCTGACAGGTCACAGAAAAATCCGTAGAGTCTACGGTACAGATCCTCTGAAACCATATCACCCTCTTCCTGCTTTTTGTCAGCCCTGTAGTTCAGCTTCTCCTCCGCATGGAAGGTCATAAGCAGTTCAAAGAGCGCTGTAAGCCGCTCTCTTACTGTGGCACTTCTCCCCTTTTCAGCATCATAGAACTTCATGACAGGAGCGGCTATTTTTACACGGATGGCATTCAGCTTCTCGAACGCCGAGTCTTTAGTGAAATCCTGTGTTTTTCTCTTAAAAGACTCCTTTAGGTATCTGGTATTCCTGAATGAGGCTTCATACAGATAGTTATCGAGGATATCTGTCTCCTTTGCGGATAGCGGTGTGAGACCGCTGCGCAAGAATCTCATGAGGCTCTCATAGGACAGGCGGCGCTTTACCATGTCGAGTGCTGCATCTATGAACTCGGTGAGTGGGTTAAACAGAGCCTCCTTCTTCTCGTCTAAAAATACAGGGATGCCCTGCGCATCGAAAATCCGCTTGACCGAGTATCTGTAGGTCTCGACATCAGGGCAGACAATAGCAAAATCCCTGTAGTGAAGACTCTCGTTCTTTCGCACCATCTGATGGATCTTCTCAGCTGTAAAGAGTATCTCTGTCTTTACATCGCGAAGCTCACAAAGCTCTATTCTGCCCTCTGAGTCAGGCAGACTCTTCCCATTCTCACGGAACAGATTCTCCTCAAGAAAAGCCAGAGGACCGCCGTCTTTAAATCTGCCGTTTCCTCTGTCTATGTAAACCGGATCAAGGAGCTCAGTGCCCTTAAGTCCGTTCAGGAAGGCAGCCTCCTCCCGTGACATGTAAAAGAGACCCTCCTCCTCACCTGCGTGATACAGGTCAGCGCTTATGTCACAGGTCACACAGGCGTAGACTGTGTCTACCAGCGGAACGAGTCTGGTCAGGAGTTCCTTCTGCACCGGAGTAAAACCTGTGTATCCGTCAAGCACTATCACCGAATCCCTTATAAGCTCAGACTGGTCAGCAACCTCACAGAGAAGCGTAAGCACCTGCTCCTGAGTGAACATACTCTCTCCTAAGAGGGATAAGAACTTCCTGTAGAGCTTCTCCACGTCCTCTGCCTTCTCACGGAAAGTGTCAGGAAGTCCGGCCTTTTCTGCCATCTCTCCTACATCTGACGGTTCGTATCCGTACTGCATCAGCTCAGAGATAAGAGACTTAACCTCGTCTATGTAGCCTCTGCGGCTGATGTTCTTCTTCAGAAGACCCAGATCATCCCTGATAAGCGAAGCTGCCCGCCTTAAGAGAAGGACCTTTCCGGTCTCATCGAGGCAGACGTTCTTCTTCGCGCCCAACTCATCAAAGACCCTGTAGGCAAGGCGTTCGAATGATAGCACATCGACATTTATGATGCTTTTTCTAAGACTTAAGAACACCAGAATGCGCTGTGTCTGCATAGAATACTGGAGCGGAACGAGGATCAGATAGTGCTTCTTCGGGTTCTGCTGCGCCTCTCCTAAGATTTTCTTATAGATGTATGTGGATTTGCCGGTCCCGGACGGTCCGGCGATGATCTGAAGGTTCATAATAGGCCTCCCCCTGATGCTGTGTTCGAATGTCTGTTCGTAGTATACCACATCACATGGAAGCTGTAAAGATTTTTTTGTAAAAAAGATGCCTGTTTTTACAATTTTTATATAACCCGCTTGTAGAAGCGGACGGTGAATTCGGCGCCGTGCGGGCGGGTATTTGATGCTTTTATCGTGCCCTTGTGGGCTTTGATGATGTCACGGGATAAGGCGAGTCCGATACCGATGCTCTGTGACGAGGCATTTTCGCCACGGTAGAAACGCTCGAAGAGATGAGGAAGGTCAGATTCTTTGAAGCCTTCTCCGGTATCTGTTATGACTACTTCTGTAAAAATGGCCGTTTCTTCCGCTCTTACACTAATAGTGCCACCAGAAGGCGTGTGCTCAACGCAGTTTTTTATCAGGTTGCCAAAAGCCTCGGCGCACCACTCCATATCGCCGGTAAATGCGGCATCACCGCATGAAGCATCGAAGGTTATCCCTTTAAGCTCCATCGGGATCAGCAGCGGTTCAGCTGCCTTTTCTATCACATCAGAGACATTGATCTGTTTCTTTATGAATGCCACAGTGCCGGAATCGAGCTTTGCTATTTTCAGAAGTGCTTCAGTCAGATTTTCCATTCTGGCAAGTGAATCCTTCAATTCATGTATATGCTTCCGGTAATTGTCACTGTCCGCACCATCATCAGACAGGAGATTTACAGTCAGATTCATAGCGGTAAGCGGAGTCCGAAGCTGATGGGATATGTCCGCCAAAGCCTTACTCATACGAAGCCTGTCTTTATCACTCGTCTCAGCCTGTGAGCGAAGCCTTACAGTCATTTTGCGAAGCTCAGAATAGAGGATATAAAGCTCGCCCTCCTT
>JAQXXU010000006.1 GCA_029226225.1 Lachnospiraceae bacterium | reverse complement strand
TATTCGCGGTGCACTCGCAGACGCTACGCGTCTGCTTCGTCCGCGCGTTCGCGCTATTGATGCAGACACATTCTGTCATATATGTGAGCAAGCTCACATTGACAGATGTGTCTGCATCAGCACCGCTCATTTATTACGCGAGATACTTCTTTAAATCGTCTACCTTGTTCAGGGCCTCCCAAGGAAGATTCAGGTCATTTCTGCCGAAGTGACCGTAAGCTGCGGTCTGACGGTAGATAGGACGACGAAGGTCGAGCATCTTGATGATGCCTGCTGGACGAAGGTCGAAGTTATCACGGATGATAGAGACGAGCTTCTCCTCTGAGAGCTTTCCTGTGCCGAATGTATCGATGTTTATAGATGTAGGCTGTGCAACGCCGATAGCGTATGACAGCTGGATCTCAGCCTTGTCTGCAAGACCTGCTGCTACGATATTCTTTGCTACATAACGGGCAGCGTAAGCAGCTGAACGGTCTACCTTAGTGCAGTCCTTACCAGAGAAAGCGCCGCCGCCATGACGAGCCATACCACCATAAGTATCTACGATGATCTTTCTTCCAGTAAGACCAGCATCACCGTGAGGTCCGCCGATTACGAAACGTCCTGTCGGGTTGATGAAGAACTTGGTCTTGTCATCAATCAGCTCCTTCGGGAGGATAGGGTCGAAGACGTACTTCTTGATGTCCTCATGGATCTGCTCCTGAGTAACGTCCTCATCATGCTGTGTAGAAAGGACGACTGCCTCAAGACGGAACGGCTTACCGTTCTCATCGTACTCTACAGAAACCTGAGTCTTTCCGTCCGGACGGAGATACTTTAAGGTTCCGTCTTTTCTTACATCTGTAAGTCTCTTTGCGAGCTTGTGAGCAAGTGATATAGGATACGGCATGTAGTCATCGGTCTCATTTGTAGCATAACCGAACATCATACCCTGATCTCCGGCACCAGTGTCAAGGTCGTCCTTAAGCTCGCCTTCCTTAGCCTCAAGAGCCTTATCAACTCCCATAGCGATATCCGGTGACTGCTTATCCAGAGCAACCATAACAGCGCAGGTATTTCCGTCAAATCCTGTTTTTGCATCGTTATATCCGATCTCATTTACAGTCTTACGAACGATAGCCGGAATGTCGATATTGGCCTTTGTGGTGAGCTCACCAGTTACAAGAACGAAACCTGTGCAGGTAGCTGTCTCGCAAGCCACACGGCTCATCGGGTCCTGCTCCATGCAGGCATCAAGAATAGCATCACTTACTGCGTCGCAGACTTTATCGGGATGTCCTTCGGTAACAGATTCTGAAGTGAATAAACGCTTCTCCATTGTTCCTCCTTAAAATAAAAAATTCCGCCAGGCGGCGGATTTGAAAAAGTTCAAATCCCCTTATTGTTCGAAAAAAACTCGCTCAGGAAGGCACCTGCCGGCTTTACGGGGTTGCCACGGCTTCACAGGCCCTATGTGCCTCCACCGTTCTGAATAAGAGAATTCGTATTTAGTTAGTTATTTCCTAAAGTCAAGACTGATTTTAACAGTAATTTCGGCTCTGTCAAGTACAACCTCCCCGATTAGACTATGATTTTATACATAAATAAAAAAATGTATTGCGTAAAATCATATAAAAATTTATAATAGTCTTTAGACAATCATAATTTTTCCATGAGGGGTTCAACTAATGGATATAAAGTACAAACCAAGCGAATTAAGGCCTGGCATGGTCCTGGCAAAAGACGTGATGACACTTCAGGGGCAGTGCCTTGCCAGAGCCGGAGAGGTGCTGGATCAGAGCATGATCTCGAAGATCAGCTTCTACTCTATTTTTGACGTGAGTATCAGATCAGAAGCAGATCCCGAGGCGCCAAAGGAAGCTGCGCCAGTTCACGAAAAAAAGAACGAAACGATTCCCTATTCCCAGAAACTGAAAAGCACCCCGGTCTACCAGACCTTCCAGATAGATTATTCGAGAAACATCGCTGTAATGCGCGGTCTTTTCGCCCGCATTATAAAAGAAGACCATCCTGTCGTAGATTTCAGTGCGATCCTGCGTGATGTCTCTGCTCTTTTCGCACAGAAGACGACTCTCGACCTGTTAGACATCCTGCATACGATGTCATCCCTTGATGACGCAGTATATGTTCATTCGCTGAATGTAGCCCTTATCACCAGAGGTATCGGCAAATGGATGGGATACGATGCAGATACGCTTAGCACTCTTACTCTCGCAGGATATTTCCATGATATCGGAAAACTGATGATCCCGCCTGAGGTCCTGAATAAGACAGGAAAACTCACTGATGAGGAGTTTGCTCTGATGAAGCAGCATCCTCTCGATGGTAAAAAAATCCTCTCCAAAATCCCGAATATCGACAGCCGAATTCTGTATGCCGCTCTCCAGCATCATGAGAGAAATGACGGTTCGGGGTATCCGAAGGGTCTTTCAGGAGATGATATAGATCCGATAGCTTCAGTAGTCGCCGTAGCAGATGTCTACGATGCCATGACTACAGCCAGGGTCTACAGAGCTCCCCTCTGTGCCTTTCAGGTCATCGCCGCTTTCGAAAAGGACGGTCTCCAGAAGTATTCTCCAAAGGCCGTCATGACATTTCTCTCAAGGCTTGCCGGTGCCTATCAGAATGCGCGTGTACTTTTAAATGACGGCCGCAGATGCAAAGTCGTCTACATCCACCATCATAATAACACGATGAGCCGTCCGATGGTCCAGTTCGATGACGGACAGATCATCGATCTGATGACAGAGCCATCGCTCTACATCCAATCGATCATATAAAAAAACGGTGCCTTCCGGCACCGCTTTTTTATTTGGATTTATCTAAAAACTGCGAATCGTAACCACCATTCATCGTCTTATAATAGTTTGATACCGCCGACTGACTTTTGCGGATTTTTTTCACCTGTTTCTTGATCCCAGCGAATTTCTGCTCGACCAGTCTGTAGTTCTCCTGTTCCTGTTTTCTGACCAGAGTCGTCAGATCAGTAATCTGCCTTACCAGATCCTTCATCGCAGAGATGTCATCTCTGTACTTGTCTTTCTGATCGGCCAGTAATGGTTTTACTTTGTCAAAAATGACCGAAAATCCGTCATCAAGGGTAGATATCTGCTCCACCCATCCGTCCTTGTGATCCATGGTAGTCTGAAGCTCATCCGGTGTAGACATCGGGTCTTTCAACACTTTTGCCTGAACCTCATTTTCCTGTGAGATCAGCTGGAGTAGCTCGACCTTTTTCTCTAAAGATTCGCGCAGCACTCTGACATAAGCCTCATCTTCCATAAAAATCACTCCGCTGTGGTTGCTGTGCCTACGTTTGTATTCTGTCCGTTATTCGTCTTCTTCATGACTTCCTTCCAGGTCTCCCTCATCGTCTCGATACTGTCATGAGCTTCCTGAAGGATATCATTATCTTTTTTCATATTAGCCCAGAGGAGCCTGTCTCTGATGTACTTGTAGACGTTATCAAAGTCTGTAGCCACCGGATACTTGTGATTCAAGGATCCCATCAGCTCGACGATGATATCATCCGCCTTCTGGATGTTTGTGTTAGCCTTCTGAATGTCTCCCTTTTCTATGGCTTCATGAGCTATATTTACGAATTTCAGAGCGCCATCGTAGAGCATCAGCACCAGTTCTGCCTTGGATGCTGTCTCTACCTGGTTCCTTCTATATACTTCATATGGATTTCTCTGCATTTTACCTTACCCTTTTCTAAAGACGAAAAAGGGGACTGTCCCCTTTTTCACCTCAATCTCTTAGCCTCGAAAAAACAATCCGTTATGATGATACAAGCCCTGAAATAGAACTCGTGCTGCTCTGAAGCTCCTGAAGGGCCGACTCCATTTTGGAGAACTGCTTATAGTAGCTGTCCTGCATATCATTCAGTCTCGTAGTCCACTGATTTATCAGCTTCGTGTAAGATGAATACTCGCTTGCCATTTCCTTGTCGTTATAGACTGTGAAGACTGTGCGAAGCGAAGTAGCTGTCATCTTCTTCTTCAGCTCTTTCGACAGGTTATTCGTCAGGTTCTTCATGAAGTCTACGACTTTGTCTGGATCCTCGGTAATAGCTGTCATAAGCTTATCTGTCTTTGAAGAAACTGAAGCGTCGTCCTCATCACCATCGATATGATACTCATACTGCCTGTTCGTAGCTGACTGAAGAATACCCTTTGTCATGATGCCGAATGAAGCAAGGCTGTACCTCTGTGCCGATGTCACTCCATCCTTCAGCTTCTGGTTTCCATCTTCATCAAAGGTGGCATCTGAATCATCATAATAGGTGTTCATCATGCCGTTCGTCAGAGTGCTCATCAAAGAATCTAGAGTATCGTCTCTTCTGAGAAGTCCGGTCTTTATCTTCTTCTCCCACTTCTCTACCTCTGTATCCGACATCTGTGCCTTCTCATCATCAGTAAGAGGCTCGTAGGAGCCAGAACTCGCTGCGTTATATCTGTCTGTCAGGTCATTTATCAGGTCATTATAAGAAGAGATAAACTCCTTTACCTTATCGTAGATACCCTGAGTATCTGTCTGGGTAGTAACAGTAATGTCACTGCTTGTCGTAGCCAAAGCCTGGATATTCAGACCGTTTATGCTGAAGTTATTCGAAGAACTGGAGTAATTTACTCCGTTCAGAGTGATCTCAGCGTCTATTCCGTTATTCTGGCTGGAATAGTTGCCGTTTGTAAGCTTCAGGGCATCCAGGACAGTGCTGCTGGTACCGTCTTCACTCAGAGAAAAGCTCTGTGCGCTTCCTGACTTCTTCGAGCTGATGTAAAATCTCTGCTGGTCTTCATCGAAGCTGGCATTAAGTCCAGCGTCCTTTAATGTGTTCACCAGGCTCTGAACCGTTGTATCCGCATCGATCTTAAGATTCTTCTCCGTACTGCCTGCTTTTATCGTGATGGTCTTTCCAACTGCGTCGCTTGTGATATCTGACAGCTTTGTGCTTGATGTAACCTTCGACTTATTATCGTCTTTACCTACCTCACCCAGCTTGCCACCTGTAAGTGATGCTGCCGATGCGAGACGCGTGATAGACAGTGACTGTGTTCCGTTAAATGCAGCCCCATTCGCTGTAACAGTGGCCTTCGTAGCATCTGATGCTGTAGCCTTCTGTAGATTCCAGCTGGACTGATACCTGTAGTTATCTAGGCTGTTATAGAAGTCGTTTATCTTAGTATTTACTTCCTTCCAGGCATCCTGCTTCCAGGACAGCTTCGTCTGTGCCTTGGTGTATTTATCTACTTTGGTCTGGTAACTGCTTGTCAAAGCCTTTACGATGGACTCTGTATCAAGACCTGATACCATACCGCTCATTCTGATAGGTGATGCCATACGATTACCTCCTTCTCTCCTGCTTACTTCTTCTCATCTACTAATATGCCTGCCAGTTCCCATACCCTTGCTATCATGTCGAGGGTCTTCTCTGGCGGGATTTCCTTAATGACTTTCTTTGTATCTCTGTCCACGATTTTAATCGTGACGCGGTTCGTCTTGTCATGAATGCCAAAAATAGCCTCAGTCCCGTTTGCGTGCTTATTTATCGAGGAAACAGCCTGCTTTATCTGTTCTCTCTCCTTCTGATCCCGCTTCTCATCGTACTTCAGCGCCTCCTCATCGGCTGTCTGTATAGCCTCTGATGATGCCTCTTCAGCCGGGTCATTTTCGACTGCGAATGTCTGTGCGGCGCCCGCTGTCTTAGTGTCTGTCTTCTGCACGCCGTCTGTATGAGAGGACCCATTCACCGTATAGCTTCCCTGCTTCTGGTATCCTGCTCCGTTTACTGATATACCCATAACTGCCACCTCCATGTGCCGCTTTATGGTAAAACTTCTGCATCAATTCATGAACTTACTCTAGTTTCTATATCGGTTCACATAAAAAAAATACAACCCTCGCCTCGCGATGAATTGTATTTTTTTTGCACTTTTTTTAGAAGAGATCCTTCAAGTTCTGGACGCTCTCGGTATTCATCGACTCTTCGTTCTCTTTCTGTATCTGTTCAAAGACTTCCTTACGGTATATCGGGACATTCTTCGGAGCCTGTATGCCAAGCTTTACATGGTCTCCCTTCACTTCCATGACTGTGATCTCTATATTACCATTTATGACGATCGACTCGTCCTTTTTTCTCGTGAGTGCGAGCATGATCAGGCCTCCTTTCCTGCCTTGCGTGCTGCAAGGATATCGTAGATCGGTGCCTTTACCTCTACATCGTCTTCTACCATCAGCTGGCATCCTTTCAGGGTATCCGTATTTATGATGAAAGGCGCCTTTAAGTTTACGCTCATTTTTTTCACATCCTTAGGGACTGATATCGTAACCAGACAGTAGGTGTTCTCAGGTGTCAGTTTTCCGATATCCGGAAGCAGGTCATCATTTATAGTCGGATTATACTCCGGAAAAATATCATCTGGCATTACTACCGGCATCGCAAACTGCGGCTCGTCCATCGACTGTAAATACATCAGAGCCGTTTTTTTCTCCTTCGTCTCATCACCATCTGAATCATAGATCAGAGTGAATTTCTGCATGTCCGGAAATCCTATGATACCGGCTGGAAACTCGATTATTTTTTCATCAGCTATATCAATCTCGCCAAAAAGTCTTGTGTTTACTTTCATGTGTTCCCTTTCTCTGATATCAGATATAATTCAGAAGTGACTGCTGCCCAAGCTTTCCTGCTGCTACAAGTGATGCCTGATAAGCCGTGTAATAGGCTGTGTAGTTCATCATAATAGTCGACAGGTCCATATTATCATTCTTATTCTTTAAGTCTGTGACCGACTCCTGCTGCTCATCCATTCTGAGCTTCGTCATCTGCAGCTCGTCACCGCGGCAGCTCAGCGTTGTCTCTCCGAGATTTGCCTTGTTCAGATAGGTATCGCAGTTTCCAAGCACCCTCTCGAAGGTGTCCTGCATATAGTCCTTGTAATAGTCGTATTCCATATTCGCTGCAGTGTACCATTCCGAGAGCTTGGCCTGTGTCGTTTCATCCTGATAGTCAGCATCCTTCATCAATGCCTGTATCTTCTGTCTCTTTGAATCGGCGTTCTGGGTATTTGTGATAGCTGCTGTCAGATCCTTCATATCCTGCTGCACATTCGAATCGAACACCTCATTTGCCTGAATGTTCACTGTCAGATCCTGATTTACCGCCACTGTGTAGTCTATATCATAGTGGATCTTCGACCTGTCATAGACCTGTCTCTGTCCGATAGTTCCCTCTAAATCAGCATAGTTTACTGAGGTATTATCTACACAGTCGTAGTAGTACTCCGGTTTCAGCTCGCCTGCCGAGAACGAATTCTTGTCGTAGTTTACGGCTACCGTCGTCTCCTTCGCAGACATCTGGTCTGATACGCTCTTTCCGAAGATCAGGTCGCCGGTTTCCTTTATCATGACCATGGCATTGTCAGGGACATATTTCGTCAGAGCGTCTTCACCTGTTGCTCCACTGCTGGTCGATGAAGACCATGCAGCCCAGTCGGATTCATTTTCAAATACATATATGACAGCCGGGTGGTTATCAGTCTCTTTTGATGTGACATCTGTGAGTGCAGCCACAGAATAATCAATATTGTTATTAGACCTGGTTCCATCCTTGGCTGTAACAGTACTACTTACTACTCCAACTGCGCTTTTTGTAGAAGATACAGATGAACCATCTGGCATTCCTGTAACTGTGGTAGTAGAAGAGCCATCTGTAGCTAGAACTGTAGTAGTTACTGTGCCATTTAGCTCAGTCTTTGTCGTTGTTTTGCCACCATTCGTATCGGTTTTTGTAACCGTCACAGAACCATCCGCATTTTTTTGGGTGGTAGTGATATTGCCATCTGCATCTTTTACTGTAGTTCCGTTTTTGCCTGTAACCGAAGAATTATCGACGCTGTTCACCTGTTGATAGCCAAAGCTTTGGCTCGAAGGCTCTGTAAGTGGGTTGTCAGACTTTATAGTTTTTGTTCCACTCTGTTTCACGCCAGTCTTATATGCTGGATCGTATGAACCTGTAGTATTGTTCTTTGTAGCATTTGCCAGTGGAGGAATTTTGGTATTATCCATATTCACCAGCTGCATGATATTCTTTACTGTATTACCAGCTGCATCTGTATGCGTAAATGTAATACTGTCTACTGCCGAAATATTGTCATATGCTAGACGAAGTCTCTTGTATGATGAATCCTGAATCGTTATATCATCTTTACTCAGTTTATTTTTTACTGTAGTACCCTGTGTCTCTCCCAAACTTTTTATTTCATCCTCATTTGCCGGTACTGTCACTGATTTGTTGAAGTACTTGACCTTCTCGAAGTCATTTGCTGAGAGTTCCTGTGTGATGTTGTACTTCTTGTCGCTGTCAGCGTCTGTGAAAACGAGAGTCTTGTCGGTACGGAAACCTGTGAAGACTGTACGGCCGGCATAGTCAGCATTTCCCTCTGCAAAAACCGATTCCTGCAGTGACTGCAGCTGCTGAAGAATGGTCCTCCTGTCCTCTTCTTTCAAAGTTCCTGTCGAGCCCTGTACGCAGTACTTTTTCAGATCAGTTATATTATCGATTATGTTATTCAGGGCAGTCTCTGTGACATCCATCCACTTCTCGGCATCCGGGATATTCGTCTCGTAATACTGGTTTATCTTTGAGAGACGGGTCTGGAGCGCGAGAGACCTGACAGCGACTACAGGATCATCTGACGGACGCTGGATCTTTGTCTGGGTCGTCATCTGATTTTCGCCCTTGTCTACGAGGATTTTATTTGAATTTATATTTGAAGCTGCGTTGTGCAGGATCATGTTATTAGTTATTCTCATAAGTGCCTCCTTGAACTGAAAAAATGTCCGTCATTTTTCAGCTTATACTCCGGTTCTTAATATCAGCTGGTCGTACATCTCTGAAAGGGTAGAGATGACTTTGCAGGAAAGGTTGTAGGCGTTCTGGAACTTCACGAGGTTCATGGCCTCTTCGTCCTTGTCGACGCCTGACACTGACTGACGCTGTGTATCTATCGACTTCTGGATGCTTTCGTAGTTCTTCGTGAACTGTGTGCACTCCTGTGTATCGACTGTCACGTCAGCGTAGATTCTCTGCAGGAACTTATCACCAGTTCCGTCCTTATACAGTGTCGTCTTATCCTGGAGATCAATCATCTGCTGCATGATATCATATGAATCGTAGCCCAGATTTTTGTTCTCATTATAAGATTTATTTATCGTGGTCGAGAACAGGTTCGGACTGCGGTTTATCGCATCAGCTATCTGGATGCTTGAAGCAGTCATTTTATAGTAGGAGTCCTTTGTCCCGGTGATGACGCCTCCGTAGTAAGCAGTCACATTTCCTTTATCATCTACAGTCGTCGCGTTCGCATGGACACTGTCTCTCTGGGTGTTCAGGATTTTATTGCCGCTGCTATCGAGTTTGTATGTCGGGATCCGTTTTCCATTCACATCGAGTTTATCACTACCATCATCATTTTTTTCATACACTATCTGCCCCTGTGCATCCCGTTCATACACATAATAGTCATTATCTACTACGGAATCGCTTCCGGTAAAGTCATACTCCGGATCTGAACTGCTCTGGCTTGTATTATCTGCCACGAAAAATGACCGGCCAGCATCACCGTTCGCATCCTGTCCTGACTTCTGGATAGTATTAAAAGCCCTCGAAAAAGTACGCAGGAAGGCATTCATCTCGTTCTGATAGTACGGAACTCCCTTGAAATCTACACTCTGTCCGAGAGTCGCCTTCTGTCCTGCCACATGGCCTATCTCCTTTGCCGAAATAGGCTTTGTCAGTTCAAAGGTATAGGAAACTATTTTTCCACTCTCATCAGTCTGTGCAGTAAAAGAAGAGTATTCGTACCTGTGATTGTTCACGTAGATGGCACCCTCTTCTGGCATATTCATACGATCAGTGTCAGTAAGCGATGGACTGGTGATCTTGATATACGATGAGCTGTCAGCGCCATTCGGATCTTCTACTAAGGCACCGTCCCTGTATACATACTGCCCTTCGGTAAAAGTCGTCGTGGTGCCATCGGCATTTGTCTCCGTTACCCCTCCGGCTCCTGCCACTTTCGGCTTTACCAGTTCAGCAATACCCGTCAGGTTCTCCTGGTCGTTTCCGTCTCTTATCTCGAGAAGTCCGCGCAGCTTTCCGCCCTGATTCGTGCCAAACACATTCAGTGACTGGCCGTTGTATCTGCCGTTTGAAGCCCAGGTCACGTCGTAGAGTCCGTCTACATCGGACTGATTATATTTCTTCTCTCTGGTCTTTACCTGAAGAGGATTATAGTCGTAATTGTCTACGAGGATCTGACCGCCAATTTTTACAGTGTAGGTAGTAGCGCCGGTGTAGATCTCCTCGACGTTATGATCCAGTTTCGCGAGGTTTGAAGTACGGGTGTCCTTTACCTTTACCTCCTGAGTATCCACTGTAACCAGTTCTGAAAGCTGGTCTACCAGAAGTTCTCTCTGATCCCTGAGCTCATTCGCATTCGGATGCCCCGCTTCAGTCTCTATCAGGTTTATCTGTTTATTCAGGACTGAGATTTTTTTAGCGATAGCATTTATCTGATCGACGGTGTCCTTTACCTGATCATTGACGTCTGTCTGCAGAGTCTTCAGGTTCTGCGCGTTCTGGTTAAAGTAGTCGCAGAACTGTTTGGCATCACTTATGAACTGCTTTCTCTTCGTATCATCTCCGGCATTTCCTTTCACCGTGTCAAGCGCGTTGAACATCTTCGCATAGAGCGTTGAAAAGCCAGGATTAGACGGACTGTCTGTGTAGTAATCCTCGATCTGCTTCATGTAGTATTCTTTGATGTTCGCCTGACCGTAGTTTGACTGATTTTCCCAGTACTTTACGTTATAGTACTGGTCTCTCATACGGCTTACAGAATCTGTCGAAACACCGGTACTTATAGCTCCGTAAGGAGTGTAGGCACGGAGTGACACAGCCGAAGATACATTTACCTGCTGTCTCGAATAGCCTTCAGTCTCGAGGTTTGAGACATTATTTCCGGTCGTATTTATTTTTGCCTGGAATGCATTGAGTCCAGATGCAGCTATTCCCAATCCGAAAAAAGTAGATGCCATTTTTTACTCCTTTATGTCATAGAATTCAGAAGCACATCGATCATCTGAGTGATCGTGTTTACAAACCTCGATGAGGCATTATATGCATTCTGATACTTTATCATATTCTCCAGTTCTTCATCGGCGTTTACTCCGATGACGCCATCACGGCTTGATGAAATGCTCTCGACAGTGTCTGAAAGCACCTCCCCGTTTGTCTTATATACATTTCCTTTATCGGCTAAATCCCCGATATACTTTGTATAGAATCCGTTAAAATTCGTCGGCGTCGTGTCCGCCGGGTTCAGCTTGAAGTCTTCTGTGTCCCAACAGTCATATATCTTCTTTGCTACGTCATAGGCGATATCATCATTCTGGTGCAGGTTTGACGCATCGCTCACAGAATCCTTATTTTTCAGTGAACCACTCAGATGCTTGTACGGCAGCTTGTTCGGCTGCTCGATGAGTTCCGAATTCACCGTCAGTTTTGGCAGGCTGTACTGTGTGGAATCGTCACTGGCTTTTTCAGGGTTAAACACATAGACATCCATCGAATCCGTACCATTTGATATAGTGACCTTCGTATATCTGTCCTCCGTCTGTCTCGAAAAAAGCTCATTCGGTGGAAGCTTTCCGTCTGCTCCAACTACTGCATAGTCCTGGTCCATGATAAGGAGGTCATCATTCAGCTCAATCCTGTCATTTCTCCCGTCAATCGGTGGATTGATCGTAATCTGTCCATTAGGAGTGTCCAGAATAGATTTCAGTTTCTTGTTGAACTCTGTAGCTTTCCCATCGCTTCCGTCAGCTCTCGAAGTGATTTCTTTAAGAGTTGCTGTCGGAGAGAGCAGGTCATTTATATTCATTACTACGGTATGCATCATACGGTCAAGCTCTGCCTCTGCATTCATGATGACTGATTTACCAAGTCCAGCTTTTTTCAGCCCGTCCTTTTTTGACTCGTAGTTATCCGAATACTGGTATGCTGTCAGTTCCTGTATATTGCCGTCATCATCGAGCTCGTAGTTTCCGTCCTGATCCAGCTTGTAAAAATCTCTGTAATTAGCACGGTGGTCGCCACGCATCAGAAGAAGTGACTTGACCTCTCCGATATCCTGATTTTTGGCTGTATCAGTAAGGTAGGTATCAAAAACGTATTTTCTCTCGACTACACCGTTCTTTGTCTTCGACAGCTGCGACCAATACGGTGTCACAAATCCTGTGGTCTTGTCCGTCTCAAGTGATATAGGGAAAACTCTGTCCTCGCCTACAAACTCGACACCCTCGATGTTCACCTTGACTACACCATCTGGTGTCTCTCTCGTGGAAATATCGCAGAGCTTTGAGAGGTCATCTATCAGCTTATCTCTCTCGTCCCTGTCTGCCATAGCTGTTTCCACACCGCCTGCTTCTATGGACTGTATGGTGACATTCAGTTTCCGGATTTTTTTACCGATGGAATTGATCTGGTCTACGTCGTCCTTTATCTTCTGGTTGACGTTATCCTGATAATCAGCAAGTCCCTGATATACGGACTGTGCACGGCTTATAAAAAGCTGTGTCTTCTGTACCACGAGGTTCTGTTTTTCCTCTGCTGCCGGATCTGTAGCGAACTGATTGAATGCGTCGTATAATTCTTCTATCGAGCTGGAAAATGCTGTACCTTCTCCCTCACGAAGGAAAGTCTCGACCTCACCAGTAGCTTCATAGGCTGCATCGTAGTAAGCCTGACGTCCATTCTCCTGCCTGTACGCGCGGTCTAAGAATTCGTCTCTCTTATGTACTACATCTCCGATCTTCAGTCCGAGACCGCTCTGCTGATTTGATACAGCAGACTTTCCTGTCGGCAGATATATCTGATCTGAAAAAAATGTTCTCTGTCTGACATACCCTGTCGTGTCCATATTTGACAGGTTATTTGCTACTACGTTCAGGCCATGCTGGGAATTCTGGATCCCGGATGCTCCTACGTATAAGCTTCCAAAACTATTTGCCATTCTAATCTCCTTATAAGGAAGTTCCTGTCGCTAAATTCGAACATCGCATACGCTTGCTCTCATTAATCTCAAGGAACGGCCTCGCCTGGGATTCAAGCTTCGCATACGCTTGCTCTCATCTCCAGGCTTTCGGCCTACTGTTTCAGGTCAAAACCGCCGCTCGGCAGCACATCTCCGGTGTTATATGCGTGTTTATCGTAATTCGCCGTCTCCGGTGCTTTTTTCATATTCTCGAAGAGGTTCAGATCAAACTCTGTCATCTCCAGTGCCTGGTTTAAGAGCACCTGGATCTGATCATTCAGCTGATGCATCCTGGTCGCCGAATTCACCAGTTCCCTTTTCGCGTCACTCAGCATCTTCTGTTCCTTCGGCTGATTGTCCAGCAGATCTATAACCTGTGTGACTGTCAGTGTCTCGTCATCATGTCCCATGACTACTGACATATCCGTCAGATTTTTAATCCGCCTGTTCTCGAGGTTCTTCAGACGGCTTGTAATAGTCTCTTCCTGTGTATTTATGTCCTGAAGTCCATTCAGATCTCTCGTGACTATAGCCCTTCTCTTCTTCTGTGACAGCTCATAGAGCTCATCATAGCCCTTCTTTTCCTCACACATCACAGAATACAGTTCTTCTGCAAGACTCGCCATTTTCTTACCTCGTATTACGCAAACAGGCGGAAGGTCCTCCACACGTGAAAGACCATCCGCCCGTTATAGGAAGCAGTTAACTGCTTCGTATGTCGTCCCGTCCATGGAACCTGGGTGAATTCATAACCCCAAGGACATCCATGTCGACGGGCTAATATAATCCAGCTTCTCTTAGTATGTCAGTCCGTTATACTTCTGTAAAAGTATATCCGCGAAGTCTCCCGTATCTACCTTCACATCACCTGCATACTTCTTCTTCATAGATGCCACGAGATCCTCTCTGGTATCTGCACTTTCAGAAACTGCTTTCTTTGCTATCTGGTAATCTCTTCCTGCTTCCGAGATATCGACTTCATCCCTGGCGTCTGATGTCTTCGAAGCTTTGGCAGTGGAAGGCTTTCTGGTCTGATATACCTGTGTAATGGCGTTATATGCGCTGATTCTCATACAGACCACTCCTTTCCTCATTTATAGTGTCTGTCTTTTTGTTTACACTTTCTGTATCGGACGTGTTTTCGAAAACTTTAACACTTTTTTGCATTTTTCAGGAAACAGATTTCACCTCATTCAGTTTCTGTGGTACAGTTAGGTATGAAAAAAATAGACGAGACGGGCCGCCACCTGTTATATTTTTTGGAGATGATGTTATGAGATATAAAGCTGCGATTTTTGATATGGATGGAACTATTCTGAATACGCTCGATGATCTGACTGATGCGCTCGATTATGCGCTTAAAGAAACAGGACACGCGTGTAAGTATGATAACAGGATGGTCGCACAATTCTTCGGAAGCGGCGTGTATGTGGCTATAAAGCGCGCTCTTTCTATAGAGAATGGTTTTCCTGCCGATAAGCTGGACCTGATCGGTACTGCGGATGAACCAGATGACTGCTTTAAGGATGATTCTGAGATCGCGCGGATTTCTGAAATCTATCGTCCGTACTATGACGCTCACTGCGACATAAAGACCGGGCCGTATCCAGGCATCATCGACCTTCTGAAAAAACTGCGTGAAAGTGGCATTAAGACCGCTGTCGTTTCAAACAAACCTGATTCCGCAGTGCAGACTCTGGTAGCCGATATGTTCCCAAACTCATTTGATTTTTCTCTTGGGGAAAAAGAAGGCATAAAGAGAAAGCCAGCTCCTGACATGGTAAATGAATGCCTGCGTGTATTAGAGATTCCTCGTGAAGACTGCGTATACATCGGCGACTCCGAAGTAGACTTCGCCACCGGAAAAAATTCAGGCATGCATGTAATCTCTGTCGACTGGGGTTTCCGCAGTCACAAGTACCTGACCAGAATACCGGCTGAAAGAATTGTCTCCGATGCCGAAGAACTGGGAAATGCGATAATGAACTAAAAAGAAAAAGCTGCAGGGAATGTACTTCCTTGCAGCTCATTTTTATTCTATAGTCTCAGATGATACATCTCCTGCTGTGGCTTCTCCACCATCCAGTGACACATTTATCCCAGCTGCTCGCCGGCCTGCATCGGGTGGCCGTTAAGAAAGGCTGATGCTGTCATGCGCTTCTTGCCCTCGAGCTGGAGAGCTGAGATGGAGAGTGCCCCGTCTGAACAGCGTACTGCGATCGAGCCATCGCCCTCTGTAGAGATTCTGACTATCACTCCGAACTGAGCCTTTTTTTCATCAGAAGTAAGCTCTTCCTCTGCTATGACCCCAGCTTTCAGGATCTTAAGGCTCTTTCCCTCGTAGTAAGTGTAGGTGCCTGGCCAAGGATAGAGCCCACGAACGTGGCGCTCGAGCACAGAAGCCTGCGCAGAAAAGTCGAGTTTTCCCATATCTTTTCTGATCATGCCGACATGAGTAGACTCCTCGTCATTCTGCGGAACCGGTGTGATCTCACCTTTTCCCAGACCATCGAGAGTCTTTACTAGAATGTCGGCTCCGACGCCTGCCAGCTTGTCGAAAAGACTTCCGCCAGTCTCGTCATCGGCTATTTTTACCTTCTCCTGCAAGAGGATATCGCCGTCATCAAGTCCCGGTCCCATCTGCATCGTCGTGACACCGGTGTACTCGTCGCCGTTCAGAATAGACCACTGGATTGGTGCGGCACCTCTGTACTTCGGCAGAAGTGACGCATGTACATTCACACAGCCATACTTCGGGTGGTCGAGTATCTCCTTCGGGAGGATCTGTCCGAACGCAGCCACCACGCCGACTTCTGCTGGGATATTATTCACGGTTTCGATGGATTCCGGATTTCTGATCCTGTCCGGCTGATATACCGGAAGGTTATGCTCGATGGCCCACTCCTTTACAGGAGAGTAAGTCACCTTTTTTCCACGGCCGCGGGCCTTATCAGGCTGCGTCACGACGAGCACAATCCTGTGGCCTGCTGCTACTATGGCATCAAGTATCGGAACAGCGAAATCCGGAGTCCCCATGAAAATCACGTTCATTCTTCTGATTCCTCGCCTTCGTCTTCGTACCTGTGAAGTCCGTCCTCGACGAGCTCCGTGTACATATGACCATCCAGATGGTCGAGTTCATGGCAGATAGCTCTTGCAAAAAGTCCCTCAGCCTCGATCTCATAAGGCTTCATGTCCTTGTCGAAAGCCTTTGCCTTCACATGCTCAGGACGTGTCACTATGCCATAGACTCCCGGAACTGAAAGGCAGCCTTCCTGACCGGTCTGCTCACCATCCCTCTCGATGATCTCAGGATTTACGAGGACATACGGACCCTCTCCTACATCTATGACGACGATGCGTCTCAGAATGCCTACCTGCGGAGCCGCAAGTCCTACACCGTTTGCCGCATACATCGTCTCAAGCATATCATCTGCTAAAGCCTGAAGTCTCGGAGTCATCTCCTTTACCGGCTTACACACTTTTTCAAGGACAGGATCACCCTGCGTTCTTATCTCTCTTAATGCCATTTTTCCTTCCTTTCTAATCGAAGTCATACCAGAGGTCAGCTTTTTTCGGCGCATCGTCAGCGGTTATGGCTTCGTCCATCAGCTTTCTTATCTTTATCAGATTCTCATAATCTGCATCTTTTATCACGACCTCATATCGATAGACATCCTTCACCTTCGACACTGGACACGGATTTGGTCCTGATGCGAATATATCAGGAAACGCCTTTCTTATCCTCCCCACGATATATGCCCCCATCGTCAGACAGTTTTCTTCATTTCTCGCCGTGATCTCCACCGAGAGCAGGTGCATGAATGGCGGGTAATGCAGCAGCTTTCTGTATGCTGTCTCCTCCTTGAAAAAATGCCCGTAGTCATTCTTCGCCGCTGAAACCACCGCAAAGTTCTCCGGCTGATAAGTCTGGATCACAGCTTCACCCGGGTTCTCGCCCCGTCCCGATCTGCCACACGCCTGAAGCAGCAGATCAAATGTCCGCTCGCTTGCGTGATAGTCAGGGATATTAAGCGATAAGTCAGCCGCGAGAATTCCCATCAGTGTAACTCCAGGAAAGTCATGTCCCTTCACGATCATCTGGGTTCCAATCAGAATATCAGCCTCATGATCATTAAAGGCTTTAAGGATATCGCGAAAACCATCCGCCCCCTTTGTAGTGTCAGCATCCATTCTTAGGATACGGCTCCCCGGAAAAAGTCTCTGAACCTCGGATTCTATTTTTTCAGTGCCTGCTCGCATCGTGCCTATAAGCTTTGAATGGCAGACCGGGCACTCACGCACCATCGGCTTCTTCGCACCACAGTAGTGGCAGTGCATGTAACCATCCCTGTGCAGTGACATCGGCACATCACAATGCTCACATTTTATCACCGCACCGCACTCTCTGCAAGACACGGTCCCGGCGACTCCCCTCCTGTTTATGAAAAGCATGACCTGCTCATTTTTTGCAAGTCTGTCCTTTATCGATGAATACAGCTTTCTGGAAAGTATAGAGCGGTTCCCATTTTTCAGCTCTTCTCTCATATCGACGATAGAAACCTCCGGCAGAGCGGCGTCATTCGCGCGCTTTTCGAGAGTGTAAAGCTGGTAGTCTCCATTCATCGCATGATAGTATGATGTCACAGAAGGGGTCGCACTTCCGAGAACTACCTGAGCATGGTTGAGCCTTCCACGCTCGACTGCAACTTCTACCGCGTGATACTTAGGTGGATGCTCACTGACATAACTCGTCTCATGCTCCTCATCTACTATGATAAGTCCCAGATCCGTAAACGGTGTAAAAAGCGCGCTCCGTGGGCCTATCATCACCGAAACTTCACCGACCCTTGCCCTCTCAAACTGGTCCTTCTTAAGCGAAGGGTTCATCCTGGAATTGATGCATGAGACCCTGTCACCGAAAAAGCGGTAGAACCGCATGATATTCTGAAGCGTCAGAGCGATCTCCGGGATCAGGACTATCGCCTGCCTTCCTTCCTTTAAGACCTGCTCTATCATAGCGATGTAGAGAAGTGTCTTACCGCTTCCGGTAACCCCGTGTATCAGCGATACTGCTGGTCTCTTCTTTAAAAAATCACCGAGAATGGCACTCTGCTCATCATTTAATTCTATGTCGGGGCGTTCTGCTGTAAGACCGTTCAGTTTTTCGAAAGGGTTTCTCAGAGCCGTGTGGTTATCTACAGATACGAGTCCATTTTTTTCTGCGTCCCTTATCGTGACAGACGGAATATCGAAATCCTGTCTCAGGTCATCCCATCTGATACTTTCGTTCTCTTTAAGTATCTGAAAGAGTTTTTCGGTGTACTTCGAATGACGTTTTTTCACGAGAAGCTCATCTAAGGCCTTCTCGATATCTCCAATTCTTTTAACTACTTTAAATGTCTTTACCATGGCATTCGTAGTTGCTGGAAATACGACTGAAAGAGCTTGTCCGAGCGTTCCGCCGTATCTCTCCCTGATAAAGCCAGCGAGGGCAAAAAGCTCACCCTCTCCAGCCTGCGGAGCCTTCGCATCCAGAATGTCCCGGACCTTTTTTTCATCCATCGGACATTCATTCTCGACAGTCATCACGAACCCTCGGAGACGCCTGCCACGCATAGGCACAGTCACCTCTGAACCAGGCTTTACGACATTTTCGAGTTCTTTCGGGATTCCATAGGTGAACGGGTGATCCATCTTGGTGACGCCGAGGTTTACATATACTTCAGCGTACATTTACTTACCGGCAAGGATATCGGCGATCAGGACTCTCTCATCCATCGGGTACTTCTTCCCTTTGATCTCCTGATAATCCTCGTGGCCTTTTCCGGCCAGGATTATGACATCGCCCTTCTGTCCGTGCTCTATGGCATATTTAATGGCCTCCTTGCGATCCTCGATCATGATGTACCTGCCGTCTGTCTTTTTGATCCCGGTCTCGATGTCCTTCATGATGGCTTCCGGGTTCTCAAATCTCGGGTTGTCTGAAGTGATGATCGTAAAATCAGAAAGCTTTCCTGACACCTCTCCCATCTCATAGCGTCTGAGCTTCGAACGGTTGCCGCCGCAGCCGAATACTGTAACTATTCTTCCTGGATTGTATTCCCTGATGGAAGTCAGAAGGCTTTCAAGTGCCATAGCATTATGAGCATAGTCGATCATCAGTGCAAAGTCATCGGAGACTTTTACCATCTCGATACGGCCTTTGACTTTTGCAGCCTTCAGTGCCTTCTGCATAGCTTCGACGCTTACTCCGAAGAAATGGCAGACAGCTATAGCACACAGAGAATTATAGACCGAGAACCTGCCCGGCACATCGATAGTCACATCGAAGTTTTCTTTTCCTGTAACTTTATAATTCACACCGAGATATCCCGGCTTGTGTACAAGCTCGATATCATCAGCCTCGAAGTCGGCCTTCTTCTCGATGCCGTAAGTGTTCACCGTGCAGGTGTGTCCTTTCATGATGCCATCGAGGTTCTTATCATCTGCGTTAAAAATCCCGTGCCTGCACTGCTGGAACAGAAGGCTCTTGCAGTATAGATATTCGGCAAAATCCTTATGCTCATTTGGTCCGATATGATCCGGCGAGATATTTGTAAATATGCCTATCTCAAAAGTCATTCCACTTACACGGTGAAGCTTTAAGGCCTGAGAGCTCACTTCCATGACTGCTGCGTCACAGCCTGCATCGACCATCTGCGACAGATAGTCCTGTACTATGTAACTCTCCGGGGTCGTGTTCAGCGCTGGTATATGTTTGTCCCCAATGATAGCTTCGATAGTCCCTATGAGTCCGACCTTTTTTCCGGCGTTCTCGAGAATGGACTTTATCATGTATGTCGTCGTTGTCTTGCCCTTGGTCCCAGTGATACCAATGACCTTCAGCTTATCAGCCGGGTGATCAAACCAGGCAGCTGAAAGAAAAGCCAGGGCTTCTCTTGTATCACCCGACTTTATCACAGCGACAGAAGCAGGTACTTCGACGTCCTTTTCCACGACTACTCCTGCTGCACCGGCATCGATGACCTGCTGTATGAAGTCGTGACCGTCTACATTCGCGCCGACGATAGCCACATAAAGGCTTCCCTTCGTGACTTTTCTCGAGTCATAGACAAGGCTTGTGATCTCGGTATCAGCATCTCCGCTGACAAGCCTCAGGTTCGTGTCTTTTATTAGATTTCTAATTGTTTGCATTCAAACTGTTTCCTTTGTATATTACTTTCCAGAGTACGCTTCCTCACAGTACTTGCATCTGTAGACTTCATTTTTCTCATCGGTCAGCACGAATACCTGATCCAGTTCCTGCTCGATAGAAGTGATACAGCGCGGGTTCTTACAGCGGATCACATTCTTCAGTTCCTTCGGCAGAGACAGCTTCTCCTTTGAGATGATCGTATCATTCTGTATCACGTCTACGGTGATATTATGGTCTATGTAGCCGATGATGTCGAGGTCTATGGAACCAAGCGGACACTCTATTTTAATGATGTCCTTGTGTCCCATTTTTTTGCTCTTGGCATTCATGATCATGGCGATCGTCGCATCATGCAGCTCATTAAGCTTCAGATAATCGTATATCTTCATGCTCATGCCGGCCTTTATATGGTCAAGCACATAGCCTTCATGGATTCCGCTTATATTCAGCATGTGACCTCCTTATTCGATGGCTGGGGAATGGACGGATCTACTTGGATTCCAAGCAGTGTCAGTATAAGAGCCATCCTTATGAAAACTGCCTTCTTTGCCTGGGTAAAATACTGTGCTCTCGGGTCATCATCTACTTCTACCGAGATCTCATTTACTCTCGGAAGTGGATGAAGGACTACCATGTCATCCTTCCCGAGCTGCATTTTATCCTTATCGAGAATGTATAGATCCTTTAATCTGACATAATCCTCTTCGTTAAAAAATCTCTCTTTTTGTACACGTGTCATATAAAGTACATCGAGCTTCGGCATCACTTTTTCGAGGCTTTCAGTCTCCTCGTAGGTAGCTCCGCTTTTTTCAAGGACATCTTCCCTGATATATGATGGAAGCTTCAGTTCTTCCGGCGATATCAGAACGAAGTGAACATCAGCATATCTGACTAACGCTGATATAAGTGAGTGTACAGTCCTGCCGAACTTCAGGTCACCGCAGAGACCGATAGTGAAATGATCGAGTCTACCCTTTAATGATTTTATCGTATAGAGATCTGTAAGAGTCTGGGTCGGATGTGCGTGTCCGCCATCGCCTGCATTTATCACAGGAATCTCCGAATGGAGTGATGCCACAAGTGGCGCGCCCTCCTTCGGATGTCTCATCGCGCAGATATCTGCGTATCCTGATATGATCCTGATCGTATCTGAAACGCTCTCTCCCTTGGATGCTGAAGAGGAATCAGCTGAAGCAAAACCAAGTGTCTGTCCTCCGAGACGCAGCATAGCTGATTCGAACGAAAGTCTCGTCCTTGTGGACGGCTCATAAAAGCAGGTCGCAAGCCTTTTTCCATCACAGGCATGCGAGTATTTCTGTGGGTTGTTCTCGATGTCAGCGGCGAGCCCCATCAGCTCATCCAGCTCCTCGACCGAGAAATCCAGCGGACTCATACAGTGGCGCATTTTTCCTCCTTATACCTTCAGGTCAAAAATTCCGATACATAGTATAAACCTTTTTCCACGATTTGGGTAGATAAAAAAGCGTCAGGCTACATTTTCATCTTTTAGAAAAATTTAATGGTAAAAACTCTGTTAGGTTACTATAATAAAGAATGGCGTTACATTATTTTTCAGTTATTCGGAGCTATTGTTATGTCAGGCCTTATTATTGCAGACAGGCAGAGAATGTCTGAAGAAGAAAAAAAGAGATATCAGGCATATCACTGCGGGCTGTGCCGCGCCCTTAAGGAAACTGCCGGAATAAAAGGACAGGTACTGTTAAGCTATGATATGACGTTTTTATACATCCTGCTCTCCGGGCTCTATGAAGACGAACCCACAGAGCAGCTTTTAAGCTGCCGGATCCATCCTATAGGAAAGCATCTGGCATTTTCAGATAAGACAGCAGACTACGTGGCAGAGATGGCCATCCTGCTCAGCTACTCATCATTTTTTTGCGACAGGAGCGAAGCGTCACTGCGTGAGAAGAGATATATCTCATCTCTTCACGATACAGTGAAAAGTCTCGTGAAGAAGTACCCAATGCAGGCTTCCGCCTGCAAAAAAGCTGTCTCCCAGGTTCTCGATCTCGAAAAAAGGAATGAAGAAAACGAGCAGTTCGCCGCCGGCGCTGTCGGAGAGGCTCTCGGACAGGCTTTCGTTATGCGCGATGATGATTTCAGCAGAGACTTATACGATACCGGATTCTATCTAGGAAAATTCGTCTATCTGATGCGCGCACATTTAAGGCGCAGTACAGACAGGCGTTTGGGAAGCTACAATCCTCTTATCATAAAGGAAGAGCGCGATCCTGATGGCTATGATACCTGCATCCGCGCAGCACTTAAGAGCCTGATAAATGAATCAGTCAAATCATTTGAGCGCCTTCCCGTAAAGCGAGACACTTCTATCATCCGTAACGTACTGGTTTCCGGTGTCTGGCAGCTTTATGATTCTGCGCAGGAGAAGGAAGAGAAACAGGCCAGGCCTGTGCATCAGTTTTTTATCTGAGGAAACAGAATGACAGACAGGGATTTAAGCGAACTGAAAGAGGCCCGCATTTTTAATCATATAACCGGTGAGGAGATCAGAGCGCTGATGGACTGTGTCCGAGGTGAGATCCGCAGTTTTCAGAAAGGCAGTATCATATTTCCTGCCGGTGAAAAAATAGACTCGATTGGAGTCCTTATGGAAGGACATATCCAGATCGAGTCTGTGGATTATTGGGGAAATAACGCTATTATCGGCCTGGTAAATCCGGGTGAGATATTCGGCGAAGCCTATGCTTCTGCTGATGCAGAGCCTCTGCCGAACGATGTAGTAGCTCTTTCAGACTGCCGTGTACTTTTCATGAATATGCACCGCATCCTGACCGAGTGCCAGCGTGCCTGCTCTTTTCACAACCAGCTGATCCAGAATCTCTACACGATAGCTACCCGTCGGAACCGTTACATGAACCGGAAGATCAGTCACATGTCAAAACGCACGACCAGGGAGAAGCTGCTCTCCTACCTCTCTGATATCGCCCAGAAAAATAATTCAAATCACTTTCTGATACCGTTCGACCGGCAGCAGCTCGCCGACTATCTGTCAGTCGAGCGCTCGGCGATGAGTGCCGAGCTGTCGAGGATGCAGAAGGACGGGCTGATAAAGTATCACAAAAATGAATTTACACTGCTGTAATTTATTTGTACTTGTGTACAAAAATGCCCGCTTTCTTTCGGCATGCCGCCACGCGGGCGTCCATATCTGCTACAAGTATCAAAACATATCTTCAGATCACATGAAAGCCACAAATATCAAAGTGTCTTAATGAATCTCATGAAGGCTTCATGGCCTTCTGGAGTAAGTTTGAAGACCCCGGCATCCTCTAAGACTTCTCTGAATACTTGTCCCACTTCCTCCTGTAAGATTCCAGTTATGTTTTCTTTGGTGAAACCATCTGGATACTTTGATGTAAACTCGTCTACCCAGTCTGCGTGCTTTGCGAGTTCTTCATTATCACGGATATTTTTTCCATTTACCAGTGCGTCGGAGAGGTCTTCGAAGATTTCTTTCTTCAGACGTGATGGCAGGACTGCCAGTCCCATAACTTCGATGAGTCCGATATTCTCTTTCTTTATATGATGAAGCTTCTCATGCGGATGGAATACTCCGAGCGGATGCTCCTTCGTCGTGATGTTATTTCTGAGTGCGAGATCGAGTTCATAGACATCTCCGTGTTTTCTTGCGATAGGAGTTATCGTGTTATGCGGTTCGCCATCTGTCTCTGCAAAAACAAATGCGCTCTCGTCTGTATATCTTCTCCATGCTTTGAGAATATGGTCTGCGAGGTCAATGACTCTCTCACGGTCTTTGCCCTGAAGTCTGATGACTGACAGCGGCCAGTTGATGATCCCGCTTGTCACATCTTCGTATCCCGGTATCGTGAACTTATCTGTAAACTCTGCTTTCTCCATAGCGAAAGTATAGTGTCCACCCTGGAAGTGATCATGTGTCAGGATAGAGCCACCTACGATTGGAAGGTCAGCGTTAGAGCCAAGGAAGTAGTGCGGGAACTGTCCGATGAAATCAAAGAGCTTCGTGAATGCTGCCCTGTCTATCTTCATCGGAGTATGCTCTCCGTTAAATACGATGCAGTGCTCGTTGAAATACACATATGGTGAGTACTGAAAGCCCCATCTGGTTCCGTTGATCGTAAGCGGAATTATACGATGGTTCTCTCTGGCCGGATGATTGAGTCTTCCTGCGTAGCCCTCATTCTCGATACATAGCTGGCACTTAGGGTAGGATGACTGCTTGGCGTTTCTGGCTGCGGCGATAGCCTTCGGATCTTTCTCTGGTTTCGACAGATTTATCGTGATGTCGAGGTCGCCATACGGCGTCTTTGTCTTCCATCTGAGGTCCTTTTTTACTCTGTACCTTCTGATATAATTCGTCTTCTGTGAAAAATCGTAGAACCAGTCAGTTGCTTCCTTTGGTGACTGCTTATACTTGTCCCAGAATACTCTCTGTACCTCTGCCGGTCTCGGTGTCAGGCAGTTCATAAGTGCTGTATCAAAGAGGTCTCTCTCTGTGATCGTGTCGTCGATCAGTCCGCGCTTTACTGCTTCATCCAGGAGTCCGTTCAGGATGTCCTCAAGTGGCTCGTCTGTTACTTCTACCGTGTCATCGTAGCTGTCCTCATGCATTTCCTTCAGCAGCTGATTTGTGCTGTATATGCGCTCGCACTCCGGGGTAAGTCCTGAGTTTATTCCGTAATTTACCAGTTCTTTAATATACTTATCTAACATGATCATTGTCCTCCTGTTATGCTTGTATTGTAGCGCGGACATAGCTCTGATGCATTATCCCTATTGCCGTAAAACAGTAAAATATTGCGGAAATAGATAGCAGCTAATAAGCGTGTTTTACTGTGCAGTATCCCGCAACTGTCTAGCAGTTTCACGGACAGCATCTGTGATCACATCACCGCCCAGCATTCTCGCAAGCTCGTCAATGATCTCGTCCTCTGAGAGCGGACGGATCTGCGATACAGTCGAATCATTAGTCGCTGACTTCTCGATCAGGAAGTGCCGGTCAGATAGCGCTGCTATCTGCGGCAGATGAGTGATAAGTATCACCTGTCTTCCGACAGAGACTTTCTTTAATTCACGGGCAACAGCCGATGCCGTCCGTCCGCTTATACCTGTATCGATCTCATCAAAGATCATGGTCTTTATGTCATCAGCAGAGGCTAGCACAGTCTTTAATGCCAGCATGATACGACTCATCTCACCACCTGAAGCCACCTGTGAGAGCGGCCTTAACGGTTCACCAGGATTCGTAGAGATGAGGAACTGACCATCATTAAAACCGCGGGCAGAATAAACTGTTCTCGTGATGTCCACAGAAAAATCCGCTTTCAGGAAGTTTAAATTTTTTAATGATTCCTTAACCATCTCCGAAAGCTTCCCAGCACCATTTTTCCTCACAGCTTCAGCTTTTTCGCATAACTGGTTCAGGCGTTTTTCAGTATCTGCGAGCTGTTTTTTTAGGCCAGCCACATAGTTCTCATGGTCGTTCAACTGCTCGAGTTTCTCGTCAGCTTCCTGCTTTGTCCGCTCGATATCCTCGATGGTGCGTCCATACTTCTGCTTTAAGTCATTTATCAGATCAAGCCGTCTCGTAACTTCATCAAACTCAGCCGGGTCAAATGTCAGGTTTTCCGCAGTCTGCACCAGCTCATGCGAAAAACTCTCGAGTATATCATAGGCATCGCCAAGTGTTTTACCAAGATTTTCCACCGACTCATCATAATCATAAATAGCAGCAAGGCTTCGCTGTGACTCGCCGATCCGTGAGAGTACATCCTCTCCTTCGAAAAGCAGGTTCTGTACTTCAGATAAGTTTTTCGCCACTTTTTCAGAACCGGACATTTTTTTATAAGATGACTCGAGTTCTTCATCCTCGCCCGGTTTTAAAGCAGCTTCATCTATCTCCTCAGAGACATGAGAATAGTATGATATATCGCGTTTCTGCTGGGCTTCATCGATGTCAGCCTCAGCGATTTTTTTCTTAATGGAAGTATAGTCTTTGAAGACCGGCTCGATTTCCGCAAGTACCGGGTTTAGGTCCTTTTTTACGAATTCATCCAGGAGCCGCAGATGTTTTTTCGGATCCGAAAGTGACTGATGTTCATTCTGACCGTAGATGTCGAGAAGCAGCTCGCCGGCTTTCTTAAGACGCGCAGCCGGGACCGTCTCCCCATTGAGTCTGGCCTGGCTCTTTCCCTCTTTTATCTTCCTTGAAAAAATAAGCTGTCCGTCTTCCGGCTCAAAATCTGCTTCACGCAGTCTCTGTTCTTCATTCTCATCTAGAGAAAAGACTGCCTCCACATAGGCATCTTTTCCTGTATCGCGGATCATCCCCTTATCCGCCTTTCCTCCGAGCGCAAGTCCCAATGCCCCGAGGATTATGGACTTTCCGGCACCGGTCTCACCAGTCAGCACGTTCAGTCCCTTTGTAAACTCTATCTCCTCTTTTTCTATAAGAGCAAGATTTTCTACCCTTAAACTGTCAAGCATATTTACCCCCTGTCGAGTATATTTCTCAGTTTTCCCATAAGATTGATCGTATCATCGAGGCTCCTTATCGCGCACATGATCGTGTCATCCCCGGCTATCGAGCCAACTATCTCATTAAACTCCATCGAGTCAAGAGCGGCAGCCACGGCCATCGCCATACCTGAGACAGTCTTTATGACAAGGATATTCTGGGCGTTATCCATCGACACAAAGCCATCGCGGAAAACACGCTCGTACTTTTCCTTCATATCCTCATCGGTCTCACGGAATGCCACATAGTGAAGTTTTCCGTGGGTCTCGACTTTTGTCAGCTTCATCTCACGGATATCTCGTGAGACGGTCGCCTGTGTCACATCGAAGCCTGACTCACGGAGTCTCTCCATCAGTTCTTCCTGCGTTCCTATCTCGTAGCGCACGATCAGTTCGAGTATTTTTTTCTGCCTCTTATTCTTCAAAAAATGCCTCCTAATCAGCCTGCAGCTTCTCACGGATGCGGTCTAGGAAGTTGATCTGCGAGAGCTTTATAAAGCGGACCGTCTCATTGGAGCGGATCACTTCTATGCTCTCGCCGTCATAAAGTTCTATGGCCGTGCTTCCGTCGAAAGCAACAGCAGCCGACAGCTCTTCCTGATTTCTGCGAGTCACGGTAGCCCTGACCTCAGCAGTCGAATCTAAGACTATACTGCGCTGACCGACGACGTGAGCATTCAGCGGACTCATCAGTATGAGCTTCGTCGTCGGGTCCACGATAGGGCCGCCAGCCGAGAGATTATAGGCTGTAGATCCGGTCGGCGTGGCGAATATCACACCATCTCCGTTAAATGATGAAAGCCTCTCACCGTTTACATTGATGTCTATGTGCACGACCTGAAGGCCGTTTCTGGAAGTCAGAACTATATCATTTAAAGCATGGTTAAATCCACTTTCTGGAATACCGTCGGCAGAGATGACTCTGCCCGATAAAAGCATTCTCTCCTCGACCTCATAATCATCGGCAAAAAGTCTCTTTAGCGCTTCCCTGTAGTTTGACTCGTCGAGATCACAGAGATAACCCAGATGGCCTTTGTTGATCCCAAGTATCGGCAGTGCTGACCTGATAGTCCTCATGGCAGCCCTTATCATCGTGCCATCGCCTCCGACAGTCAGAATGCATTCTGTTCCTTCCGGAACCTCAAGCGGTTCCGATGACCTCTGTCTATTCAGGATGTGTGCCCTTGCATCACCGCCGTTTTGCTTTACATAGTCGATGATCTCTGTGATGAAGCCCCTGCTCGCATCCGAGTCATCCTTTGTCAGTATAAAAAAATTCTTCATCGCCTGTCAAGTGCCTCATGCGCTTCCGCTACTGCCGCTGCTACATCGATCTGTGCTGACTCGCCACCATTTTTTGCTATGTACATCAGGTATTCTATGTTACCGTTCGGTCCCTTGATCGGAGAGTAGGTAAGCCCCTTTACGGTAAATCCAAGTGTCTCTGTAAATCCGAAGACTTCAGTAATGACTTCTCTGTGCACCTTCGGATTCTTCACTACTCCGCGCTTTCCGACGTTCTCCCTGCCGGCTTCAAACTGCGGCTTTATAAGACACACCATCGTGCCGTTTTCTGTCAGTATTGGAAAAATAGCTGGGAGGATTTTAGATAAAGAGATAAATGACACATCGCACGAAGCGAAGTCTAACTGTTCCCCGATATCTTCCGACTTTAAGTATCGGACGTTAGTCTTTTCCATCAGCACCACCCTCGGGTCCTGTCTTAAGCTCCAGTCAAACTGCCCGTAACCTACGTCCACGCTGTAGACCTTTGCTGCGCCGTTCTGCAGCATGCAGTCTGTAAAGCCTCCTGTCGAAGCTCCTATATCCATGCAGATAGCGCCGTCCAGATCCACAGGGAAAGTCTTTAATGCCTTTTCGAGTTTCAGTCCGCCACGGCTCACGTAGGCGAGCTTTTTCCCGTGAAGTTCTATTTTGGAATTCTCATCGAAGTTCGTTCCGGGCTTGTCCTCACGCTGGTTTTCGACGAAGACTTTCCCTTCCATGATATAAGCCTTTGCCTTTTCCCGTGAAGGTGCCAAGCCCTTTTCTACCAGGAGAACGTCAAGCCTTTTTTTCATCTGTGTCCTCCTTTACACCAAGCGCTTCCTCTATCCTTGAAGCTACAGAGTCAGCATCTATCCCCACATCGCAGCAGAGCTCTTCGACACTTCCCTGCGGAACAAACTCATCCGGGATCGATATGTTTATAAACTTGCCTTTAAAGCCTGCTTCTGACAGGAGCGAAAACACGTGTTCCCCGAAGCCTCCGGAATGAACATTCTCTTCCAAAGATACGATGACATCGTATTTTTCTGCTGCATCAGTTAAAAAGTCTTTATCTATCGGAGAGGCAAATCTCGCGTTCACAACGCTCGCAGATACTTCAGTTCTTTTAAGTATATCCGCTGCGTCTATGGCGCATTCAACCATGCTCCCAAGTGCGAAGAGCATCACTCTCGCGTCATCTGAGTCATCTAATACTTCACACTTGCCATACTCTATCGGCGCCCTGTTCTCCGTTTCGTAGAAATATGCCTCTCCTCTCGGGTAGCGGACAGCTACCGGCGAAGTCATTTTTTCGATGGCGTAATCAAGCATATCCGAAAGTTCCTGCGCGTCCTTCGGTGCCATGACTGTCATGTGCGGTATCATAGTCAGATACGATATGTCAAAAATACCCTGATGCGTTATACCGTCGCGTCCGACAATGCCTGCTCTGTCTACCGCGAATACTACGTGACTTCCTTCGATAGCCGTATCGTGGATCAGCTCATCGAACCCTCTCTGAAGGAACGACGAATATACTGAGAACACTGGTATCATACCGCCTACGGCCAGCGCTGATGAGAAGGTTACCGCATGCGCCTCTGCTATTCCCACATCGAAAAATCTGTCCGGGAACAGCTTCTTGAATTCTTTCAGGCCACAGCCTAAGGCCATAGCCGCAGTCACTGCTACGACCCGGTCATTTTTCTCAGCGTTACGGACCAGCGCCTTCGAAAATACCTCGGTGTAAGTCGGGTACTCGTTTTGCTTTTTCTGCTTGCCAGTCTTTATGTCAAAAGGGCCTACTCCATGAAAAAGTGCCGGGTTCTTCTCGGCAGGACGATAACCCTTACCCTTTTTCGTGATCACGTGGATCAGCACCGGTCCCTTATACTTCAGGGCACTGTCTATGATCCTCGTCATCGCCTTGATATCATGACCATCTACAGGTCCCAGGTACATGATACCCAGATTTTCAAATATCATCCCAGGAACTACGAGCTGCTTAATGCCATTTTTGGCATGACGTAAAAAATGGATCACAGTCTCTCCGCCTGGCACTTTTTTGAGGGAGTCTTCCATGTCAGACTTAAGTCCTGTGTACTGCTCGCTGGTCCTGAGTTTTGCCAGGTGCTCACTCATACCTCCGACATTCGGAGAGATGGACATCTGGTTATCGTTTAAGATAATAGTCAGGTTCGACTTTAATGTCGAGGCATTGTTCAGGGCTTCATACGCAAGGCCGCCTGTCATAGCACCATCGCCGATCACCGCGACTATATTCTCCTGGTCGCCAGTCAGCTCTCTTGCCTTCGCGAAGCCTAATGCCGTCGAGATAGATGTCGAACTGTGTCCTGAGATAAAAGCGTCGCAGTCACTTTCCTTCGGATTCGAAAAGCCGGTGATACCGCCTTTCTGACGAAGAGTAGAAAAGTTCTTCCGCCTACCTGTCAGGATCTTATGCGCGTATGACTGATGGCCTACATCCCAGATAAGCTTGTCCTCTGGAAAGGAGAGTACCCTGTGCAGAGCTATCGTAAGCTCTATGTCACCTAAGTTACTTGCCAGGTGACCGCCGGTTTCGGAGACATTTTTTACTATGAACTGCCTCAGCTCCCTTGCTAAAAGTGGGAGCTCATCTTCTGACAGTTTTTTGATATCGTCAGGTTCATTTATTTTTTCTAAAACCATTAACTGTTTCTCTCTGTCAGTGTGCCGAAAAGTTCCAGCACGAATTTTCTCTCCTCTTCATCTCTGACTCCCGAAAGCTTGCAGATGTAGCCGCAGGCCTCATCTGTCAGAGACTTCACTGTCTTCTCACTTTCTTCTATGCCATGGATCGAAGCATAGGTGCTCTTCCCGTTCTTTGCGTCCTGCCCGACCGACTTGCCGAGTGTCTTTTCGTCTCCCGTGATATCAAGGATATCATCCCTTATCTGAAATGCACGTCCAAGCGCACTTCCCGCTCTCCGGATCAGGTCTATATCTTCACTCTCTGCTCCGCCGAGATATGCGCCCGACATCATCGAAGCTTCGAGTAGCGCTGACGTCTTATTCTCATATATATAGTCGATCTCGTCCTCTGTGATGTCTCTGCCTGCCTTGTCACTTTCTACATCGAGGCTCTGTCCCCCTACCATTCCGTTAAGTCCGGCCTTTCCAGCTATGATCTCCATCGCCTGGGCTGCTCTGATCCCGGCTACCAGATCAGTTGCCACTGCTGCGGTGACTCTGTGAGACATGATAGTGAATGCCTCACTTAAAAGTCCGTCACCAGCAAGGACTCCCATCGCCTCGCCGAACTTTGCATGAGTCGTCGGGTTTCCGCGGCGAAGCATATCATCATCCATCGCCGGCAGATCATCGTGAACCAGTGAATACGTGTGGATGAATTCTATGGCTGCCATGAACGGTGTATATTCCTTTTCTCTGGCTCCATACATTTTAGCAAATGACGACAAAAGTATCGGGCGGAGCCTCTTGCCTCCGACCCTTACCGAATAGTTCATCGCCTGGACAAGAGTCTTGTCATAACCGCTTTCTTCCGGCAGAAACTTGGAGATTATACTGTCAGCTTCTTTTTTCTTCTGTGTCAGATCCATCATTCGCCGTCCTCTTCAAAGTCACTTATAGTTCCGTCAGCCTCGAGTTTTTCCACCTTTCTCTGGACATCTTCGATTCTCTTTGTCGCTGACTTTATCAGCTTCATGCCTTTCTCATAGAGGCCGAATGAGTCTTCGAGAGTGACTTCCGGGTCTTCCATTTTTGCTGCTATATCGTCTAACTCCGCAAGGGATTCTTCAATGCTTAATTCTTTCTTCTCAGCCAATTCTATCCACCTGTTCAGCTTTTGCCTTTACCGTGCCGTCTTTTAGTCTCACTGAAAAAATATCGTCTTTCTCGACCTGGTTTACGCTTGTGATCCTGCCCTTTTCTCCGCTTACATAGGCAAAGCCTGCTGCTATCTTCTTTACAGGGTTCGTAAGTTCAAGCCTCTGTGCAGAAAGTGAAAGCGCATGCTTCGTGTCAGAGAGTTTCTTTGCCATATCCTGTGAGATACGCGGACTAAGGAGTGCAAGTCTTCTGTCTGTCGAGTCTGTTTTCACCTTCATCGACTGACTCATGACTTGTGTATAGTTATCTAACGTCTGTAACGTATCATTACACTTGTCATTTATAGACTGATCTATCCTGTCAGTCAGCTTCATGAGCTCCATCATGGCTCTGTTGCTCCTCTCCTTTGGAGATGCCAGGATGACCCGCTTCTGTAAAGCCAGCAGTTTATTTTTCTCAGACAGGAGCCTGCCGTTCAGTGAGTTCTTCAACTGCTCCTGCTTTTTTCTCATATCAGATAAAAATACATCATAAGAGAATACTGCCAGTTCTGCTGCCGCCGATGGCGTAGGCGCTCTGAGGTCTGCCACAAGGTCTGCTATTGTCGTATCAGTCTCGTGCCCGACCGCCGATATGACCGGTGTATTACACGAAAAAATGGCTCTTGCCACTGTCTCGGTGTTAAAAGCCATCAGATCCTCCAGTGAACCTCCCCCTCTTCCGCAGATGATCACATCGCAGCCCTGTGCATCGAGTCTCTCAAGCGCAGAAGCTACAGACACTGCAGCACTTTCTCCCTGCACCTGTGCCGGAGCTAAAAGTATCTGCACGTGCGGGTTTCTTCTCTGTGACACTTGCATGATATCGTGTATCACGGCTCCTGTCGGCGCTGTAACTACACCTATCCGAAAACAGTACTTCGGTATCGGCTTCTTATACGCTTCATCGAACATCCCCATCTCGAGGAGCTCTTTCTTCAGTGCCTCGACCTTTGCCGCCAGTTCTCCCTCACCGACGGGCTCTATTCTTTCGGCGTAGATCTGGTACGTACCGCCTTTCTCATAGACCCCGATACTTCCGGTAACCACGACCTTATCTCCGGCTTTCATCGGAAACTTAAGGCCATCTCTGTATCTACGGAACATGACTGCGCTTATCGCAGCCTTATCATCTTTTAACGTAAAATAAATATGACCGCTCGAGTGATACGTCAGGTTCGACACCTCGCCGGTAACCAGGACTTTTCGAAGCATCATATCGTCTTCGATCAGTCCTGCCACGTAACGGTTTATCACTGAAACGGTGTATATTCGTCTATTCATCTGTATTTTCTTCGAAAGCTGTCTCATCTGTCTCCGGCTTATCATTCAGCGCGATCATGATATGCCTTAAGACTCCGTTCACGAATGAGCCGGACTTCTCTGTCCCGTACTTCTTTGCCAGCTCGACTGCTTCATTTACCGATACCTTCTCAGGAATCGAGTCATCATACTTCAGCTCATAGCAGGCTAGCCTTAAGATCGTCAGGTCCACCTTTGCCATGCGGCTTGTCTTCCATCCGGTGACATTCGCATTGATCAGTTCATCGATGTCTTTTATGTGCTCTCTGATGGCCTCGACCTTGTCATTTATCAGCTTAAGGTCTGCCTCTTTTATCCCGTTTCCAAGCTCAGGTTCTATGTACGGATGAACCTCTGCCTCTGGATCTAACGTCTCGAGCTCATCGTTTGCCTGTACTACTTCGTCAAAGCTGTCCTCCGGATAAAACTGGATCATAAACAGCCGCTTGAATGTCTCTTCTCTTCGCCTGGTCTGGTTCATGCTTTATCACCTGCCGCATTCACTTCTATAGAAGCTATGCGGATATCTACTTCCTTTACTTCGATTCCAGTCATGCTGGTGACATTCGTCTTTACCTTTTCCTGTATCTCACGGCAGACTTTAGGAACCTCGTATCCATACTTCAGAACGACTGCCAGCCTTACTGTAATAGTGCCGTCGTCTTCTTTGATGATGTGGATTCCCTTCGAGAGTTTGGAGGCTCCTGCCTTCGTGATGTTCTCTCTCGTAAGTCCGTTGCCGATATATGCTATGCCTTCTACGTCGCTTGCTGCAAGTCCTGCTACTTCAGCCATCACTTCGTCAGTGACAGTGACGCCTTCTTCTACCTGAAAAGTATTCTCTGCCATACAAATGACCTCCTTATAATAATTGGGACCCCTTTTTCATCTGATTATAACAAATCCCGTCATTTCTTTCCACTACTTTGTTCCGACTTTGTCCGTGTGCGTTCCAGGTACATAGGACTTCATGAATGCAGAGTATTCATTGAATGATTTAGGAAAAGTAATACCTAAAACCTCTGCGTAGGATCCATTGTAGAGTTTCTGGAATGACCCATCAGACTGGTATGATACAGAGATATCTCCCGGATCCTGCTTATTCACAAGTATCTGATACGCCATCTCTCCAGCCCTGTAGCCGCTGTCATATGGATCTGCCCAGAGCGTAACAAGCGCCTGCTTCCCTGATACTGCATCACTTCCATATGTCACCTTATCGCCATTCTTAGCGGCTCGGGCAATTCTCTTTGCAGTCTTTTCATCAAATCCACTAGATATATAAATGGCATCACACTGCTTTACGGCCGTGTTTATGATCTTTGAATCCGAAGCATTTTTTAAGGACTTTTTCGCCTGCTTCTCCCAGTCCAGCAGTTCCGAGTCATCAAACCCCGGATACAGAGACTTTGAAAAATCATCAGATATCTGCGGTTCTGTAGGATCCTCATCATCGCTCGTCTTTATCGCCTGAGCCTCTACCCCGTTCTTCATAAGAGACTTATATGAAGATGTCGGCAGTATGTACTCGCGGTAGCCAATCCCAGCCTCTGTCAGGTAGTTTTCAAGGATACGGTTATTTTTCACAGCGTCACGGTTCTCAGGTGAATAGATGATGCCAACTCTTCTGAGCTTCTTCGTAGCTTCTATCATCTCAGAAAGCTGCGCGCTGACTGATGGATATGGGATTACACCTGTCACATTAACTCCGGTCGTCCTGTTATCCGCGTCATTGTATTCGATGCCCAGTGTTCCTGCGATGTCACCCACGCCTGTAGATACCACCGGGATTTTATCATCATCTGACGAAGCCTGTGTCTGTGTGTAAGCAGCATCTAAAGCCTTCCAGTTCTCTATAACTATGAGCTGTGAGCCCTGATCTATGAGAGACTGGATAGAGTCCGTGTCATTTTTGGACGTGCACGAACCTTTTATGATGTTAAAGTGTCCTTTTCCAAAAGTATCTGTAAGGGCATCATTAAACCCGGTCTCCATGTCTTCGTTTCCCGAATCAGATACAAGACCTATGGTATAAACGGTGTCATCATCTTTCTCAAGTGGCTTGTACGATGTCTTTTTTCCGCAGGCAGAAAAGCAGGCGGCCACAAGTGCCGCCGCTATAACTGTCGAAACTATTTTTTTCTTCATACATTTGTAAAGACAGAAGTCTCCTCCTTTAAGTCCTTTGCTATTCTCTGGTTTTCGTCCATTCTCTGAGTGATGGAATCCATATCGTTTACAAGGGTCTGTGTGCTGTTTGCAGCTCCTGTCACACCCTGCGCGCCTTCACTGATGGATGTAGAGATAGAGCCGATCGAATCAGCGATCTCCGAAGCTGTCTTCTGCAGGTCTGCTGTAGACTTCGCGAAGTCTCCCATCATATTCTCGATGTAGGTGGCGTTGTTCTTATAGCGTCCGCCATCTTCTACGAAGTCACGGAACTCAGGAAGGATCGACTCCTTCATGTAGTTTACGAGATCCTGTGAATGGTCTGCGAGGTTATGAACTGCATCCGTGATGACTTCGTTTATCTTCTGGATGTTCGAAGCGGCTTCACGGCTAGAATCTGACAGATGAGAAATTTCTTCCGCAACGACTGCAAATCCACGTCCGGCTTCTCCGGCTCTTGCAGCCTCGATAGATGCGTTAAGCGACAGCAGGTTCGTCTGGCTGGCGATAGAGAGTATGTCGTTTGAGAGTTTGTTTACCTCGTCGACACTCTTTGCGTCTTCGATAGCCTGACTCAGTACTTCTACTATCTCTGTAACCTTCTGGTCGGTGTCCTCCATATTATTGCGTGCTTTGGCTTCCATCTCATCGGCATTGTCTTTCATCTGCTTTAGGTAACCGCCGATCTCGTCGCTCTTTCCCGCGATCTCATTTACCTTATCAGATACATCCTTTGCGTTCTGCGAGATCATCGAAGCATTGCTCTCGACTTCCTGCATCGTAGCTGAAAGCTCTTCTGTAACTGCTGAGAGATCTGAAGCCGAACCGTTTGAAGTCTTGACTGAACCGAGCACATCGGAAACGACTGATTCCATTTTGTCAGAGTTCTGAGTAATAGCGCCGAGGACATCCTGAAGCTTCTGGATGAATCTGTTGATGCCGTAAGCGAGTTTGCCGATCTCATCCATTCGCCCGACTGAAATACGCTGGGTCAGGTCTCCATGTCCCTCGTCGATTCCCTTGATGATGCGGTGAAGCTGTCTCTCCGCGAGGTTCAGCGGATTGATGATGTACTTCATGACGAGTAAGAAATCCACGATCACCGCTACTATAGAGATCACGACTGCGATCATATTCAGGATAGTGTTCGAATGATATACTCTGGTCAGGTTCTGTCTTCTGGCCTCTGCCTCGTTCTCGACCTCTTTCTTCATGCTTTCGATAGATGAAGATATCGTATCGGCAGCCTTTGATACGTCGTTATTGGCGAGATAGTAGGCTGTCACTTTATCTGACTGTGCCGAAGCTGCTGTAAGTGAGTTTACAGCTTTTTTCAGATCTACATACTGAGTGGCGAGAGCCTTGATATTCGTCGCCTCTTTATCCGAGTCCGATGCAGCTATCGCTTTATTAAGCTCTGTTTCAACAGCATCCTCGTCTTCCTGGATGCTTTCGATCATTTTTACCTTGGTCGAATAATCAGTCGCTACGATATGTGACAGCGCCTTCTGGTAAATGGTCTGAGTGTAACTACTAATATCAGAGAGCTCATTGATATTCTTCATGGACTCGTTGGCGATGACCGCAGAACTCGAGTTCATTCTCGAAAGGCTCCTGTTACTTACTACGTTCGATATGATGGCCACAGCCCCGAGAACACTGACCGCTACAAGGATCAGCCCTCTGACACTCGTGTGGATGGGCTGAGTGTCATTTACTGTTTTAGTCTTCTTTTCTGACATACTGTATAACCCTCCTTAGTCTGTCACCGATCCGGTGATCTGTTTTACTAAAGTGTTGAGCCTCTTCTGGGTGATCGTGGCTCCGCTTACCAGGTCGCTTCCGAATGCTGTCGTAGCGTCCCAGTATTTCTGGCCGACTCTCTGAAGTGAAGCGTACTCTGACTGTGCTAAAAGTGCCTGGATTCCAGGTGAAGCCTTTACCTCGTCAGTCTCCGCTGCCTTTTTATTTGAAGGTCCCTGGCCTCTCTTCTCGAAACGGAGAGTCTGGCTCTTCTCATTCGTCATGTAAGCCGCGAACTTGTTCGCCCAGTCGGCCTTCGCTGAAAAACTGTTGACTCCGACCATTTTGTAACCGGCATATGAAGCCATCTGGACCTGCTTTCCATCGACAGTGTATGTCGGCAGCTTGCAGGCTGCGAGGTTATCGCCCCAGGCTTTCTGAAGGTCTGATGAAAGCCATACTCCGCTGACTCCGGCTACTACCGAACCGTCTGCGGCTCCGGCCTTTAAGACATCATCTCCGCCGGCTTCAAATCCTGGATTCTTTAATATAGACGAAATAGCGTTTGCGACGTCGATTCCCTTTATCTTATTCTTAGTGGAATTCCAGTTACACTTGTTCGTCAGTCCATCGTCTGCGAGTGTCAGCTTCAAACCTGTATTTCCGAAGAATGAATACAGATACCAGCCGGCTCCGATATCCATCGTGACTTTCTTTCCCTTTGATGAAGCCGCCTTCATGATCCCGTCCATGGTCTTCAGATCCGAATCCTTGAAGTACTTTTTATTATAGTATAAAAAATATCCGTTATCGGCTGTCATCGGGTAAGCATAGAGCTTTCCATCGATAGAAGCAGCGTCTACTGCGGCATCTAAGTTCTCGCTCTTCACCGATGAATCTGTGATCGGGTGAAGTATTCCGGATGCTGCCAGTGCATTCAGCTGATCGTCTGCAAAGGTGAATACGTCCGGCGCTGAGTTAATATCTCCGAGCACCTGGTTCGAAGCGTCTGCCTCACTGATGACCTTCGCCTTGACTGTGTAAGGGAAGTCCGGGTTATCCTTCTTGAAGTCAGAAGTGATCTGCTTTAAGACTTCCTTATCCTCTTCGGTTCCCACCGATACGACCAGGTCATTCCCCGCATCTCCAGATGCAGTAGTAAAATCCAGTGCGTCCCCTGAAGCTGCTCCCCTTCCAGCACCTCCGCCGCAACCGGTCAGAAGCATAGCTGCCATTACCGGAAGAGCCAGCCATTTTTTCTGTAATCTCATCTGTATTCTTCCTCCTCCATCCTGTGTTAAAACTAACCTATATTTTAACACAGTATCATAAAAAAAAGAAGAATGCCATAAAAGTTTAACAAATCTTGAAGGTTTTTCGCGTGTTTTCAAGGGATTCGAGCCATTTTTTTCATAAATCAGTGAAAATAAATTGTCACCCGTTTTTTTTCATGATAAAGTAGTAGCTGTACTGATTATTACATGAAAGGATGATTTTTTGAAGAAACAGATTACAGCAGTTTTACTTGCCGCTGCAGTGGCAGTCACGTCATTCAGCGGTTTCGGATATTTTTTCAGTAAAGATGTAACGGCTAAAGCGGCCGACAATGATGGCACACCATATGACCCCGTCCTGACTGACGATAAAGACACAGTCATTGTCCTGGACCCTGGGCACGGCGGTTCTGATTCAGGTGCCACCGGGAATGGCTATAAAGAGAAAAACCTGACTCTTAAGATAGCAAATGCTGTTAAAGCCAGACTCGAACAGTACGCGAACGTAAAGGTCTATATGTCAAGAACCACAGATACTTACGTCGGGCTCACTGACAGAACTAATTATGCCGCAAGTGTCGATGCCGACGCATTTGTCTCCATACATCTGAATTCGAGCACTGGTTCTGCTCCGCATGGCTGTGAGATCTATTACCCGAATAACCATTATGACACAGCAGCCTTTTCCACTGGCAAGACACTGGCGACGAATATCCGCGCGAATCTCTTACAGCTTGGACTTTTCGACCGCGGGCTAAAGACTAAGACTTCAAAAATCACCAAATATAAAGATGGCAGTCTGGCAGACTACTACGCTGTGATTCGCGGTTCCAAAAATCATCATATACCAGGAATCATAGTAGAGGGGGCTTTTATCTCAAGTCCTTCTGACGTAGATGATTTCCTGAGTACCGATGAGCAGATCACCGCCATGGGAAATGCAGATGCTGACGGAATAGCTGCGACTTTTGATCTGAGTCTGAAGAATTCAGACGCTCCTGTTGTATATCCTGATGCTGTCACCCTGAATTCTGCTGAAGCTTCAGCCGACTCAGCGAATGTGACTGTTTCCTGGCAGGCGGCAGCTAACGCCAATGAGTATATAGTTTTCAGGAAGAACGGTCAGAATGGAACCTACAAAGAAGTCGGCCGGACTTCAGGTACTTCATTTACTGATACGTCAGGCTCCTACGGTTCTACCTACTACTACACCGTAGTCGGGCGAAACAACAGCGGACGCTCACAGAGTTATAATACCGCCGGAGTTTCTGCAACCACTCCACGACATGATGTCACTATGGAATCAGCTATTGATTCCGGTCTGTCCCGTGTAACAGTTGCCTGGAAACAGATATCCGGAGCTACTGGCTACAGGATCTACAGAAGCACTAACGGTGGTGGTTACAAGAAAATAGCCACTATAAAGCAGAATGTTTCAAGCTACACTGATGAATCTGTTTCAAAAAATACCACATATGACTACACTGTAAAGGCTTACGTAAAGACTGACAAGGGTAATGTCTGGGGAACCTGCCTCAAAAAACAGGCCACAGTAACGACTGATTCCGATACTGTAGGAACCCTGACAGGCGTTATGGCGGCAGATGGCAGAAGCATTACTTTTAACTGGGATAGATCAGCTGACCCTGATGTCACCTACAGGCTCTATAAGAAGACTGGCGACGGTTCTTATACGAAGGTAACTGACAGCAAAGAATTAACCTACACCGATTCAGCCATCGAGCCTGGCACTACCTACAATTACAGACTCCGCTTCTACCGCAAGTCCGTACACTCTCCATATAAGAAGACGTTCTGGAGCAGCTACACCAAGGTACTGACATTTACTACAGCCGGTGATGGTTCCGCTGAGAATCAGTCATCTGACACGCAGACAGCCCAGGCCGGAGTAAACTCTTCGGCCGCTACAGCCGCTGAAAAGGTCAGTAAAGCTGTAATAAACTGGAGAAGTGCTTATACTTCTGTGAAATCATCTTCTGACAGTTACAACTATGACGCTGATGAAAACGACTATGTAACACCTGCATCAGAGACTTCCCTTACTCTTCACTGGTATCCTGTCGAGGGCGTCACCGGATACCAGATACTCAACGAAAAGGGAAAGCGTGTGGCTTCAGTCCGCGGTGATGATGCAAATGAAGTCACAGTCAACGGACTTAAAAAGCGCACCTCCTACACCTACACGGTTCGTGCCTTCATCAAGACAGATAAAAATTATTTCGGACCAAATAGTGCTGAGGCTACCGGCACTACAGCCTACGCCATAAAAGGCACTTCATCTACTAATGTAGCTCAGATGGTCCGCTACTATAATTCCCATAAAAAGAGTTACCCATCGGATGTGTACTCTCAGTATGGTGCAAAGAGCATCAATGAGTTCGCCCAGATAGTTTATGACGAAGCAAATAAAGCAGGAATAAAAGCCGAAGTCCTCTTCGCGCAGATTTGCAATGAGACAGGCTTCTTACAGTTCGGCGGAGACGTACAGGCCAGTCAGTGTAACTTCGGCGGTATCGGAGCCACTGGCGGTGGAGCTGGCGGCATGGATTTCGTGATGTACGCCAGGTACTATTACAGCGCTTTAGGTTATGCCACTCCGGATGCGGCTGTTGCTGACGCAGTCCGTGTTGGCATCCGTGCACAGGCCACTCACCTGGCTCTGTATGCATCTACCGGTTCTGACATTCCTTCTTATAGCTCCGTTCCTACGATAAACGGATGGCCTTCAGGCGGTACAGTCGTAGTCCCTGACCCACGTGCTTCATCAAGCATCATCGGAACCGCTCCTTATGTAGAGTGGCTTGGTATAAAGGACAACCAGTACACCACCGGAGAAGCTGGTGATCGCATCTCGAAGAGCCGTGGCTGGGCCACAGCGAATAACTATGGTTATACTCTGATAAACAGCTATATAACACCTCTTCTTAAGGCATAAGCATAAAAATAAAGCTGTGAGGAATTCAAGTTCCTCACAGCTTTTTTATTGTTTATTGGGATTCAAGCTGGGTGACTTTTCTGGCTGAGTTTCTGCCTCTGTAATACCTGGCATAGTCTTTTGCGACTTTCTGGTAGTACTTCAGGGCATTTTCTTTGTCCCCGCTGTTCTCGTAGGCCTGTGCCAGTTTGTACATGGCTTCGCCGTTATCATAGCTGTCGTCTATATCTACGACTTTCTCTAACGCTTTTATCGCATCATCATACTGTCTACGGGCAAATGCTGTCTCGCCCTCCTGATAGCTTGTCACCAGCGTCTGCTTATCTATCTGCTCTGTAAGCGTTTTATAAAGCTTCTGTCCATTTTTTCCAAGGAGCGAGCTGTTCGCCTTTGAGAGAGTTTTCGATGCGTCGTCATTACTATCTTCTGAACCAGCCTGATCCTGTGCCTTCAGAAGGTCCTCATATGAGCCCTTCACGTCTGACTGGCCCTCGTACTTCTCGAGCTTCGTGTTCAGCTCTTCCACCTGCTTTTTAAGCTCTGCGACATCACTCTTCGACGAAGCCGAAGTCGAATTCGCTGTAATAAGCGCCTTTCTGGTCTCCTCATTTTCTCTCTGCTTCATGGTTGGTGACACGAGGAAAACGAATGCCAGAATTCCTATGGCGATTCCTATCAGGATATTAAAAAGACCACTCTTTGAATTATCTATAGCTTCGATAAAAGTCTGACGCGGCATCAGAACTACGTCATGTCCATCATTTATCGCTATAGTAGATCTACGCTCTGTCCGTTCCTTTTTCTTCTTTTTCTTGTCGGATACCAGATGCGAGCGGGTCTCCTTCATATACCGCGTAGTCAGAGGATTGCTCTCATCGACTTTCTGTGCAGCCTTAAGCTCTGTATACGCCTTTGAGTATTCGCCGCCCTGTATGTATATCAGCGCCAGAAGCTGCCTGGCCTTTACCATTCCAGGATTTTCTTTTACTACTGCTTTAAGTTCGAGTGTAGCGAGGTCGAAGGCTTTTGCCCTGGCGTATTTGTATGCCGTGTTGAATTTTTTCGCTGCATTGTCTATTTTTTCAAAAAGCCCGGCGTCTTCGCTTACACTGTTTAAATACCGGTCAGCCAGCTCGTCTTCCGGATCGAAGTTCTTCGCTATGACCCATTCTCGCAGCGCAAGCACCGGCTCTCCATACTTCATGTATACGAGTCCTAAGAGATCGCGGGCTTTGACGTTTCTTTTATTATAGCGGACCGAGCGGTTCAGACTCTCGATTGCTCCAGAGAGATCGTGGGCTCTGGCTTTCACCAGACCTTCATTGTATTCCTTCTCGGATGATGCCTTTATCATCCTGTAGGCTTTCTGATCTGCGCCGCAGAACCTGCAGGTTCTCTCGTCCTCTCCGATCGGATTTCCGCAGTAAAAGCACTTTTCCATCCGGTCTCTACCTCTTGTTCTTCGCTGCCGATGCTACTGCCGCGCTCTGCCTGATGACTGTCGACTGGCTCTCTGTGATCTCCTTTAAGATGTCGATCATATCTGTTAAGTCCTTATCGCGGATAGCGTCTTCAGCTTCGCTGATTTCCATCGACGGCTTGAAATTCTTTAATTCTTCATCAAAATCTATCATATCATTTCCTAAATGACGTTTTACGGGAATCGGTACACATGCAGCGGTTCAAGACACGCTCTCGCTCCGTATGAGACGCAGCAGTGCATAAGCGGCGTGAAGAACCGCCGCCAAGCACTGGCGTCTCATAAGGGTCTTTCACCGCTCATGTGTCCCGCTCCCCTTGTTTACCGTTATATGCAAAAAGATTACTGACCAGATTTTTTCTCCAGTCAAGACAGCACATCAATCCAGGTCTTTTAAGCGTTTCTGCACATCTGTCATCATCTGCTCGTACTTTTCAAGCTTTGCTTTCTCCTCATCGACTTTTGCTTTTGGGGCCTTAGCGAGGAACTTCTCGTTTGAGAGCATGCCCTTGGAACGCTTCAGCTCACCCTCGAGACGCTTCTGCTCTTTCTCGAGTCTCTCGCGCTCCTTATCCATGTCTACGAGTTCTGCAAGCGGTACGAAGCAGGTGGCGTCTGCGATAACGAACGACACGCTCTTCTCGTTGATGCCCTTGTTATCCTTCTGAAACTTTACTGCGTTTGCGTTACAGAGGGTCTGGTAGAGTGATGTATTCTCCTCGAAAGTCTTTCGTACTGCGGCTTTCGTGGATACGATGTAGAGTGTCGCCTTTTTAGAATTCGGCACATCCATATCCTTGCGGACTGCACGCATTCCCTTTACGATTTCCTTTGCTCTGGCATATACATCCTCTGCCTTCGCGTCATGAGCTGTCTTCTGGTACACCGGCCATGCTGAAGTCATGATCGTCTCTTCCTCTGGATTAAGTGAGCAGTAGATCTCCTCTGTGATAAACGGCATATAAGGATGCAGAAGCTTCAGTGCGATCGAGAGGACATTTTTCAGAGTGAAAAGTGCGGCATTTGCAGACTCAGGATCTGTGTCCTTTGCATACATGCGCGGCTTTACCATCTCTATGTACCAGTCACAGAATTCATCCCAGATGAAATCATAGACTTTTCCAACTGCGACACCGAGCTCATATTTTTCCATGTTCTCAGTGACGTCCTTTACGAGGGTGTTCACGAGTGAGATGATAGCTTTGTCCTCTGTATGAAAATCTTTTTCCTTCGGGTCATGCAGGTCAAATCCGTCCAGGTTCATCTGGATGAATCTCGATGCATTCCATACCTTATTCGCGAAGTTTCTGGAATTCTCGACCTTTTCCCAGTAGAATCTCATGTCATTTCCAGGTGCATTCCCTGTCATAAGGGTAAGTCTTAGTGCATCAGCTCCGTACTTATCGATGACTTCGAGAGGATCGATCCCGTTTCCGAGTGACTTCGACATCTTTCTGCCCTTGTCATCACGTACAAGGCCATGGATCAGCACATGATGGAATGGTACTTTTCCTGTCTGCTCTATGGCTGAGAATACCATTCTGATGACCCAGAAGAATATGATATCGTACCCTGTCACGAGTACATCTGTCGGATAAAAATACTTGTACTCTTCTGTCTTTTCCGGCCAGCCAAGTGTAGAGAACGGCCAGAGTGCCGATGAAAACCAGGTATCAAGCGTATCCGGATCCTGTGTAAAGTGCTTTCCACCGCACTTAGGGCAGACCTTCGGTGCTCCGCCTTTCTGTACGACCATCTCTCCACAATCATCACAGTAGTAAGCCGGGATTCTGTGACCCCACCAGAGCTGACGGCTGATACACCAGTCTCTGATATCAGTGAGCCAGTGCTCGTATGTCTTGATGTAATTATCCGGGACGAACTTCAGCTCGCCTTTTCTGCCTGCTTCAAGAGCCGCTTCGCCCATCTCCTTCATACGGACGAACCATTGTGGCTTTACCATAGGCTCGACAGTTGTATGACACCTGTCATGTGTTCCGACAGCGTGAGTATGAGGAACTACTTTTACCAGAAGACCAAGCTTGTCGAGATCAGCGACCATGGCCTTTCTTGCCTCGTAGCGATCCATACCTGCGTACTTGCCGCACTTGTCATTCATGGTTCCGTCGTCGTTTAAGATGCAGATTTCCTCAAGGTTATGACGTTTTCCTACCTCGAAGTCGTTAGGGTCGTGTGCAGGTGTGATCTTCACGCAACCAGTTCCGAACTCTTTGTCTACATATGAATCGGCGATGACCGGAATCTCTCTGTCTGTAAGAGGAAGAAGAAGTGTCTTTCCTACGATATCCTTATACCTCTCGTCATCCGGATTCACTGCAACTGCTGTATCTCCTAAGAGTGTCTCGGGTCTTGTCGTGGCGATCTCTACGAATCTGCCCTTCTCGCCCTTTACCGGATAGTTTATATGCCAGAAAAATCCGTCCTGATCCACATGCTCGACCTCTGCGTCTGAAAGCGAAGTCTGACACTTAGGGCACCAGTTGATGATCCTGGAACCCTTGTAGATATATCCCTTTTCATAGAGCTTTACAAAGACTTCTTCCACTGCCTTAGAGCAGCCCTCATCCATCGTGAATCTCTCACGCTGCCAGTCTGCCGAGCTTCCAAGCTTCTTCAGCTGATTGATGATAGTTCTGCCGTACTGTTCTCTCCACTTCCAGCAGTAATCGAGGAATGCTTCTCTTCCGATTTCTTTCTTATCAATGCCTTTTTCCTTCAGGGCATTCGTGACTTTTACCTCTGTAGCTATGGCCGCATGGTCTGTACCCGGCTGCCAGAGTGCCTCATATCCCTGCATCCTCTTGAAACGTATAAGGATATCCTGCATTGTATTATCAAGGGCGTGGCCCATGTGAAGCTTTCCGGTGATATTCGGAGGCGGCATCACGATAGTGAAAGGCTTCTTACTCCTGTCCACCTCAGCATGAAAGTATCCGTTATCCTCCCACTTCTTATATAGTCTGTCCTCAATCTCCTTCGGATCATATGTCTTTGCAAGCTTCATTCTTTGCGTCTCCTTTATGTTAGAACATTATCTTCAATATTTTATATGCATTATGTGGAAAATGCAAGTGTTTAAGCCAAAAAACAAGGGGCGGTCCTTTCTGATGAAAGAACCGCCCCGGTCATATAACAGCTCAGTAGCTGTGATCATTTATTAGGTCTCTTTGAAGTAGTAGCCTTTGACCATGAAGCTGCTACCTGATTGCCATCGGCATTATCTACGATAGCCCTTACACGTACCTTTACTGTATCAGTCTTTGATATCTTAAGGGTTGTAGATGTCTTGCCGTTCTTTACATACTTGTAAGCCTTGGTCTTTACAGTCTTACCATTTACCTTCTTCACGATGGTCTTCTCTACTCTGTAATAAATACCATCTACAGGCTGTGCCGTCCACTTTACAGTGATCTTTGTAGAGTTCTTCTTACGTCCGGTTACTTTTACTCCAGTTACCTTTGTAAGAGCTGTAGACTTGGCGTCTACGATAACAGTTACCTTTGTGCTTGCGGCCTGAGCCTCAGCAGTAGCAGGTGAAGTAACGGTGATAGTAGTTACACCAGCGCTTACTCCTGATACATTACCATTTGCGTCTACTGTAGCAACTGCTGGGTTATCTGAAGTAAATGCGATAGCTGCACCAGTAGCTGTAGTAGAAGCGTTTACTTTTACAGTGCTTCCAACTGTAACTCTGGTGTACGGATCTACAGTGATAGTAGGAACCACTTTTGTAGGTTCCGGAACTTCTGAAAGGACACTTACATGAATATCCTTTGTGGTTGCACGTGTCGTAGTTGTGACAGGAACAGATACTCTAAGTGTACCCTCACCTACTTTTACAGCTGTAAGAGTCTTCTTTGCCTGATCTACTGTAAAGATGCCATCAGACTCTGTGCTAGAAGTAGTGGTCGGAGTATAGGTAATAGTTGCGTTGTTATTTACGCTGATAACCTTTGAAAGGTCTACTGTCTTGTTCTTCTTCACATCGAGAACGATAGGATCCTGTGTAGAAGAAATGATAGCTTCAGGGAGCTGGTTTACAGTAACCTTTACTACAGCATAGCTGCCTTTAACGCCCTTCGCATTATCAGAATCGGTATAAACTCTGATATAACGGTCGCCCTTTACAGAACCAGCAGTAAGAGTTCCGTCTGTTCCTACAGTCAGTGTAGAATCAGTATTTCTTAATATAGCTGTGCCCTGCGTACCAGCCTCGGCCTTGGCCTGTGTGTCATACAGATCATACTTTACAGTAAGTCCGTTTGAAGAAACACCATTCAGCTTTAATGACTTGATGGCATTTGATGCTGTAGAAGTAGAGAGGTCAAGAGATACACCATCTGATGTAACCGCCTTGCCATTTACGTTCACAGATACTCTGTCTGTAGCTACGTCATCTACTAAGAATGGGATTGTGTAGTTGGCCTGTCCAACTGTGACCCTAACACTTGAAGAACCTTTCTTTAATGCTGTAACAGTACCTGTGGCGCTGACGCTTAATACTGTAGTATCTGTTGGTGCATTATAGTAGATAGCTGCTGAAGTATTTGCTACTGAAATCTGTGCTGTCTTGTTTGAAACAGTGTCCAGAGCCAGTGTCGTATTTGACTTTCCTTTGCCAAGTGCAGCATCGCTCTGTGCCTCGTACTCTGTGTCTCCAGCCTTGTATGTGACCTTAGTCTGGTCCTTTGTTTCCTCAGCCTGTGCCTGAGTGCTTCCGATCTGTGCCACCGGAGCAAAGGTAAAGGCTGTGGCTGCCGCCATAACAACGGCAAGTGCTTTTTTAAGATTTACCATTTGTATTCCTCCTTATAAAAAGAATTCGTATCTGTGGGAAACTGTTTTCTGTTCCCTTCCAACAAAAGCTATTATATCAGTTCATTTAAAAAATGGAACGGCTTTTTGATTTTTTTCATAAAAAAATTACCCAATGGGTTACTTTCTTAAATCATAATTGAAAAGCCTTTCAATAATTTATAAAAAAATCATCAACCCTGTTTCAATCCTCTGCAAAATAATACCTGTAGACCAGATGAAAGAGCAGTCTCAGGCCTTTGGCAACGGAGTCTTTCCAAATCCACTCCTCTTCGGTGTGGAGAAGGGCGCCATCACAGAGGCCGATGCAGATGGCCGGGACACCCATCGAGAGAGGGATGTTACAGTCAGTCGAGGCCGTGGATTCTTCGGGGTCGATGCCGATGATCGAGCGGATCGATTCACGGGCGCGGGAGATCATTTTTTCGACAGATTCTTCAGGAACACCCTGAGCACATGGGCGTTTGCCGATGACTTCCATTTCGATGCGTGCGTTTTTGCTGTAACGCTTTACAATTTCATGGATCGCCTGATCGCATTTTTTCATGATATTGAATTCACCAGTGCGGAACTCCATCGTAAATGAGACATCTTCGGCGATGCTGTTTACAGAGTTTCCGCCGCCGATGGTGCCGACATTATACGTGTATTTCTCTTCATCGCTAGGCTGCATCCGGTAGAGATCATTTATGATCTGCGATGCCACATGTATGGCATTCGGATTTCCGAAATTCAGGAATGAGTGTCCACCTATGGTGTGCACTTTGATACGGTAGCGGATCGAGCCAACCATGTCGGTGTAGATCTTCCGGTAATAGAGATCGAACGCCCAGAAATGCGATACAAAGTCAGCGTGTTCTTCCATGAATCGTTTGCTGCCTTTCAGGTTCCCTAAGCCTTCCTCTCCTGTCCCGAATACGAAAAATATCCCGCATCTGATGGCTGGCTTTTCTTTTGCCGCAAACGCAGCCAGTAGCAGAAGGCAGGCGACATTTGCCGTATCATCGCCAATCCCAGGACACAGCAGCTTTCCGTCTTTTTCCGTGACTTCCAGCTTCGTGTCCTTTGAAAAAACAGTATCCATATGAGCGATCATCACGGCATTATTTCTGCCGTGCCTGATGCCATATGGATAGACTACATTTCCAGCTTTATCACGGTAAACACCGACAGCACCTGCGTTTTCCAGGTACTGCTCGATGAATTCACTCCGACACCCCTCGTCTCCTGTCGGCGCCGGAATTTCCGTGATCTGTTTTAAGAGATCAACTATTTTTTCTGAGTTATCGTCTATGTATTTAAGCGCTGTGTCTCTCAGCATAGGCTTCTCCTGTTTTATACTTCAAAAATCATATCTCCGTAAGAAGGCATCGGCCAGTATTCCTTGTCTACGAGCATCTCTAGCTTGTCGACCGGAGTGCGGAGTCCCTTCATATCCGGAAGCACCGC
>JAQXXU010000005.1 GCA_029226225.1 Lachnospiraceae bacterium | reverse complement strand
AAAAAGCGCACTACTACCATTTCTCTTAGATGACATAATAAACCTCCAGTTTTCTTCTTGCAGAAGCTATGTCACCTCGCTTCTGTTTTACGTGTGGGTGGTCTTCGACCACACGATGCTATGAATAGTGTTACAAGGTGTAATTTTAACATAGATTGTACGCAATTTAAAGGAGGCTCATGTATTTATTGGTGTGCAAAAAATGTGTCGAAGGGGACACGTACAAGTGACACATTTTTTGTGTCACTTGTACGCGTCCCCTCTGTCACACTCAGAGCTGGCTCTCTATGACGCTTACCATCTGGTCTACGTACTTCGCGCAGAGCTCCTTTGTGTCAGCCTCTGCCATGACACGGATCACCGGCTCAGTGCCACTGGCTCGGAGAAGAATTCGGCCGTTTCCTTTCAGCTCATCCTCAAGCTCCGACTTGCACTGCTGTACCTTTTCATTATCAAGGATAGCATCCTTGTCAGATACTTTGACATTCTTTAAAAGCTGCGGATATTTTTTCATGCCGCTGGCAAGCGTATGAAGCGAGGTCTTCTCCTCCATAATGACTTCCATGATCATAATGGCTGTAAGAATTCCGTCGCCAGTCGTAGCGTGCTTTGAAAAAATGATGTGTCCTGACTGCTCGCCGCCCAGCACATAGCCGTGGGCGACCATGTCCTCATTTACGTATTTGTCACCGACTGTCGTCACGTCGTACTCGATGCCATTTTTCTCTAAAGCTTTGAAAAGTCCGAGGTTCGCCATGATCGTAGCCACGACGTGGTTGCCGTCAAGTCTGCCATGCTTCTTTAAGTAAGTACCACAGATATAGATGATATAATCTCCATCGATGACCTGACCAGTCTCATCTACTGCTATGCATCTGTCAGCGTCACCATCAAAGGCAAATCCACAGTCGAGTTCTTTTTCTTTTACTAGATTTACGAGATTCTCGATATGAGTCGAGCCACAGTTCTGGTTTATGTTCAGTCCATTTGGCTCGTTTCCTACTACATAGGTCTTTGCTCCCAATGCATCGAAAACACTCTTCGCGATGTTAAAAGTAGAGCCGTTCGCACAGTCAAGCCCTATCCTCTTTCCCTTGTATGAGCGTGTCGCAAGAGAGATCAGGTAGCCTATGTATCTGTTTCTTCCTATGGCATAGTCGATGGCTACTCCGATATTCTCACCGATGGCAAATGGTACAGGATCAGTCTTTCCATCGAGATAGTCCTCTATCTGGCTCTCGACTGCTGCTGACATCTTGTGACCGTTGCCATCCATCAGCTTGATGCCATTATCAGTATACGGGTTGTGGGAAGCTGATACCATGACACCACAGTCGAAATCTTCCGTGCGCACCACATAAGCTACAGATGGGGTGGTCGTTACATGCAAGAGATACGCGTCTGAACCGGATGAAATGATCCCGGCTACGAGTGCATACTCAAACATATAGCTCGATCTTCTCGTGTCTTTTCCTATGACTATCCTGCCGCGCTTTTCTCTTCCGTAATACCAGCCCAGGTATCTTCCGATCCTGTACGCGTGATCTGATGTCAATACTTTTCCTGCTTCTCCTCTGAATCCGTCAGTTCCAAAATACTTCATTTTCTTCTTTCCTTATTTTACCTTTACACTCTTTACGCCCGACCATGAACTGTAGACCTTCTTACCGTCTGAACCGGTGAAGTAGGTTCTCACCCTGAAGTAGTATCTCTTTTTGCTCTTAAGAGACTTCATCGTGTACTTCGTCTTTGTCGTATTCTTTGTCTTTGTACCCTTTGTTACTGCCTTATTTGTTCCGGCCTTTACCTGATAACCGCTTATCCCTGAAACCTTTTTGTAAGTAACTGTCGCCTTCTTCTTTCCAGCTTTTACTTTACTTATAGAAGTCTTTTTCGGAGTTATCTTGTAGTTTAAGGTAAGCGTTCCCGAGTAGTTACCCTTGAAAGCCAGACTAATAGAAGCTGTCCCAGGATTTGTATTATCTGAATCAGTTCTGGTGTAGTCCGTATCAGAGCTCAGTATCTTTCCAAGAGCATTATCAACCACCGAGATCTCAGGTGTCTGTGCTTTTCCTGTATATGTCACGCTCTTTGGAACTCCCGTCACAGTAATTCCATTAGTCTTATTATACAGCTCCTCGGCATTTTTTGCCTGGATAGTATACTGGGCTGTTATAGTGCCAGCGGCTTTATCCGTAGATACGATCGCATTATCTGCAGTCGTGGTACCTGTCGTAGAAGTCGTACCAGTAGATGCTGAAGTAGTTCCAGATGTAGTGGATGTCGTTGTGGTAGTCCCTGTACCCTGGAAGTTATTTTTACCTGTGATCGTATACGTATAAGTACCAGCATTCACAGAATTCGGGAAAGCCGTGATGTCATAGTCGACTCCCTGTGCCAGCTGATGTCCTGATATGGCAACTACTACCATCGTAGGATACTGCCTCTGCCCATTAAATGTAAAAGTGGATGAAGGCGTTGCTGTAACAGTAGCCTTTGTTATATCGCCCTGAGTGATCTCGAAATTCGCTGAAGCCGTACCGGTGAAGTTGCCTTTTCCAGTAACTGTAACAGCCGCCTGAGTTCCCATGGCACGGTTATTACTGTACGAATAGGTAAAATCAGTATTCTTTGTAAGCGTAAGTGAATCTACCTTCACACCCGGTTCCGGCTTTATGTCGCCTCCGGTGTATGAGTACTGAGGACTGGTATTGCTCTTATTATCAGAGTCTGCAAAAGTAAAATCAGCCGTAGATATGTCTGCCTGAGCTATCGTGAAGGTACCTTTTGCAACTCCCGAATACCTCTCGTCTCCGCTCTTTGCGGCTGCTGTGATGTTCGCAGTTCCGGCCTTTACATTATTCGAATACTTAAGTGTGTATGAGCTCTCCGGTACTGTAACTCCGTGAAGGGACACTGTAGCCTTCGGCTTCTTTTCTTTGCCATCATAAACTATGTTCTTCTCTGTGACAGTAATGGTAGCTTCAGAAAGTCTTCCGCCAGTCGTTGGCTGTATTTTAAAAGTCCGCTGAATACTACCCTCATAGTTTCCTATACCGGTGGCAGTTACAGTAGCAGTCTGTTCGGTAGTTACTGAAGTAGCCGGCTTGTTATCCGCATATGTGAGTGTATAATCGGTACCCTCAACCAGGTTACCAGTAGCGCCAGGCATGCTGACCGTTACTTTTGGCTTGGATTCTGTACCATTGGCGTAGTAAGTTGTAGAAGTATCTACTGTCATCGTGGCATTTGACAGATTGGCTTTATTTACTGTAACTGGGATATTAAAATCTGTCAGCTTTCCAACAACATTCGCCTCATAAGTTATAGTACTGCTTCCTGCTGACTTACCAGTGACCCTATCGCTTTCTACAGACATCTTTGTATTATCGTATTTTACTGTAGTTGGTATCGTCTGATCCAGATCATAGACACTATCTGCAGAATCAGCTCCAACAGGAGATACAGCATACGTTATCTGAGGAAGAGAAGCACTCTGATCTATAGTGGTAGTCACCGTCTGAGGGAACTGTGCTGTAGAGATGCCGTTTCCTTCTGTGAATTTCACTGGATCGTAATCCGAAATGCCATTATAGGTATATCTGGCATAAATAGTTCCAATGTTCTTATAGGCCAGCTGTCTGGTCACCTGTGGTTGAGTTGTAAAACCGGTATTACTGTAATCAAGCTGAACTTTGCTGAAGTCAGACTCTCCTTTTTTATCATCCGTTGACAGAACAAGGCAGTAAAACTCTTTACCACCATATGACACATGTCCTATAGCTGCCGACTTGGTCGAAGCAGACAGCACATTCGTATTTGATGCCCAGGTACTGTCAGGTGTACTATTGGAATCACCTGTGTATATCACAAAAGCAGAGATATCAGGGAGATTTGTAGGCGATGGGTCGTTTTCTGAACCCGTAGCTGATTCAGTCCGCAGGGTCATATCAGACTTACCGTTTGGTCTCGTCTGATCGTTATTATTAAACAGAGCTATATCCTCTGCCCTGTTTATAGCATATGTCTCAAGATCTGAATTCCACTTAAGATCAAGATCTGTTGCTGATGCGTTTGCTGTAGATCTAGCTTTATTTAAAGTGTTAAATGTATTCTCAAAAGCTGTCTTATCTTTTTTGACCTGGACTACATACGTAACTGTAACCGTATCATTAGCAGCTGCCTCTGCTTCTATCTGGGTATTGCCAGCAGTCACAAACGGAACGACAGTAAAAGCCATCGCCGCGCTAAGGCCAATGGCAAGCATTTTTTTCAAGAGTTTTCTCTCCATATAAAAAACCTCCGTCAATCAATAACTATGGTCTGTTTTCTAAAATCTATACAGAATTTAGTATATCACAACTCTGATTTTTTTCATACGTTTATCTTGAAATCAGATAAGTTTTTTCCTAAAATAATCTCATGGAAAAAATCGTAAAAACCTTTGACATAAATAAACAGATAAAATACCCGGATGATTTCAGAAAATATTCTAAAGACGGCGATGTCTATCTGACTATTGAGACGACCGGACTTTCGCCTGACCGCCATCGCATCATATCTGCTACTGCCGGAAAAGTCGTTGACGGAAAAATTGAAACACTGACATTTTTCTCAGAAAATGATAATGATGAGCTTGCTGTGATAGAGCATATAATTCAGGAGATAAAAAACGCCTCGCGGCTTATTACCTGGAACGGAGAAAGCTTCGATCTGAGATTTCTTCAGCACCGTGCAGAGACCTTTGCCATAAAAGCAGACTTTAATTCATCCTTTGTAAAAATACAGGGCAGCACAACTCCGTCTTATGATCTCTCTGCCATGCTCCGGCCTGTAAAGCGTCTCCTGCCTGATGAGAGCCTTTCTGTTTACTCTCTTCTTGAAGACATAGGCCTTTGCCTTTCTGATGAGACGCTTCCAGATGGGCGCACAGTGGTGACATTGTACAAGACCTACCTCGCAACCGACGAAAAAAAATACGCTGAGCCGATAATCGACCACAGCGTATATAAAGTAACAGGTATCATGAATCTGACGATCCTTCTGAACTGTCTTAAGATAAATAAAGTAAGGCCTGTCATAGAAGATATGACACAGGAGAAAAATCTACTTACAGTGAGTGGAAAGACAGACCTGTTCACTCCTGTCAAACTATCATTTTCTCTTCCCGGGACGCGCCTTTCATTTATAGGAAAATCTTTCACCTGCTCCTTTGATACCATAGAAGACCGCATCCGTATCTATTACCCGGACCCGGCTTCCTATGTCCGCCTCAAGGAGAATGGCTCCCTGATCCCCAAAGAGTTGTCACGTTCCCTTCCCGCTGATTCTTATGAAAAAGTCACTCGCGAGAACTGCTACACGATGTCAAAGCTGCCTGAGGATCCTGAAAAGAGAAAAAAGCAGTTAGAGAACTACTTGATGCAGGTCGTCAGGATGTGATAAGACTATGCATCCCACACAAGTCTTTCATACAGCTCCTCAGTCTGCTCTGTCATCTTTTTCCCATCTGAACGTATAGCATAGGTAAAATGTTCAGATGCAGAATGCAGACCTGTAGGTTCGGGAATTACTATAAGCTTCTTTTCAGGTACTATCCCAAGCTTTATGGCAGACATTTTTTCGGAGACAGAACCACAGATCACCATATCAGTAAAAAGAGCGAGCATTTTTTCAGCGGTCAACCTTCTGTTTCGCCTGTCAGGATCGGATAATCTGTTATACGACCAGCCATGAGGGTTATAGAGTACTCTGTTTCTGATGCCTATATCCGCGATCCGAAGCAGCATTCCAGCCCTGTATGAATGAGCATAGACTATGTCAGGTGAATATCTGCCTATGATCTCACGCAGTTTTCGTATAGATCGGCCTTCTTCCAGAACTGAATCTGTACGCTCCATATGTATCCGTTCTACTGAGTCAGTCAGACCTCTGTAATCCCTGATATCATAGTCTTTAGAGCATACCAGGATATTCTCGATCCGGTCTGAAGAAGAATACCTTAAGAGTATTTTCAGGTACGTATCCACAGCACCCGCAGTTTCAGCCACATGAAGCACCCGTATTTTTTTACAGAGTGGACCGTATTCATCTAAAAAAAGTTCACTGTCTGCTGTCTCCATACCTCATCTGCTTTGATAGCCCGTGTCTTCCGGTTACACTTTTTCGTAGAAGAATGAGCTTCTTCTCTTATACCCTAATTCCCTGTATTCCATGATCTGCTCTGTACTTCCGATAAAAAGCAGACCTCCGGTCTTTAATGACTTGTTGAACTTCTGATAGATATCACGCTTAGCCTCATCGGTAAAATAGATGACGACATTTCTGCATACTATCAGATCACAGGACGAAGGGTATGTATCCTTTAAGAGGTTTCCCTCTCTGAATTCAACTCTTCTTTTTATCTCATCAGATATCTGATAAGACGCGCCTATCTTCGTAAAATACTTCGCCTTGAATTGATCCGGAACTGACTTAATACTTTTCTCATTATAGAGTCCTGCCTTCGCCTGAGCGAGCACCTGCTTGTCTATATCAGTTGCCAGAATTCGGATATTTGACAAAGGTAAGTGCTTTGATAATGCCATCACCAGAGAGTATGGCTCATCACCTGTAGAGCAGGCAGCACTCCAGATTTTTAGGTTCTTTCCGAATTTTTCTATCAGATATGGAATGTATTCCTCGTCTAAAAGCTTCCATTGGTCAGGATTACGATAGAACTCCGATACATTTATAGTCAGGAAATTCACGAATTCCTCAAATACTGATCTATCCTCGCGCAGCAGCTTCACATATGCCGGATAGTTATCCAGATGATGCTTTGTCACGAGTGAGTCAATACGGCGTCTCATCTGTTTTTCTTTATAAAGCGACAGATCTATATGAGTAAGTGAGAGGACCTGTTTTTTGAACTCCTCGTAGCCTTCCATATAAAACCCTCCTTAAATGAAAAAGAGCGGACGGCATTAACCGTCCGCCCCAGTAAATCCTTATCAGTCTTCTGATTTATCAGAGTCGTTATCCATAGCCTTGATAGAAAGAGAGATCTTATGATCTGCCTCACGGAACTCAACGATCTTTGCGTCGATCTCCTGGCCTACCTTAAGTACATCTGAAGGCTTGTCTACGTGCTCTTTTGAAATCTGTGATACATGAAGAAGAGCGTCAACTCCAGGAGCCAGCTCAACGAATGCGCCGAAGTCTGTCATACGGGCAACCTTACCATGAACGATGGTGCCTACTGCGTACTTCTCAGCTGCATTGTTCCAAGGGTTCTGATCCGGGAACTTCATAGAAAGAGCGATCTTGTGATCGTGGATATCCTTGATGAATACCTTTGCCTTATCACCGTTCTTGAATACCTTGTTCGGATTATCGATACGACCCCAGCTCATCTCTGAGATGTGAAGAAGTCCATCGATTCCGCCTAAGTCGATGAATGCACCGAAGTTAGTAACATTCTTAACTGTTCCTTCGATGACGTCGCCTACTTTAAGATTAGCAAGAAGCTCATCCTGTTTCTTCTTCTTATCTGCAACAAGGAGCTGCTTTCTGTCACCGATGATACGACGCTTACGTGGGTTAAACTCAGTGATAACGAATTCAATCTCCTGATCCTTATACTTAGAGAGGTCTCTCTCATAAGTGTCTGATACAAGGCTTGCCGGAATAAATACTCTTGCTCCGTCTACCTCTGCTGAAAGACCGCCGTTAAGAACCTGAACGACCTTAGCCTTTAAGACTTCGTTGTTGTTATAAGCTTCCTCTAAGCGCTTATTTCCTCTCTCCTGAGCAAGACGCTTGTATGAAAGCGTAACCTGACCCTCAGTCTCGCTGTATTTGACTACTACTGCCTCCATTTTGGAACCAACAGATGTAACTGTGGTAAGATCGAGGTTAGAATCGTTTGAGTACTCGTTTCTGGTGATGACACCATCAGCCTTTGTGCCGATATTAAGAATAATCTCATCCGGCTTTACGGCAAGTACCGTACCCTCTACCACATCTCCTGCGCGGACCGTCTTGAAAGACGCATCCAGCATTTCGTCAAAACTCATTTCTGACATTTACTAATGACCTCCTGAATAATTTTCGCTGGGGTAG
>JAQXXU010000004.1 GCA_029226225.1 Lachnospiraceae bacterium | reverse complement strand
AAGTTCAAGGATCAGGCATACTGTCTGGCTCTTACTTTTTTAAATCGTCTGCCTGATATCAGAGATTATGTCGAAACCGACCTTGTCGCCACCTTTGACGGCGACCCGGCCGCTTCAAGCCTCGATGACATCATTCTCTCCAACCCTGGCATAAAAGCCACGACGATAAACCGCCTGGCTCACGGACTTTTTCTTCTGAACGTACCGCTGATCCCGCGTATGATGACTGAGTACGCGCACTCTATCACAGGAATCGATATACACCCGGGCGCCCGCATCGGCAGGTATTTCTGCATGGATCATGGAACCGGCGTCGTAGTCGGTTCCACTACGATAATCGGCGACCATGTAAAAGTCTATCAGGGCGTTACTCTCGGAGCACTCTCTACTGCTGCTGGTCAGGCGCTGCACGGTATCAAGCGTCACCCGACCATAGAGGATAATGTAACTATCTACTCAGGTGCCTCTATCCTCGGTGGAAAGACAGTCATCGGAGAAGGCTCCGTCATCGGTTCAAACGCCTTCATCACGAAGTCGATCCCGGCTGGCACCCGCGTTACCATAAAAAACCAGGAGCTCGTCATGAAGGGCAAGGACGGAAGCATCATCGAAAAGAATGACTTCGAGCAGTCCGACGCCTGGTTCTACGTCATTTAAAAAATAAGGCAGACCCCGTTTACAGTTTTAATCGGGGTCTGCCATTTTTTATTTTTTTACAAGCTTTACTTTTGAATTCAGGCCTGCTGCCGTGAACAGTTTCTTGTATTTCGAATACTGTTTTTTCGGAACTGTAATCTTATCTGACTTTTCAAGTCCCTTGAATGCATTTTTTGACACTGAAGTCAGTTTTGTCGACTTTATATCTACCTGTTTTATATTTTTGCATGAAGAGAATGCCTTCGCGCCGATCGATGTAACGGTGAAGGTATAGCTTCCACGGGTGAATTTCTCAGGAAGCTCTACAGTTTCCGCATCAGTATCTGTACTCTTTAAGTACTGGACCTTGGCTGTCTTTTTTGATACTGACAGTACCTTGTACTTTGCAGTGTCATGCGTTATCTCATCACCTTTCTTCGGAGCTTTCACTTTTGATAGAAACTGCATCGAGACATAGCCCTTCACCTTCTGATAGGTGATGTAAGCCCATGAATCATCTGAGGTGCCGCTGGTCTCTGTCGCTGTGATGATACTCCCCTTCGGAATGCTGCCAAGAGCCAATGCCGAAGTGCTCGCTGTCTTTCTGATGGTAAGCGGTGAAGAATTGGTCGTAACCTCGTAATCGCCAGCACCTTTTTTTGTGAATGTCTGCTTTTTTTGGGTATCAGACTTCTTATCATCTGTCTTTGGTTTGTCTGTATTTTTATTTTTGTCCTTATTTTTATCTGTATTATCAGATGGTGCAGGTTTTACTGGAGCATTGTATGCCGGACGGACGAACTTCATTGTCACCGCGCCGTTTGCAAGTGAGTGTCCATGTGTGTCTTTATAGATTCCATTTACCAGTGTGACCTTGCTGCTGTAATTGCCCTCGATGGACTTCTGTGAATCTACCATGATGCCCACATGCACATATCCATCTATGCTGCAGTAATAAAATACTATGTCTCCCTTCTGTGGAAATGCGACTTCCTTGCCTCCGGCTGCGATGATCGCATCATAAAGCGATGACACTTTGCCATTTGCTGGTATAGCGTCCGCCGCTCCTGCCAGTATAGCACAGTCGCCTACAAAGTCGGCACACCAGCTTTCCGTATAGCCGAAGTCCGCCTGCTTCCTTCCTATCTGCGCAAGACCGATATTCACTATATCTGTTGCCTTATCCCCGGTCTTCACATACAGACTGGAATACTTCTCCGGATGGCTCTGTGTCGCCCCCGCAGGCACACTCATATTTAAAAAAATGATCATAACGCTGCACACCGCAGCTAATAGTTTTCTTCGCATAGATGCATTATAACACGATTCCGCGAGGTTGGCGAGGTGCTAGAAAAAAAGACCGCTTCAGAGAACTTTTCGAAGCGGTCAATGGAAAAACCATTTACTGATATTCTGCTATCCGGTTATCTGGCTTGCTGTGCGCGAGTTTCACGTAATCGGAGGCATTAGTACGGTTGCTTTCTATCTCTTCGGGGGTCATCGGGCGGATCAGCCGGCAGGGATTTCCAAAAGCCATGTATCCGTCTGGAATGACCATTTTTCCGGTGACGAGAGAACCTGCGCCTATGATACAGTCGCGTCCTACCTTTGCCCCGTTTAAAAGAATAGCTCCCATTCCGATAAGTGAATTATCTCCGACAGAAGCTCCGTGTACTATCGCCGAATGCCCGATAGTCACGCCTTTTCCTACATGTACTGTAAATCCCTTCGCAGTATGCAGGACAGCGCAATCCTGTATATTCGTATCTTCATCTACAAAGATATCGCCCTCGTCTCCGCGCACAACGGCGTTAGGGAATACCGAGACATTTTTCTTGAGAACTACGTCATCGCTTATAAAAGCTCCCGGCGCCACATAAACTGAACTATCTATTTCCATTTTTTCGTTCCTTTCTTTTTTAGATTATAAGCCCTGCTTGTAAAATCGTCAAATCCATCTGGTCATATATTATTTTTAAAAACTGAGTATTTTTCCAAGCTCAGAAATCTGATATAACAATAACCATCGCAAATGCAGTAATTATATAATCAGTTTATGGAGGAAAAGTAATGCCAGTTGACGAAAATCAGGACAGAATTCAGTTAAACCGCGGACTTGCACAGATGCTAAAGGGTGGAGTCATAATGGACGTCACAAACCCGGAGCAGGCAAAAATAGCCGAAGCTGCCGGAGCCTGCGCAGTAATGGCGCTTGAAAGGATACCGGCTGATATCAGAGCTGCCGGAGGAGTTTCCAGAATGAGCGACCCAGCCATGATAAAGGGAATCCAGAAGGCAGTCACTATCCCTGTCATGGCAAAGTGCCGTATCGGACACATCGCTGAAGCACAGATACTTCAGGCTATAGAGATAGATTACATCGATGAGTCTGAGGTACTTTCACCGGCCGATGATGTCTACCATATCGACAAGACACAGTTCAAGGTTCCGTTCGTCTGTGGTGCCAGGGATCTGGGCGAGGCCTTAAGAAGAATCGCTGAGGGCGCTGCCATGATCCGCACCAAGGGCGAGCCTGGTACTGGAGATGTCGTTCAGGCCGTCCGCCATATGAGAAAAATAAATAAGCAGATCCACGACCTGACTTCTCTCCGTGATGACGAGCTTTTCGAAGCAGCAAAGGAGCTTCAGGTACCATACGACCTTGTAAAGTCAGTTCACGATAACGGGAAGCTCCCTGTCGTAAACTTCGCCGCCGGCGGTGTTGCCACTCCTGCAGACGCTGCTCTTATGATGCAGCTCGGAGCTGAAGGGGTCTTCGTAGGTTCAGGAATTTTCAAATCGGGAGACCCGGCAAAGAGAGCCGACGCCATCGTAAAGGCTGTCACAAACTACAACGATCCGGATATCCTCGCAAAGCTTTCTGAAAATCTCGGTGAGGCTATGGTAGGAATAAACGCTGAAGAGATCCAGACTATCATGGAAGAAAGAGGCAAGTAATGAAAGTCGGTGTATTAGCGCTTCAGGGCGCTTTTATCGAACATGAAAAAATGCTTAAGTCCCTCGGTGCGGAAACTGTCGAGATAAGGCAGCTTCCGGACATAGACGGGATAGACGCTTTAGTTCTGCCTGGCGGTGAAAGCACCACCGTCGGGAAACTGCTTAAGGACTTGAAACTGCTGGAACCGTTAAAGCAGAAGATAGAGGACGGGCTCCCGGTCTTCGGGACCTGCGCCGGAGAGATCCTTCTCGCTGAAAAAATCGACGGAAAGGCTTCCGATCATCTCGCCACGATGCCGATAGACGTAAAACGGAATGCCTACGGCAGACAGCTCGGAAGCTTTAACACGACAGCAGAATTCAATGGTATAGGAAAAGTCCCTATGTGCTTTATCCGTGCGCCGTATATCACCTCAGTCGGAGACGGCGTCGAAATCCTCGCTGAAGTCGATGAAAAAATAGTCGCTGCCAGATACAAAAACCAGCTCGCCATCTCTTTCCACCCGGAGATAAGTGGTGACACTAGTATTCATAAATTTTTCTTAGAACACGTATAAAAAAGAGACAGCCATGATTTCACACCGAAATCATGGCTGCCTTTTTCTCTCAGGCATACACGTCTATGTTCGAGCCGACTGATGGATTTACCGAGGTCTCAAGCGCATGCTGTGAAGGCATGGCGTCGATCATCGCTACTTCCCCGGCTGCCAGGGTATTCGCATTATCGAGCGACTTGGCGAGCATCAGGGTTCCGACGTCGTTTAACGTATTAGACTGTGCAAGGCCCATTGATAAAGAAGCTATATCCATAAAGGTCACCTCGCTTCGTTTATTTTTTCAAATCCATTCTACCACCCCGCCCCACTTCCCGCAACCCCATATCCGCATATCATAAGCAGAACTTATCGCAGATAATAAGAAAATAATAACCGGCTGAAAGCCCCGGGAAGAGCGTACCCGCCAGTTCTTAAAGCTTGTCTCCCCGGAGATCAGTTCCGATATGTATGTGATATAAAAAAGCCGCCCATAAGGGCGGTCTTTTTTATGAAGCAGCTTCCTGTTTCTTTACTTCGCTTCGGATGTCTTTTTCGACATCTGCTATCGTGTACTTCTTCAGGTCATTTTCGAAATCCTTCTGCGCTTCAGCGAGCTTTCCATCAAGCGCCGCATGGATATTCCTTCCGACAGGGCACGCAGGGCTCGGGTTATCGTGGAAGTTAAACAAGTGGTCCTTGTTCTTCTCGACAGCCTCATACACGTCGTAGAAGCTTATCTGGTCAAGCGGCTTTTTTATCGAGATACCGCCCGGGCCTCGCTTCGTTTCGATAATGCCTGCACCTGAAAGGTCCGACATGATATTCCTGATGATGACCGGGTTGCTCCCGATGCTCGATGCCAGAAGCTCACTCGTGACCTTGGTATCGCTGCTGAAGTAATCGACAGCCGCCAGTATATGTATCGCAATAGTAAACTTAGTAGAAATCTGCATTTCTATCATCTCCTGTAGTATTTTTCTCAATGTAATATAAAACATTTCATCCATTTTGTCAAGGTGCAAATACACCACATATGTGATAGAATATGCAAAAGAAAGGCATTTTTAATGAAAATAGTATTTTTAGACAGAAAATCCTTAGGCGATGACTTAGACTTATCCGCCTTTGAAAAATTAGGCAAAGTAACCGAATATGATTTCACGGATCCGGACCAGGTACAGGAGCGCGCTGCTGACGCTGACATCCTGATCGTAAACAAGACAAAGGTAAATGAGCACACTGTCTCAGGCGCGAGCCACCTGAAAGCCGTATGTGTCACAGCAACAGGCGTTAATAATATAGACATCCCGTATCTCGAGAGCCGCGGTATCCACTGGCATAACGTCGCCGGCTATTCGACCGACTCCGTAGCACAGCACACTATAGCCATAGCGCTCTACATGTATGAGCACCTGCCTTACTACGACGACTACACGAAGTCTGGCAGATACACAGAGGACAGGCTCTTTACCCATTTTGCAAAGACCTTCCATGAGCTTAAAGGCCGCCAGTGGGGGATCGTAGGGCTTGGCGCCATAGGCCACAGAACAGCTGAGATAGCATCTGCCCTAGGCTGCCGCGTCGTCTACTACTCCACTTCTGGCATCGACCGCCCCGAGAAATACCCTCGTCTCGACTGGGAAGAATTCCTAAAGACTTCCGATGTGATCTCGATCCACTCTCCACTGAATGAAAGAACCGAGGGGCTTTTTGACAGCAGAGCCTTTTCTCTTATGAAAAACGACTCGCTCATCGTAAATGTCGCCCGCGGCCAGATCATAGTAGAACAGGATTTAGCCGATGCACTTGATAACGGAGAGATCGGCGCTGCTGCCCTCGATACACTATCAGTCGAACCTATGTCAGCCGACAGCCCGTTCCTTCAAGTGAAGAATAAAGACAGACTCCTGATCACTCCACACATAGGCTGGGCCGCCACAGAAGCCAGAGAGCGCCTGATGAAGCTGATCTATGACCAGGTAAAGGAAGAAGTAAACGCATGACTACCGTATTCTGCGCATTGAAGCCCGAGGCTGAGCCGCTTATCAGAAAGCTTGGCCTCACACCGTTATCAGCCACTCTCTACGAGAGCGAAGATATCTGCCTGATGATAACAGGCATTGGCAAATTAAATGCTGCCTCCTCTGCCGGCTTCTGCCTGGGTAAATACGGTGTCTCCGATCACTACATCAATTACGGGACAGCCGCCGGATCTGATGAGTTTTCAGGACAGACATTTTTCGCAGGACAGGTCATAGACGCAGGATGCGGAAAAGAATTTTTCCCGGATATAGCAGATACAGAGTTTAAGCATATAAGTCTTGTGACCTCTGACGTGCCAGTCGCCGAGATATATGACAGGTGTCACATATATGACATGGAGGCTTCCGGCATTTTTTCTGCTTTAAAAAATGCTGTAACCCCGGACAGAATCATATTCATAAAGACTGTAACCGACAGCGGAGAACCGGATTTTGCAAAGACCAAAAAAATGATATATGAGGCCTCTGACTCTGTAGCCTCTTATATCAAAAAAATCTCCGTTCTCCCTTCTGTCAGCAGTCAGGAAAACGAAGATTTACTGAATGAACTCTGTGAAGAATTCAAGTGTTCCGAATCAATGCGAGTCCAGTTAAAGCAGTATGTAAAGTATCAGAGAGTCTCCGGAAACCTTACGACTCTAAGCTCCCGCATCGCTTCACTTCGAGAAGACGGCCTGCTACCAGCACCGGACCGCCGGCATGGTAAACAAGCTCTCTCGCAGCTTATGGACAGCTGATGAGGCTCTTACTCTTATATGTCACTCTGTCCGGATTTCAAATCCAAGGTTCTCCAGCTGCTGGCTTTCCTTCACCAGGTCTTTTTTTATCGTATCACCTACATAAAGACAGGTACTGCCTGACGCAAATCCTGGAGCAAATTGTTCAAGAATATACTTTTGTAATTCGGACTATTTGTAGCCTTGCCATTACCCTCAATAAACTTATCGATTATATATCTTTCTTCCAGATCTGTCTGCTGCCGTATCCGTCTTTCTTGAAAGCTGAATTAAGGCAGGTGATCTCAGTCGGAACTATTTTTATAAGCCACATAAGTTCTGGAAGTTTCTTCAGCATGTCGAGAGGTATTTTCTTGAACTCTGCCGCCTTTACATATTCTTCTGAAAAAATCGCCGGAAACTCTGCTGTTCCCTCTATCTGCACTGATGACAATCCACCGATAGCTGCATTCGTATCGAATGCTGAAGCTGCCACGTGCCTGTTTTTCTTCAACGCCTTAAACTTCAGTCCTCCCTCTGTAAAAATCCACAGAGCGTCGTCATGCCAGCTGTATTCCAGCGGTGTGCATCTGATAAAATCTCCCGTTCCAGCCGCCAGCGCCAGTACCTTATGCGCGCCAAGAAATCCATTGATCCACTGATAGATCTCATCCTGTGCCATTTTCTTCGTATCTTCATCACGGCATGTCCAGAACGACTCCGCCTCATCAAACTGTTCCTCCGTCATGCTTTGTACCTTTCCAAAAATCCGCTTGCATGTTCACCTAAAGTGTACATCGGTTTTAAGTATTTTTAATTATTGCACAAAAACCGGTTCCTTACAATCTGATTTTCACAAAAATAGATGGTCGATCGTACATTTTCTATATTTTTTCGTACAACATCATTGTTTTTTTCGTTCGAAAGCTATATAATCACAGTAAAAGGAGCGTGATAAATATGTCAATTACAGCAACTCAACTTAAAGAAAATCTCAGCTACTATATTGATCTTTCTCGTACAGAAGATGTCTGGGTCACAAGAAATGGCAAGGTCGTTACTAAATTGACCAACCCATTTCACAACAGCATAGATACTGCCAGGTCGCTTTTTGGAAGTGTCCCATCTGATGTCACACTTGAGGAATCACAGAAAGAAAGGCTCAGTAAGATATGAAAGCCTTAATAGACACCTGCATCATTATCGATGCCTTGCAAAGCAGAAGACCCTTCTGTGTAGATGCCGAAAAAATTTTTCTTGCTACAGCTTCTTTTCAGTGCGAATCCTGTATCACCGCTAAAGAAGTCACTGATATTTATTACCTTACACACCATGCTACACATAGCATAGAAACAACAAAGGATATTATCAGTAAACTGTTATCTCTTTTTAATATGATCGATACCACAGCAGGCGACATTACACAAGCATTGGTTTCCTCGATGACTGACTACGAAGATGCAGTTATGACAGAATCAGCTATTCGAATGTCGATGGACTGCATCGTCACGAGAAATCTTGATGACTATAAAAATGCCCCATGTCCAGTATATTCGCCTGATGAATTTCTAAAAAAAATAGATTATCAGAACCCCCTATAATCAGATTTTTGATCATACTAAAAATAACCGCCACCATGTACGGTGACGGCTTTTGGTTTATCCCGCGAACATCGCTCCTTCGAGCAGTTCATCCTCTGTATATTTCCCGTTTATCTTCTGCGGATATGCGTTCTGATCTACTGTGAGACGGATCAGATCTCCGTCGGTAGTCAGGCAATCGGCAGTGGTTTTATTATCAGTACGAAAAATGATCAGCTTCGTTCCTTTGGCAAATTCTTTGGCATGAGTAGTCTCAAGCGAATCATACTGCGGATCATTTTTCAGCTGATAGGTGTACTTTGGAGTTGTATCAGTATCATCTGACTTGGCAAAAGCCGGAGCTGCAGGTACTATGCCGGTCAAAGCGATAGTAGCAGTTATGAGTATAGTGATAAATGATTTTCTATTCATAATCTTTACCTCTCTTGTATAGACCGGTTGATTATTCATCAAATACTATAGATCAAATTCTTTTTTTAAGTGTATCACATAGTAGCAAAAATGTCATCTTACTATAAAATTCTCATTGAAATATCAATCAGAATCATGGTATAATCAGGCCATATTTAGGAGGTCAATATATGCCATCTATCATACCGATCAAAGATTTAAAAAATACCGCAAGGATTTCCACAATGGTTCACGAAAGCACTGAACCAGTTTATGTCACCAAAAACGGCTACGGCGACATGGTACTCATGAGCATGGAATCCTACGAAAACATGATCCATAAATATCACATGTACCGCCAGATAGCTAATGCCGAGCAGGATATATCCGAAGGTAAAACCCGCCCGGCTAGAGAAGCGCTAGCTGATTTGAGGGGAAAATATGGTCTATAAACTTTACATTCCTGCCAGCACCGAAAGACAGATAGATAAAGCCATAGAGTACGTTGCCAAAACACTTAAAAATTCTGAAGCAGCTTCAGAGATCCTCGACGATATCGATCAGACCTATGGCTTTCTCGAAACAGACGCTGAAGATCTGGCATACTGCACCGATGAATATCTTCATGCTCTTGGATATAGGATGATTGCACTGAGACGACATAACTATCTTTTTATATACAGAGTTGAAGACAGTACAGTCCATATTGTTGGATTCTTTCATATGCTTGAGAATTATATCGAAAAATTGTCTGATATCTGACTCAGATAGATTACACCATCGTGTCAGTGGTATATTTCTCTTTCCAGTAAGTTTCTGCGCATCTACGGCTATAATTCTCTTGTTGGTAAAAAGCAGTTGGTCTCACAATGTCTAGAATGCCATTATTGCTTCTTCTCCGTCTATTATGAGCCCATTGACTTCACCTCCTATTTTCTTGCCCTTCCCCTTTACCTTAATCTTATTAAAAACTCCTCGCACTTACAATCTTAGCGAACATTTATTACCTCTGATGTAAAAATGTTGCGTTTTATACCCTATTTGGATATAATATATTTTATCATAGCTGATATGGATATAAATGAGGTGAATAAAATGAACGCGACATCGATACGTGAGCTCCGGGATTCTATGGGATTAAGTCAGAGTAAATTTGCTAAACTATACCATATCCCATTGAGTACTCTTCAGAAATGGGAACAGGGAGGTTCTAAACCACCTGAGTATGTCATAGAGCTGCTATCTATGCAGATACCATATAATGACAAGAGGCTTGTACGTGTGGTTGATGGTGAAAGCATATTTTTTTATGATCCGAATTCCAGTACTGTATGTGACAGATTCGGAAACCGCATCAGAGTCAATGCTGATGTATCAAAGGTAAAGAAGAAAAATCTGCCTGTCTATCTGAGAGACCTGTTCGAAGCATACTATGACATTGTCAAACGTTTTGAGCGTGACTGCGAATATGACGCAAAAGAAGACATTATATGGAGTTGATCTATGAAAATAAGTAATGATGAATAAAAGGAAGGTTATATGAACGCTTTAAAAAAATGGTGGGGTGCTAACTGGAAAAATGCTGTCGCTGTGATCATCACGGAGATCGTCACAGGATTTTTTCTGTCATTTCTTATAAATGCGAATTTTGGGACTGACCCATGCACTTTTATGAATCTGGCACTGGCTGAAAAGACCGGCATCACCTTCGGGACATGGCAGGTGCTACTGAACGTGATACTTTTCGTGCCGATGCTGATTTTTTCAAGGACTAAGTATCTGGGTGTCGGCACTATCGCGAATATGACCCTGATCGGGTACGCTTCCGATTTCAGCCGCTTTGTCATGTCAAAAATATTCCCGGCTGATTTTTTCACACATCTAAATGTGCGGATCATTTTTCTTATAGTAGGGCTAATCGGTTTTGTCATCTGCTGCGCCATCTATATGAATCTCGACGCCGGGCTCGTGCCATATGACAGCATTCCGAAAATGGTCTACGACCACATGCACATCAAGTCATTCACCCCTGTCAGGATGTGCTGGGATTTCTTAAGTATAGCTATCGGAATACTGATCGGACATCACCTGCCAAATATCGGCAATATCCTTATGGCACTGCTTTTAGGACCTACAATTTCCTTCGTCGGTAATCATTTTTTCAAGAAGCTCGAAACCGACGCTTAGGTCTTTGTATGCATTCGAAAAGTGCCGAGAACCAGTCCATTATCTTTATCTCTGCTATCGCGAAGACGCCGCTTAAAGCCAGGGCTTTCAGTGATATATTATCAATGCTGAAGATAAAGTAAAAATACTTCGAGCAGACAAAGATCCCGACCACGCAGACCACAAATACCACGAAGTGATAGAGGCTCATCGGCCGTGAAATCCTGCCAAGGATCAGAAATCCTATAAGTGACAGCAGGTAGACGCTCGCTGTCGAAATCTCTGACTGCGGTATCGAGAAAAGTTGACCGAACAGCACTAAGAATGCTATCGAGAAAAAAGAGGTAAGTGCAGCCGGCATAGCGCCGAAAAGCGTCGTCTTTATGAACCTGCCCTCCTGTCTCTTCTGGTTATCCTCTAACGCCAGAAGGAACGCAGGAATCCCGATATTAAAAGTCGAGACAAGCGATACCTGGCTCGGATTCAGTGGATATTTAAATCCAATGATTATCGAGAAAAGCGCGAGCAGAAGGCTGAAGATGTTCTTATATAAGAAAAGTGTCGCGGAACGGGTTATATTATTCACGTCGCGTCTTCCCTCTCCTACTATATCCTTCATTTTTGAAAAATCAGAGTCAAGAAGCACTACCTGTGAAGCCTGTCTTGCAGCCTCGGAACCGCTTCCCATGGCAACAGAGCAGTCTGCTTCTTTCATAGCCAGGATATCATTTACACCGTCTCCTGTCATGGCGACCTTATGCTTTTTCGCATGGAATGCACGGACTAAATACTTCTTCTGCTCCGGCTTTACTCTGCCGAATACCGTATATTTTTCAACTGCACTCAGATAGTCTGCATCTGACTTTAATGTCGTGCAGTCGCAGTATTTGTCGGCATTCTCTATTCCGGCCTTTCTGGCGACATTCGATACAGTGACAGGATTGTCACCTGATATAACTCTGATGCTTACATCCCTGTCCTTAAACCATCTGAAAGTATCAGGTGCCGATTTTCTTATCTCGTTTTCTATAGCGATAAAAAGCAGAGGCCTTCCTTCGCTTGAAAGTGCTAAGACTCTCTCCCCGTTCATCTCATGCTGATCGAGCAGGTCATGATTTTCTGAAAGTCCTGCCTGATCCACCACATACTCAGGAGCTCCAAGTCTGTATATCTTTCCGTCAGCTGTAATCTGTGAATATTTTACTGCAGATGAAAATGGCTTTACATCTGATCCTTCAAAACGCATCACATTTCCACTGAAGTAGTCTCTTATGGCGAGCATAGTGCTGTTCGAATCAGGTACTGTATTTATGTATTTCTTCAGTACCGGGATATACTGCTCATCCCCATAGACTCCTACGACCTTCATGTCATCTCCGGTGATAGTCCCTGTCTTGTCGACACAGAGCACATCGACCCTCGCGAGGGTTTCGGTAGAGTGCATATCATGGAGAAGAACTTTTTTTAAGGCAAGCCTCATGGCTGAAAGCGCCAGGGCTACAGTGGCTAACAGATAAAGTCCTTCCGGTATCATTCCAATGACTGCGCCTACCATACTGATTACAGAATCATGGATACTTAAACCTTTGAGCTTCAGTGATTCGTAAAGAAGCGCTGCTCCTATAGGTATTATCGCTATACCTGCTATCCTAATGATCCACTCTATCGATCTGATCATCTCACCCTGTTTTGTCTTAGCCTTTTTTGCTTTCAGGGTAAGCTGTGAAGCGTATGACTCTGCTCCGACCTTTGTAAGCCTGGCTGCGCAGTCTCCCGATACCGCAAAACTTCCGGATTTAAGCTCTGACCCTGCTGTCTTTTCTATCTCATCGGCTTCACCTGTCAGAAGTGATTCATTCACATTCATCTGACCGTCTAAGACTTCAGCATCCGCCGGTATCTGCTGGCCAGACTTAAGAAGTATAATGTCACCTTCAACCAGATCTTCTGAACCTACCTTTATCAGCTGGCCGTTTCTTATCGTATCGTAATTCGTGACATAGAGCAGGGAAAGGTCGTCCAAGACCTTTTTTGATCTGATCTGCTGGATGATGCCTATCAGGACATTCGCGATAATAACCGGCAGGAAGGTCAGATTCTTATAAGAACCGACCGCTATAAGCATTGCGGCAAGCACGGCGAAGATTAAATTGAAATAAGTGAAGATATTCTTTGCTATTATAGCTCCGACACTCGAAGTAGTCTTTTCCTGTACTTTGTTTATTTTCCCTTCGGACTGTTTCTCAGACACTTCTGTGTCAGATAGTCCTTGGTATTTTTCTACATATCTGTTTTCTGACATAAAAAATCTCCCGGAAGTCTTTGTATTATTATAACACAAAAGCCTCCGGGAGGGTAGTTTCCTGAATGTATTAATTAATCCTGGAAGTAGTCTACTGTCTGCTTCAGGTTTGATGCGAGCTGCTTTAAGGAAGCTGCGGCATCGTTTATGACTGTAAAGGTACTTGCGAGCTCTTCCATCGAAGCGTTGGTCTCCTGTGTAGAAGCGGCGTTCTCTTCTGAGATAGCTGACAGGTCTGAGATGATATCTGTCAGTGACTTCTTCGAAGTACTCAGACCTTCGATACGCTCTGCGATACCGCCTACGGCATCTGCCACGCTGTTTACCTTGTCTCTCATGGCACGGAGCTCATCGCGGGTAGCATTGAGCTTCTCTTCCTGAGCGTTGAAGCTGTCGTTCAGCTTACCCATCG
>JAQXXU010000003.1 GCA_029226225.1 Lachnospiraceae bacterium | reverse complement strand
ATATTTATTGGAGGTAATAACACGATGACAGCTTTAAAGTATCTGTTCATGACACTGTTCATCATCGTTTCCATAGTCCTGACTATCGTCATCATGATGCAGGAGGGCGAGGATGCAGGATTAGGTTCCTTAAGCGGACAGAGTCTTGAGACATACTGGAGCAAGAACAAGGGACGTTCTAAAGAGGGCGTTATAGTTAAGGTTACTACAGTTCTTGTTATAGCATTTTTCGTATTAGCAGTACTGCTGAATATGAAGACATTCGCACTATAAGTCAGTGAAGAAAAGGGTCATCGCATAAGCGGTGGCCTTTTATCGTGTTTAGAAGAAGAAAATGACAAAAAAAGAGAGATGGGCGGATCAGAAGAGTGCCCTGCTTTTACTGATGCAGGACAGTTCTTATCTGCCAATGACAGAGGGAGAGTTAAAAGAATTATTACTCGTGGATCAGGATGGAGAATTAAAGGAAGCCCTGTCCTCACTTATCGCTGAAAAAAAGATCACAAAGGCATCGGACGGCACATACAGTGCTGTCATGGAAGAAAAAGAAGAGTCCCCTGTTACTGAAACGGCTGAGCCAGAGAAAAGTGGTGAGGATAAATACCTGACAGGTATTTTTTCAAGTAATACAAAGGGATTCGGCTTCGTGACTGTTGAGGGATATGACGAGGATTTTTTCATTCCTGAGAAGTATACTCAGATGGCTTTCCACAAGGACACTGTCCGTATCGAGCCTATGGGCATCTCACAGGTCAGTGGAAGAACCCAAGCCAGAGTAGTAGAAATCTTAGAGCATGCCTACACTGATGTGGTCGGAACCTTCGAGAGAAGCGGAAATTTCGGATTTGTGGTACCTGATGACAGGCATCTGACAAGTGATATCTTCGTCGGAGCGCAGAAGCTTAACGGTGCTCCGGATAACTCAAAGGTAGTCTGTCACCTGACCTACTATGGCAGCGCAAACAGAAAGCCGGAGGGAGAGATCACAGAAGTCTTAGGAATAAAGGGAGCTCCCGGCGTAGATATTTTATCTATAGTAAAAGAAAATGATATCCCGACTGATTTTCCTGAAGAGGTCGATGCTGAGGCAAAGAAGGTATCAGGCAGAGGAAAGGTCAGAAAGTCTGAGATCAAAGGCCGTGAGGACCTAAGAGATGTGCCGATGGTGACTATCGACGGTGAAGACTCTAAAGACTTAGATGACGCTGTATCGCTTCGGATGGACGGAGATGACTATATCCTCGGAGTCCATATAGCAGATGTGTCGAACTACGTGAAGGAGGGTTCTGCCCTTGATAAAGAGGCTCTGAAGCGTTCGACTTCAGTATATCTGCCAGACAGGGTTATACCTATGCTACCTACAGAGCTTTCAAACGGCATCTGTTCCCTGAATGAGGGTGAAGACAGGCTTGCGATGAGCTGTATCATGAGGATAGATGATACCGGAGCCATAAAGGACCACAGGATAGTAGAGTCAGTTATCTGCTCGAACCATAGGATGACTTATACTTCTGTGAACAAAATCCTCGAGAAAGACGACGAGGAAGAGATAGATAAGTACTCCGATGTAGTTCCGATGTTCAGGCAGATGGAGGAGCTGGCATTCATACTCCATGGAAGACGTACTTACCGTGGCTCCATAGATTTTGATTTTCCGGAGACGGTAGTCGAGCTAGATGAGAATGGAAACCCGAAAGAGATCCGTCCGTACTACAGAGGCGTGGCGCAGAGGATGATTGAGGATTTCATGCTCGCTGCAAACGAGACGGTGGCAAAGCATGCTTTTGATCATAAGCTGCCGTTCCTCTACAGGACACACGGATTCCCGGATCCTGAGAAGCTGAACAACCTGAAATCATTCGTAGGAGGCTTCGGCTATACTCTGGAGGGGAACCTGAGCCAGATCCATCCGAAGGAGCTCCAGAAGCTTCTTGACAGGGTAGAGGGAGCTCCTGAGGAGGGCCTTATACAGACTCTTACCTTAAGATGCATGCAGCAGGCGAAGTATACGACTGACTGCAGCGGACATTTTGGGCTGGCAGCCGGATATTACTGTCACTTTACTTCTCCTATCAGGAGATATCCTGACCTGTTCATACACAGGGTGCTGAAGCTTGCAATCCATAAAAAGCTTACAAAGAAGAAGACTAATGAACTGAACGAGATCCTTCCGGATATCGCCGAGCGTACTTCGTCTCTTGAGAGAAGAGCTGACGGTGCTGAGAGAGATGCGATAAAGCTCAAGAAGGTGGAGTACATGGTGCCTCATGTAGGAGAGGAATTCACTGGAAAAATCTCCGGAGTTACCTCATGGGGACTCTATGTGGCTCTTCCGAACTCTATTGAAGGAATGATCCCTGTCCGTACCATGACAGATGATTTCTATGAGTTTTCTGAGGAGACTTACGAGCTGATCGGAAAGAGCTTTAACAGGCACTATACCCTTGGAATGCCGCTTAAGGTAAAGCTGGTTTCGGCTGAGTCTACTACAAGGCTTATCGACTTTGAACTCGTCGATGATTTCATGGGCGGCGGCACGAAGAACAGGAAGAAACCTGCCACTCTGGAGAAACAGACTCATTCCGGTAAATTTTCAAAGAAAGCTTTAAAGCAGTTAAATAAGATTTCGGGAGGAAAAGGAAGATATGGCAAAGGAAACAACAGGAAGAAAAATCATCGCCACTAACCGTAAAGCAAGGCATGATTACTTTCTTGATGAATATATAGAATGCGGGATAGTCCTTGTAGGCACTGAGGTAAAAAGTCTCCGTGCCGGTGGTTGCTCCCTGAAGGAGGCCTGGGTACGTATACAGAACGGTGAAGTCTGGATCTATCAGATGCATATAGCTCCTTATGAGAAAGGGAACATCATGAACAAAGACCCGCTCCGCCCGAGAAAGCTCCTGCTCCATAAGAATGAGATCTTAAAACTCGAGCAGAAGATAAAGGAGAAGGGCTATACCCTTGTTCCGGTAGAAGCCTATTTCAAAGACTCCAAGGTAAAAATTGAAATAGCCCTCGCCCGAGGCAAGAAACTCTACGACAAGCGCGCTGACATCGCAAAGCGTGACCAGCAGCGTGAAGCCGCAAGAGAGTTTAAGGTCAGGAATCTTGGATAAAAGATTTATTGAAAAAATGCTGTGTATATGGTAGCAACCATCTGTAAATACAGATTTTTTGTACGGAAACGCTTTCATTTTTTTGGTGCAGGTGTTATCATAGATACAGTTTCAGGGGTAGTAAAGGTCTCGACAGGGATCTTGAAGCTTTAGAAGCGAGCCGTAAGATGATGCGTTAAATCTCAAATTAAAATTAAACGCTGAAGACAATTACGATTTAGCATACGCTGCCTGAGTGCAGCAAGTCGCCTGAGCGTACCCATGCGTTCAGTCAACGGCTTTAAACACATGGGAAACGGCTTACGTTAAGCTTTGCGCGTAAGTATGTATCATGAAGCTACTGAAACCGGAAGGGCGTGCTCTTCCGTCCGGCAGAGGGAATGATAAACAGATCACTACGCTCGTAGAAGGAGAGTGAATAGGTTTTTGGACGCGGGTTCGACTCCCGCCTACTCCATTTTATACTATTTTTATAGCATTATACAGCGCCGTAAGGTGTTTTTTTTTATTTAAAAAAAGTTGCGGAGGCAGGATATTAGTGTTAAAATTTTATTAACTGATAACGATGTATCGAAAAACGATACAGTTTCCAATGAAAGAGAGGAAATAAAATGACAGCAGCAATTATCATCATAGTTCTTATCATCATATTCCTGGCGGCGACGATAAAGATCGTGCCGGAATCAAATGAGGCGATTGTAGAAAGGCTCGGCAAGTATAACCGCACGATGCATGCCGGGATCAACTTCAAGATGCCGTTTATCGAGACGGTACGTGCGAGAGTTTCACTAAAAGAAGCAGTACTTGATTTCCCGCCGCAGCCAGTCATCACGAAGGATAATGTCACGATGATGATCGATTCAGTCGTGTACATGAAGGTCTTCGACTCGATGCTCTACACTTACAAAATCTCAAACCCGAGACAGGGAGTCGAGACACTTTCAGCGACTACATTAAGAAACCTGGTCGGAGCCCTGACCTTCGATGAGACGCTTACTTCCAGAGATACGATAAACGCAAAGCTTCAGTCAGAGCTTGACGAAGCAACAGATGCCTGGGGCATAAAGATCACAAGGGTAGAAGTAAAGAACATCCAGCCACCTAAGGACATCCAGGAAGTCATGACAAAGCAGATGAGGGCTGAGCGTGAGAAGAGACAGGCCATCACTGAGGCTGAAGCTCACAAACAGTCAGTAGTGACCACGGCTGAGGGTGACAAGGAGGCAAAGGTTCTGGCAGCTCAGGCAGAGGCTGAAGCTTCAGTAGCGAGAGCTGAAGGAGAAGCCAAAGCTATGCGGCTTCGTGCTGATGCCCAGGCCTATGCTTTAAAGACACTGACAGAGTCCGGAGTATCACCTGAGATCATAAAACTGAAAGGCTATGAGGCTATTCAGGGAGTGGCTAATGGAAATGCCACAAAGATATTCATGCCGACATCACTTATCGATGAGGTGTCAAATGCTGAGATACTTGGAGAGGGGATAAAGACTGCATTCTCGAACGCAGATGTAAAAAAGAAAAAGACCCCGGATATGAGCGACCCGCACATGACGATCGCTCTTTCACCGAGGTCAGACAGCCGTCTTCACAGGGAAGCAGCAGATACTTCAAAATCCATGCAGTACGAAGAAGAGTCCGATGAAGCTGAAGAGGAAGATGAGGATTAATCCTCACCGTCCACCAGCTCATCAGCTACGAATACACCGCTGGCGGAGGCGTGCGACAGAGAATGCGTAACGCCGCTGCCATCGCCTATCATGTAAAGCCCTGGATAGCAGGTCTCTAGGTGTTTATCCAGTTCGACTTCCATATTGTAGAATTTCACTTCCACACCATATAACAGAGTATCATCACCGGCAGTTCCCGGAGCGATTCGGTCGAGCGCATAGATCATCTCTATGATGCCGTCAAGGATACGCTTTGGAAGAACAAGTGATAGGTCACCAGGAGTGGCGTTAAGTGTCGGATGGACAGTGCTTTCATCGAGACGCTTCTGGGTAGAGCGGCGTCCTCGCTCGAGATCGCCGAAACGCTGTACTATGACGCCTCCGCCGAGCATATTCGACAGTCTCGCAATACTTTCACCGTAGCCATTCGAATCATGGAAAGGCTCGGAAAAGTGCTTTGCGACGAGAAGAGCAAAGTTTGTATTCTCAGTTTTCTTTGATGGGTCTTCGAAGCTGTGGCCGTTTACAGTGATGATGCCGTTTGTGTTTTCATTTACGACGATGCCATGCGGGTTCATACAGAAGGTACGTACACGATCTTCGAATTTTTTCGTACGGTAGACTATTTTTCCTTCATAGAGCTCTTTTGTGATGTGCTCGAAGATCGGAGCTGCAAGCTCTACTCTGACACCGATATCTACGCGGTTGCTCTTAGTCTTAATGCCTAAGCCATCGCAGACAGTTTCCATCCATTTAGAGCCGCTTCTGCCGACAGAGACGATGCACTTAGGTGCGTCAAAAGTCTCAGAGTCTGTGTGAATGCGGTAGGTATAAGCATCCCCGTTCTTGATAGCTTCGATTTTTCTGACAGGAGTATTGAAGTGGAAGTCCACCTTATCCTTCAGCTGATCATAGAGATGCTCTAAGACCACGTAGTTTTTATCTGTTCCCAGATGGCGGACAGAGGCATCGAGGAGCTGGAGACCGTTCTGCATGCAGAGAGTCTTAAAAGAAGAGCCAGCAGTAGAATAGAGCTTCGTGCCTTCTCCGCCGTTTGCCATATTGATCTCGTCGACGTATTTCATCAGCTCTAATGCCTTGTCACGGCCTATGTATTCGTAGAGAGTGCCGCCGAAGTCATTCGTGATGTTATACTTTCCATCGGAAAAAGCACCTGCGCCGCCGAAACCGTTCATGATAGAACAGCTCTTACAGTGGATGCAGCTTTTTATTTTTTTGCCGTCGATAGGACAGTGACGCTTTTCGAGAGGGGTTCCCTCTTCAAAAAGCCCAATCTTAAGGGACGGATCTTTTTTTACCAGTTCATAAGAAGCGTAGATCCCGCCGGGACCCGCGCCGATTATTATCACATCATAATTCATAGATTCATTACCTTTCATAAGTTTGTCATACAGTATAATCATACCAAAATCTTGTTAAAAAAGGAAGTAAGTGTTAAACTATCCAGTGTATTTTTTCAAGAGGTTGATAAAAATCACTTTCTCTGAGGTTTACCATGAAATTCGGGATTTTATATAACAGAAATAATCTAAATATCGGAGACGACATTCAGGCAGTAGCTACGTCCTATTTTCTGCCTCAGATAGATTACTTTATCGACAGGGAGCATATGCAGTCATTTACCACAGACGATAAAAAGCCAGTGGCTGTGATAATGAATGCATGGTACATGTGGAATAAATGGAACTGGCCGCCTTCAAAGTATATCTATCCGCTTTTTGTTGGTTTTCACTATGCAGACCATCAGCTTGGATATCAGCCAGGCTCCATCATAAAGTATGAGATGCTTACAGGTCGTGGAGGTGAGTATCTACAGGCGAACGGACCAGTAGGCTGTCGCGACCATTTTACCGAAAAAAATCTAAAGGATATCGGAATTGACGCGTATTTTTCAGGCTGTATTACCATGACACTGCCCAAACGTCCGAAAGAGGACCGTGGCAAATACATCTGTCTGGTAGACGCCGGTGACGAGATAACTGCAAAAATTAAAGAGCAGCTGAAGGGCTCTGATATAGAGATAAAGGAGCTGACTCACAACAGACCGCGGGATAAGAGCCGTACCTGGGAAGAGAGAAAGGCTTTTATCGAGGAGAGGCTTTCTATCTACCAGAATGCCATCTGTGTCGTGACGAAGAGACTTCACTGCGCGCTGCCCTGTCTTGCGATGGAAGTACCGGTTCTTCTTTCCCGGATAAATAAGGATGAGACCAGATTCGACCCATACCTAGACTATCTGTACTGGACGACTCCGGAAGATTATCTGTCTGGTAAATGCACCTATGATGTGACAGACCCACCAGAGAATAAACCTGATTATAAGCCGGTTCGTGAAGCTCTGATAGAAAAATGCCGTGCCTTTGTAGATGAGGTAAAGGATGACAATCGTTCGCTCTATGACCTGAAAAAATACCGTGCTACCGATAAGCAGATCCTCGAGTGGAGGATCAGTACGCTTAAAGAGATCATCCCACGATGGGAAGATACTCTTGATAAACAGTCACATGAACTTTCTGATCTTTACTTACAGCATTTTATACTTTTTTCAAAGACAGATGAGTTCAGAAGTTACGATAAGGACAAACAGAGGCGGCTGACTAAGTATATAAAGTCAAAAGCTAATTATTATAAATTCATCGTAAACTATTATCAGATAGATATGACAGTAAGACAGGTACTCGATGAAAAGAAGGATATCGGCCCTCTCCATCTGGAGGATCTTAGGCTTAGAACTATCTGCGATGAATACGCGAAACTATCGAAACGGAATTTTTACCGTAAAGAAAAAATCCTGAAAGGCATAGAGGAGATGAAGGCCGGTGAATAGACTAAAAGAACTTTTAAAAAAGCAGCTGATCATCTCTGATGGTGCCATGGGAACCTATTATCAGAGCCTTTATCCGGAAGACGAAGATATAGTTGAGCGAGCTGTGCTCACACATCCAGACAGGATAAGAGCCATCCATAGCAGGTATATAGATGCTGGTGCCATGCTTATCCGCTCTGACAGCTTTGCAGTTTCAGGACCATTTATAGAAACTGACGAGGAAAAGGTGAGGATTGCGCGTGAAGCCTTTAAACTGGCCAGACATGCTATAGATAGATCAGGAAAGAACTGTATTGCTGTGGCGGACATCGGAACCATCTTTGATCCGGCGATGGAAGGACAGGTATTTTCTGACTTAAAGCCTGTGATCGATGCTTTCCTGGATGAAGGTGCTTATGTGTTTGATTTTGAGACACAGACTCAGACTGAGGGGCTTTCAGAGATTTTTTCGTATATAAAAGAAGAAAATCCTGAGTCGGTAATTCTCGTATCTTTCTCGATAAACAAAACAGGGATGACGACTGGAGGGCTTTCTGTCGATAACATAATGCGATTCGGAGCCACGGAGAAGAACGTAGACGCCTATGGCTTCAACTGTGGCGTCGGTCCGTCTCATATGGCACAGATCATAGCAGGAGCGCATACCTATACTGATAAGCCATTCATCGTGCTTCCAAATGCAGGCTATCCGTATAACCTGCGAGGCAGACAGATCTACAGGGGAGATAAGGAGTTTTTCACTGAAAAAATGAGGGCGATAGTTTCGGAAGGAGCTGATATAATAGGCGGCTGCTGTGGAACTACACCTGATTTCATAAACAAAATAGCTGAGACATTTTTAGACAGGAAACCGAAAGAGAAGACTCTGGTTCCGTTAGAAGAAAAAAAGACAAGGACTTTTTCATCTTTTTATAAAAAAATAAACAGTGGCGAAAAGCCATTTGTAGTAGAGCTTGACCCGCCGTTTAACAGTGATATCTCAATGGTCATGAAGTCGGCACATACTCTGGCTGAAGCAGGAATTGACATCATAACACTTTCTGATTCTCCGATGGGACGCAGCAGGATGGACCCGATGCTTCTTGGTGCCATGATGCAGAAGGAGACCAGAGTCGATGTGATGCCGCATGTGACCTGCCGTGACAGGAATATCATAGGTCTCCGTGGTTCTCTTCTAGGAAGCTACGCAGCAGGCATAAGGCATTTTCTGATGATAACTGGCGATCCGGTCCCTTCTGCTGACAGGAGCCAGATAACGCCGGTATTCGATTATAACTCTATCCGTTTTATGAATATGGCGAAGCTGTTAAACGACGAGAGTTTTTCAGAAGACAGGATCATCTACGGCGGAGCGCTGAATTACCACGGTAAGAATGTCGAAGCCATAGTTCGCCGGATGCAGCTTAAAATGGAGCAGGGCTGTTCGTTTTTCCTGACACAGCCTGTGTACGGAGATGAGGATATAGAGAGACTTGCACTTCTAAAAAAAATGACGGGGGCAAAGATCATAGCAGGCATCATGCCTCTCGTCAGCTTTAAGAATGCGACCTTCATGGCCACAGAAATGCCAGGCATCCACGTGCCTCAGGAGGTAGTAGATATGTACAGACCGGACATGTCGAGGGAAGAGGCTGAAGCTGTGGCAGAGCAGGTGTCACTTGACATAGCTGCTAAAATAGAGAAAACAGCTGACGGCTATTACTTTATGGTGCCTTTTAACCGGGTAAAGCTGATCTGT
>JAQXXU010000002.1 GCA_029226225.1 Lachnospiraceae bacterium | reverse complement strand
GTACTTGCCGTAGTAGTCATTGAGCACCGCCAGAGGGCCTCCGACGCACTCTGCCTCTCTTACCTCTACAGGTGAATGGTCGCCCAGATCCATATGCTTAAGCATCGTCTCACCATCTTTATTTTTCGCGAGCTCGAATATATGGAATCCTCCATCGTCTCCATAGGTGCCCCAGTTGTTCTGAGGCGACTGGAACGGCGCATACATCTGGTCTATCCAGCTGGCTACTAGAGCCGGGCGCTTTGCCAGTGCCGTAACCACACATCTGCCGCGGTCGAATCCGCTGGTGTAGGATCCGTTCTGCGGGGTGATATTTCTCACGTCTGCCTTAAGAGCAGGAAGCGGTTCATAGTCCGCGAGGTTTGCTATATTTGCCACATCCCAGGAGAACAGTACTCCGTATCTGCCCGACTTACCCTTCGACACATAGGTGGACCAGTCCTGAGTGAAGCACTCCGGGTCTATAAGTCCCTCAGAGTAGAGCTGATGCAGCCACTGGATTCCCTTCTTATATCCGTCCTGAGTAGAGGAGCAGATCACCTTTTTGTCATCATTTACCACTATATGGCGGCCTCTGTCCGGATCTCCCAGACCATCACCGAAACCGTTTATCAGGATGGAAGGATCCTGATCGCCGTCATTTATAATGCAGGACATAGGGATGATGCTTCCCTCTATATTGAACTTCCTCTTAAGCTCCGGTGCGTGATCCTTAAATGCCTTAAGCACCTTTTCGAACTCCTCTGTATTCGTCGGTACCTCAAGTCCCAGGAAATCAAGCCACTTTTTATTGATAAAGCTCATGTCACCGACTGTCTGGATCGCCGTCATGCCTTCTCCCAGCTGCTCGATCCACGGGAACGCCCAGATATGTCCGTTCTCATCGGTGCACATCTGCCTGTACTCAGGGTACTCGTCAAATACCTTCTTCAGGTTCGGCATGTATTTATCTATATAGTCCTCCAGCGGGATGATGATTCCCTGGTTTCCGTATCTCTGCAGATCGGTATCCGAAAAGCCAGCTGTGAATACGAAGTCAGGCAGTGATGAGTAGTTCGTCATCTGCAGTGAGATCTTGTCTGCCCACTGATCCGACGGTATGGCCTTCCAGTCCACATGGACATTCGTCTGCTCCTCAAGCCTCCTGAATATATCTCTCTTGTTCGGATCCGACTGTGTATTCGCCGGATAGCTGGTCATCCCGTGTATCGTCTCCTTCTCGCTGAGTGGAAAGCTGTAGGATGTCGGCTCCTTTACCTTCTCTCTGGCCTGCTTGTATCCGAAAAACAGCTCTCCGCATCCAGACAGCGAGGTGGTGCTTATAATCACTGCCATCGAGGCGGCCGTTAGTTTTTTAATCAGATTTTTCATATATTTTCCTCCGTATCAGCCCTTGATCGATCCTACCATGACTCCCGACTCGAAGTACTTCTGAAAGAAAGGATACATCGCTATCAGTGGCAGTGAAGAGATAATGATTGTCGCATACTTTAACAGCTCTGCCAGCTGTGCCCTGGCTGCAGTGCTCTGGATATCCGCTATCATACCCGGCTCCGGCTGGTTCTGAATCAGGATGGATCTGAGCACCAGCTGCAGCGGCTGCTTGATATCTGTATTGATGTAGATCATCGCATCGAAGTAGCTGTTCCACATGCCTACGAACTGCCAGAGCACGAGCACTGCTATAATAGGCTTGCACAGAGGCATCAGTATCTTAAAGAAATATATCACATCTCCCGCTCCGTCTACCGCTGCTGCCTCACGAAGCTCATTCGGGATCGAGCGATAGTAGGTTCTGGCTATGATCATGTTCCACACCGAGAAGGCTCCCGGGAGAACCACTGCCCAGACACTGTCGATAAGCCCCAGATCACTGATCAGAAGGTAGGTAGGGATCAGTCCACCGCCAAAGAACATCGTGATCACGAATATAGCGTTGAAAAATCCCCGTCCCCTGAAGTCCCTTCTGGACATAGGGTAGGCGCACAGCATCGTAACCGCCACTGATATCACGGTAAAAAGTACCGAATAAATCACTGCGTTCAAAAATCCTACCCAGATCATATTATTAGAGATAACTCTCTGGTAGGCAGTGAGTGTCCACTTCTTAAAGTCCAGTGTCAGCCCCTGATTCTGTAAGGTGACCGGATCGATGAAGGACGCCACTACTATGTATAACATCGGAATGATTATAGCTATCACGAACAGAGCCAAGAATACTCTGCTGATAACCTTGAATACCTTATCGGCCATATGATTTTCTCCTTATCCCTTATTCTTCAGATACCATTGCCGTCGTTCATCCTGGCGACTATCTTATTCACTGCGATTAGTAGTATCAGGTTTATCACTGTGTTAAACAGTCCGACCGCCGTCGAGAAGCTGTAGTCTCCATCGAGAAGACCCTTTTTGTACACATATGTGGCTATGATCTCAGACGACTTCATGTTCATATCGGTCTGCAGGGCGTATGCCTTCTCGAATCCCACGCTCATGATACCGCCTGCCGAGAGGATGAACTGGATCACCACCATGTCCTTGATCGCCGGCCAGTCCACCACACGAAGCTGCTGCCAGATATTCGCCCCATCGAGTCTGGCCGCTTCTCTTAGGTCCTTGCTCGCGTTCGAAAGCGCTGCAGTGTACATGATCGACGACCAGCCGGCTCCCTGCCAGATACCCGAGATGATGTATATCGGTCTGAAGAACTCAGGTATAGTCATGAAGTTGATGCTCGAGTGAAAAAGTCCGTTCACCGGTCCTGTCACCGACAGAAGGATTCTCACCATACCACAGAGTACGATTACCGATACGAAGTTCGGCATGTAGAGGATGGTCTGTACCTTCTTCTTGATACCCTTGCTCTTTATCTGATTCAGAAAGATCGCCAGAATAATCGGAAAAGGAAATCCCCACAGCAGTCCGTAGACGCTGAGCTTTAGAGTGTTCACCAGATACCGCATAAAATCCGGTGATGACAAAAACCTCCTGAAGTGGTATCCTCCTACCCATTGGCTCCCGACAATTCCCTTGATCGGGTTGAAGTTCTGGAAGGCGATCAATATGCCTCCCATCGGGACGTACTTGAACAGTAGTGTAATCACCAATGCCGGTCCCAGAAAAATCACGTACAACTGCCAGTGCTGTCGTAAGTACAGCAGCAGACTTCCCCGCCTTGCCTTTGCTTCCATTTGAATTTCCTCCTTTTGTGTGCAAATGTAAAAGCATCTCACTTCCGTTGACAAAATTCATTATAGGTTCTGTTTTTTCATTTGTCAATAATTTTTGTACATTTGCACAGTAAAATTTGTAAAACAGCCTTCTTCTCTGTGCATGATTTTATTTTCAGGCTCCGTTATGTCACAGTCATTATTTTACATTTGACAAATATTGGTTGTGGTTTTATAATACAGAAAACCAAAGATAAGCAGAAGGCAGGTTTCAAATGTCAAATAGAGTAACAATACAAGACATCGCCGACTCCCTGGGGCTATCGAGAAATACAGTCTCAAAGGCGATAAACAATACCGGCATTCTCGCCGATTCGACAAGGCAGAGGGTTCTGGCGAAGGCTGTGGAGATGGGCTACAAGCAGTTCTCCTATATGGATATAGATGCCTTATCCGCTGTCTCCGCCCCTCAATCCCCCGAGAAGAATGACATCGCGCTGATCACTACCTGGGCGCTCAATGGCTCTCATTTCTCTGCCACCATGCTCGATAAGTTTCAGCTGGAGCTTTCCAAACGCGGATACTCGATGAGCATGCATATAGCCAGAGGCGAGGATATCCGCCTGAAGAGACTTCCATCCTCTATCAGAACAGAGAACTGCGCCGCCATCATCTGCATAGAGGTCTTTGACGAGGCATATGCCAGGTTTCTCGCCGAATGCGGGATTCCTGTTCTGTTCGTGGATTCTCCCGTCGATCCGATGGGCGATCCGCTGCCGGCGGACATCCTTTTGATGGATAACCGTGACGGGATTCTTTCATTTTTTAAATCCATGCACCAGAGGGGCGTGACAGATATCGGCTTTATCGGTGATATGCTTCACTGCCGTTCATTCTTTGAGAGATATATGGCTTTTACCAGCGGCGTCTCCCTATATGCGATGCATACGACAGATGAGTGGTGCATCACTCAGAAGGTTCCCGCCCTGGCTAACGGAGAAAAGGGAAATCCTTCGGTGAATTTTCTTACGAAAAGGTTCTCAGAGATGTCATCTCTTCCCCGCGCCTTCGTCTGCGCGAATGATTTCGTCGCTATCGATGCGATGAACGCCCTGAAAAGTCTGGGATATGAGATTCCACAGGACGTATATCTGCTGGGATTCGACGACTCCTCCGAGTCCAGGGTCGTAAGGCCTCAGATATCCACTGTACATATACACAGCCAGGTCATGGGCTTTACTGCCACAGAGCTCATCCTCTCACGGATCAAGAACCCGGATATGAACTATCGTACCTGCTTCTGTGAGAGCAACCTGATCCTAAGAGAATCCACCGGTGATACACCGGTCTGATCATCGCCCTGTCAAGGCGGAAAGGAGAATATATGAACCGATTTTTCAACCCTGATAACCCTGTTTTTTCTTTCCTGGGAAAGCTTCTCGACTGCATCATCCTCAATGCTCTGTGGTTTGTCACCAGCATCCCGCTCATTACGATCGGCTCTTCCACCAGCGCGCTCTACTACTGCACACTAAAGCTCTCTCGAGAGAGTGGTTCCTCAGTGATAGGCGAGTTCTTCCACTCGTTTAAGACGAACCTTAAAAGCGGAGCAAAGCTCTCTGTCATCCTGATCCCCTGCGGTATAGCAATCGCCCTTGCGGGACGATTCTATATGAGAGCCCTTCTTCCGCTTCCTCTGGTAGCTTTAGGCTGTGGACTGTGCCTGCTTTTTGCTGTCATCTATCTGATAGAGATCCTGTATGTCTTTCCTCTGCTGGCACGCTTTGAGAACACTACAGCCGCCATGCTTAAAAACGCGTTCGTAGTCGGCATCCGCTTTCCTCTTTGCACTGTGATGATGGCCGTCATCCATATCGCGATCTTCTATATCGGTTACAAGTACTTCTTTCCGATATTTTTCCTGGGCGAGGGATTCTGTGCTTTTCTCTGCTCCTATCTGCTAAAACCTGTATTTGCACTGCTCGAGGCCGGTTCACTGCATGAGGAGAAAGAGCTATGACCTTTCGCCAAGCCACCGCGCATCTGAATCGCCGCGAGAAGGCCGGCTACATCTGGGATTACTACAAGCTTCCGATTTTTGCTGCAGTAATCGCTATATGCATCGTACTCTCTTTTCTCGTGCACGCGCTTACCAAAAAGGATACTGCCCTCTCGATCGCCTTTATCAATATCTCTATGAGTGCTGATTCTATAGACGCACTGACCTCGCCATATATTAAGAGTCTGCCCGGCGGAGCCAAAAAATACGAGATACCTGTTCAACGCTTCATCCTCTCCTCCGATGCTTCGGACTCTGATACCTACGAGTATTCCTACGCCTCATCAGTAAAGCTTCTGGCGATGATCACAGCAAGGGATCTAGATGTCGTTTTTATGAGTACAGACTGTGCCGAAGATTTCATAAAAAAGGGCTACATTAAGGAAAGCATCCCGCTCGAGGACACCGACTTTTTTAGAAAAACCGGTCTTTCTGCTCCGATCTGCGCCGGAATCATCGATAATTCCGAGAGAAAAAAGCAGGCAGAGGCCTTTATCA
>JAQXXU010000001.1 GCA_029226225.1 Lachnospiraceae bacterium | reverse complement strand
GGAGAGAATGATGTCATCGAGGCTTGAAGCGGCCGGGTCGCCGTCAAAGGTGGCGACAAGGTCGGTTTCGACATAATCTCTGATATCAGGCAGACGATTTAAAAAAGTAAGAGCCAGACAGTATGCCTGATCCTTGAACTTCGCTTCTTCCTCAGGACTTAGTACCGTCTCACCGCCATTGTCGGCGCGCTTCGTGATCTCATCATAGCAGAGCACTATCTCGATCTGCTGGCTTAAGTTATAGAGGACATCCTCAATGAGCACAGTCAGGTTTCCACGGAGATTATAGCTCTTGTAGACCTGATCCCTGTAGTAACCAGGGAAGACGAGACGCAGAAGCTTATTCGTGATAAGAACTACCTTATCTCTGTCAGGCTGGTTGAAAACAGCCATTTTATCGATGTCACGGCCTTTGCCGTAATCGGATAAAAGCCTTGCGACCAGCTGGTTTACTTCTTCATTTTCTAATTCGCCCATTACGTACCTTTCCATTTCTTCAACCAAAAGATATTTTTCCCATTATAGGTTAAACGGGTTTTTCATGCAAGCTTTCCATGCTTTTCGTAGCGTACAACCTTTGTCGGCGTATTGTTCTGATCGACGAGAACGACCACTGGTTTCTCGACTTCCTCTTTATCCGGGTCGACCTGTGCATAGCACATAATGATCACGTGGTCGCCGACAGCTGATTTTCTGGCAGCAGCACCGTTTAAGCAGATGATGCCGCTGCCAGCTTCGCCGGCTATCACATAGGTGGAAAATCTCTCGCCGTTTTCGACATCGGCGATCTCGACCTTTTCGTACTCACGGATGTGGGCTTCTTCCATCAGCTTTTCATCGATAGTGATGCTGCCGACGTAGTTGAGCTCCGCCTGAGTCACGACAGCGCGATGAATCTTGGATTTCAGTATACTTATAAGCATTTTGATTCCTCCTGTGGTGGGCGAGGCTGAAAAAAACGTGAACCGGTTTTTAAATGCCGCATACCAAGAGAGCAGGGCGCACAGTCACGTGCGATGCAGACTTTAGGGCGTCGCGACGCAGTCCTGGAAGCTACGCCAGTTTTTAAATCCGTGCAGCCTGAAGGCAAGGAGCGCGTCCGGTCTGCAGCGCATGATGACTGTGCCACTGCCATCATGGTATGCGGCCACCGGTTCCGTTTTTTTTCAGCCACCGTCCGGTGTTGTATAGTTACCTCACTATGATATTATCGATTTCTCTGGTCTTTCCGATGTAAACCGCGATGGCGATAAGAGTTTCCTCGCCGTCGAGACGGTCCTTCGGCTGGAGAAGGTTGAAGTCGACAGCTGAGACGTAGTCGATACGAGCGAGAGGCTCAGTTTCAAGCTTTTTCGTGATGATGTCGGTTATTTTTTTCAGGTCTTTTTCACCGGCGTCGATGGCCTTTTTGCCTTCCTTTAGAGAAGCGGAGAGGATCACAGCGGCCTTTCGCTCTTCAGGTGAGAGGTAGGTGTTTCTTGAACTCTTTGCAAGACCGTCGGCTTCACGCACGATAGGGCAGCCTACGATCTCGATATTGTAGTTTAAGTCGTGAACCATGCGCTTTACGACTGCGAGCTGCTGGGCGTCCTTCTGCCCGAAGTAGGCACGGTCGGCTTCAGCTATATGGAAAAGCTTTGTGACTACAGTGCAGACACCGTCGAAGTGTACCGGGCGGACAGCTCCGCAGAGACCGGCTGTAAGAGTGTCTACATGAACTTTAGTGAAGTGGTCTTTCCCATACATCTCTTCAGGAGTCGGATGGAAAATAAGGTCGGCTCCTAGCCCGGCACAGAGCTTTTTATCGGCTTCAAAGTCACGAGGATACTGCTCTAAGTCCTCATTCGGTCCGAACTGCGTAGGGTTTACGAAATCGGAAACTACTACACGGTCATTCTGCTCGCGGGCCTTTTTTATCAGGGAAGCGTGTCCCTCGTGCAGATAGCCCATCGTAGGAACGAGCCCTATGGTCTCACCGTTTTTCTTCCATTCTTTTACGTACTTTTTTACGTCAGCTATGGTCTCAGCAACTATCATTTCTTTAATTCCTCCATTACTTCGTCAGCTATTTTAAAAGTGTGCTCGCCCGTTACAGGGAAAGTCTTTTCCTTTACTTCTTTTGAGTAGGCATTGAATGCGTCCTTCATCTCGCGGCCGATATGAGCGAAGTGCTTTACGAACTTCGGGGCGAGACCATCGTACATATCGAGCATATCCTGATATACGAGAATCTGTCCGTCACAGCCGTTTCCGGCACCAATCCCTATCGTAGGGATAGTGAGCTCTTCGGAGATCATCGTGGCGAGTTTTTCAGGAACGCACTCGAGGGTTACCATGAAGGCTCCGGCCTCTTCGACTTTTTTGGCGTCTTCCAAGAGCTCTTTTGCTCTCTCGACATTCTTGCCCTGAACCTTGAAACCGCCGAAGGCGTTTACAGATTGCGGAGTCAGGCCGATGTGGGCGACTACAGGGATCTGTGCGTCTACGATGGCTCTGATCTGTGAGCAGTACTTGGCGCCGCCCTCGAGCTTTACGGCGTTTGCGTGTCCTTCCTTTATCAGGCGGCCGGCATTTTCTACAGCCTGCTCGTCAGAGACGTGGTAAGACATGAAAGGCATATCGCCTACGAGAAAAGTGTTTTTAAGCCCTCTGGAAACGCAGGCCGTGTGGTGGATCATGTCTTCCATCGTGACAGGAAGCGTGTCGTCGTAACCCATGACTGTCATGCCGAGCGAATCGCCGACAAGGACAGCATCGATATCTGTCTGCTCTATAAGGGTCGCTGTCGTGTAATCGTAACAGGTGAGCATCGCTATCTTCTCACCGTTTTCCTTCATTTTCTGAAGAGTGTTTACCGTCTGCTTTTTTAATGCCATAATGTATCCTCCAGTTCTATGTAACTGCGGTCGGGATTTTTCTCCTTCGCCAGAAAAATAAGTTTCTCCGATAGAAGGCGGTAGAGTGTCTTATCATCATCGGAAGTGAGTGAGTCCAGGTGGCACTTTACAGTGTCTGGATCAGCCCGTTCTACCGGGCCAGTCAGGGCATTTACCGGGCCATTTTCTGCCACAGAAGAGGCATTCGCTTTAAAAAGCGGGGTGATGATGCTAATAGCGTCCTCATCTGAAATGCCTGCTGACTCGAGAATCTCAAGCGCCCAGGAGTATAGTCCCGTGACGAAATTACTCGAAACTGCACACGCCAGGTGATAGAGAGTCTTTTCGGAAGTCTCTATTGGGACCACATGAAGCCCTGCTTCCTTGAAAAAATCGCTTGCTCCATCAGGAGCACCTTCTATTGTAAAAACTGAGGATGGGAAATCTCCGGCTGCTTTAACTGGCTCTGATATAGCCATCGCCGGATGAAGTGAGAAACCGCACGCGCCTTTTAGATCTGGGAAAACGGAAGAGGAGAGTACGCCGCTGCAGTGGACTATCCATCTGTCATGGAGGTCGCCACAGGAAGCTGCCAGCTCTTCTGCGACTTCCCGGATCTTTGCGTCCGGAACCGTTAAAAAAAGGATATCGCTCTCTCGGGCGATATCCTTAGGATCATCATAAACTGATGCGCCGACAAGCTCTGCCGACGTCTTTGCATGATCTCTTGTGCGACTCAGATATCCCGTGACCGGGTATCCTTTCCTGGAAAAATAGAGTCCCAGGGCGGTGCCTGCTTTTCCGGCACCGATAAAGCCAATTCTCTTCATTCCATCACCTCCGTAAATGCTCACTGCTTCATCTGAAGTCAGCGGCGGTGGAGTTCCGGAACGCGAAATCCATGCGGGTACAGTTTCTTTCGAATACCATCCAAATGCATACAATACTCTTTTTGGATGGATTTGTAAAGAACTTTTTAATTATTTTGCCTTTGCATAGCTTATCAGATGGGCTCTGGTAAGCGCGTGCCTTAGGGCATTTCCGATGACTACGCAGAACGCGATCTTTAGCGCGTCAAACGGCAGGAACGGGAAGACGCAGGTCGAAAGTCCGGCAATAAGCGTCACATGGTATGCAACCATGAACCAGACGGTTCCGAAAAGGTAGCAGACAGCCAGTCCGAACACCATTCCGATGACCTGAAGTACGTATTTTTTCGCGCCGGAAAAATGTGATGCCATATCTATGAAAAGTCCGGTGATGACTGCCATAATG